>NZ_JADPKL010000125.1:95000-167348 GCF_023073935.1 Bradyrhizobium sp. 147 | reverse complement strand
ACCTCCGCCGCCTTCGACATCAGTCATGGTGCTCTCCATCGAGGGGCTAACAACCTGAGCTGGGCTCCTGCCCCTTCAATCCGGCAACCCAGCTGCTCTTAAACGCTCTACATACAAAGACGCCTGAGGCTCCTTGAACGGACAACGGCGTGCGTAGTCCGATACTCTAAAGGCGGGCAGGATCCGCTTGTGGTGCAGCGACACTTGCCGCGCCTCATCCGCGCGACCAACAGCGACCAGGCTGGCGGCCAAGACTCGTGCGGCGTTTCCAAAACGTGGACTGAGATTCAAAGACTTTTTCGACCAGCGAATGGCATCATCAAAAGCTGCGTTCAGATAATGATTTTGGCCGAGCAGGCAGAAATTGAAAAAGGCCTGTTGGCCAAGCGGCGATAGCCGGATAGCGCGTTCCGCCCGGGCAATTCCGGTTGGAGCATCGCCGATGAAGCCGGGTGTCCCACTACTGAACACCCATGCCCACGAGTTGCTGGGCGATATAGCGAGAGCACGCTCACACAGATCCAATCCGCTGTCGTAGTCGCGAAAGAACATACTCTTCCCGTGCCCCTGGATCGAGAGCGCGAGAGCGTTGTGCGGGTCTCTTTCGATGGCGCAATTGGACAGCCGGATCACCGCAGCCGAATCCGCATCAAAATCTGACGACCAGCCTTCTGCGATGTTGAAATTGTGCCATTTCGCAGAGAACGCGTATGGCGCCGCGTACTCAGGGTCTTCCTCTATGGCCTTCTCGAGTAGTTCCCTGGCTCGCGAAAAGCTTGCGAAATCAAATTTGTAGAGCAGGTCAAGCGCGCGGAGGAGATAGTCATATGCGTTCAGGCTCTTGGGGGGCTTTCGCAGAGCACGTTTGACTTCTGCCCGGCGGACGTAAGCGGCGATTCTCTCGACGACGCTCGTGGCGATTTCGTCCTGTATACCGAAGACCTCAGCAAGATCCGTGTCATAATTTTCCGCCCACACTACGGATCCGGAGGTGACATCGACCAATTCGACCGAGAACCGGATCCGCTTCCCCGAGCGGCGAACGCGACCGCTGACGAAATAGCGAACGCCAAGCTTTTCACTCACCTCAATGGGATCGATTGCTCGCCGACGGAACGGCATTGTCGACCCACGTGATACGACCAGGAGCTCCTGAATATTACTCAGGCTAACAATAATATCTTCGACGAAGCCTTCGGCAAAATAGCTGTCGTCGACCTCCGAGGAGATATTCGTGAACGGAAGAACGGCTATGGAAGGTAATTTGGCGCGCCCCGAGGGCTTGCTAGAAGCGCCAAGCACTGTGCTGCGCTCTACTCCCGGCATGAGGAGGAGAAAGGCATGAACAGGCCGCGACAGGTTCTTGAGATGGAGTTCACCCAAATCGTCGAACTTGAACTCGCTCAGGTCGGGGGCCATCCGTAGGAGGACCGAGGAGACCACAACGCCGCCAGCGGGAGCGACGGATTGCAGGCGTGCTGCGATATTGACGCCATGTCCATAAACATCGTTCAGATCAAAGATAACCGGCTCCCAATGGACACCGATGCGAAAAGCGATGCGGCGCTCGGGAGGTTGTTGAGCCTCAAACCCAGTGACTTCCCGCTGCAGCTCAGAGGCGCAGCGGAGGGCATCTAGCGGGCTTTCGAACACCGCGACGAAGCCGTCACCAGTGTTCTTGACAATCTCGCCTCTGCGACCAACCAAGGCAGGGTCTATTACGCCCACACGAAGAGCCCGATAACGACTATGCGTCTCGACCTCTGCAGCTTCCATAAGCCGAGTGTAGCTGACCACGTCAGCCACAAGAACGGCTCGGAAAGGTCTTTCGAACTCGGGGACAGCGCTTATTGAGGGATCAGAGTCCTGCTGTGCGCAACTGCTCAACGTCGTCGTACCGCCGTCATTGGCAGTGTTCGGCGAACATGGAGCAACGCACGAAGGCACTGATTTCATTGATCCTCGCGAGGAATGTCGCGCTCGTCCGCGGATTCAACAATTTCGCCGAACAGAGCCTCGTCGTTTGGAACCAATCGACAAATAGCCTAGACGCAATTTCGTCGGGACGCTACCGAAATCAAACGCGATGGCTGAAGCGTAAAGTGGCACCGTTACAACCGTTTGCGGTTGAAAATGGACGGCTTGCCTTCTGGAGTGTGATGCCACGGAAAGGAAGTGGCGGCGCAGCGCGAGCCAGGCGAAGCTGGTGGGGTCCAATTCAGCGCTCAGGATAAACGTCGGCTCCATGCCGGCCAGATCGGCAGGTCGAGCGGGGGCTTCGCCTCGGCGGCTGTCTGCCGCACGCAAGCACGCGCCGGTGCGCCGCCTAACAAGCTCCGAACTATCAAAACGACAATCGCCCGAGACGAGCCGCAAGTGACCATCACGATATAACATTCGGGCGTGTTCATGATCACAGGCCGCCGATCACGCTCAAGCGGAGTGACTTCCGCTCTGGTTTGCGGAGCCGACGCTTATGAGGACACACCGTAGCCCGGCTCACGAAGGATCAACCCGCGGCGGCGGATAGCGCCGGGCCAGCACCGACAAGGATAGGGGCCGCTCGTCTTCCGGCAGTTCCAGATAAGCCAGAACGAGCGTCCGCTTCCATTCGCCGACGCCGAACTCCATCGTCATCCATTTCTGCGGCTCGGGGCCTTCCAGGCCTCGCACCCAGACGAAGTAGCGGGGAAGGTCGTCGGTGTCCGCTTCCGTCATGCGTCTCTTTGCCATCGAAGCTGCTCATTGCTTCAGCAATCGTTGCCGCACGATATAGGTAATGGCGAAGCGAAGTCGAACGCCATGCAGGGCGGATTGAGGAGTGGCTTCCCAGCCGCGCATGCTTCGACCCGCCCTGGGCTGGCGCTCAGGACCCGGACGGAGAGCGCGGCAGCGACTTCAAAGCGCAGGTGCCGTTTAGCTGCATCCCGAGGACACCATTAGAAGCGTCGTCTGGAAGACAAGGCGCGCGTTGCGGCCGCCGCGAAGGACATGCGATCGCCGCCGCGCCCGGGTGCAGCGAAATCGGGAGCTCGGTCGCTTAAATTCTGATTGACAGAAATTCGGAAATGCCGTATGTGATCTGCCATCCCGGTCCATGGATAAGGGGCGTTTCGCGATCGTCACGATACGCGGGCGGGGTGGCGGTGGGCGTGGAGCGCATCGGCGCGCAGGCAATCGCAGGGCGGGCTTGGCCCGTGAGCGGTTGAGCAGCGCGCGCACGACAGGTGCGGTTCGCGTACGGCAAAAGCGTGTGGTCCTGGCGCCCGGGGTCTGTGCGTCAAGGCTTGCGGTGATGTTGCGGCCCGACCGGGCGAGCGCATCAGCTATCTCGCAAGGCGACGGGGGCAAGAGTGCATCGCTCCCCGGGGAGAGCGCGCCATAAGCCGTCAAACCACTGCGCAGGGAAGGCCGGGATGTCCAGGCTGCCCTGTATGCCGCTGTGCATTTGTCTTCGCGCAATTTGCGCACAGCGGACCGCGGGTGCCAGCCGGCACTCGGTCTTCCCTGCGCCCTTTCCAAGGACGGGGCGTCAAGAGAAGCTCAAGACTCGGGCGTCATGCGTCGCGAGGCTGTACAGGCGCGCCTCGCCCTGTTTGACAATGGAAGCGTGCACGCTCGTCCTGCCGATCACCGCCACAATTCGCAGGCCGCGACGCGGTTGATGTCGGCGAGCCGCCTTGCGCCATCTCCGTGGAGATCGAGGCTGTCGACCAGCGTCAGCAGGCGACGATAAGCGGTGTCGGCAATTTCGACCGGCAGCGGGGCCTCGTCAAAGGCCTCGACATAGCTGCCGACGACACCGCTGAGCAGGCGGCACAGGCCGCGCTGGGCGGGATCGTCCCGGCCGAGCGTCTCGAGCTTCTGCTGGAAGATTTGGAAGGTCCGCAAACCGTGGTGCTGCTGGGAAAGCCACGCGTGCAGATCGTTCATGTGAGCTCCTTCGAGTTACAGAAGAAGCTACCGGCTTATACAGTGGGGATGGGAGAAGGGCTAGATCGCGCTACGTTGAGCCAGTCCGCCTTCGCCAAGGCTTCGGCGGGACAGCCTTCGCTGCTTCGCATGGATAGACCGGTGCCAGGCTCGCCTAGCCGTAGCTGCGAAGCAGCGAAGGCTGGTGCCCCTGGCCGGAATCGAACCAGCACTCCTTGCGGAACTCGATTTTGAGTCGAGCGCGTCTACCAGTTCCGCCACAGGGGCCCTCGGTCGGCCGCTCGGATGAGGGCGTCGCGAAGCCGGCGGACTATAGCCATGGACAGGATGGGGTCAACCCGCGCCAAAGTGATCCCGGCCGTTCTCGACAGCCACATAAGCCGGAGTTAGAGGCTTGGAGCGCGACCGATCGGAGAGAGGCTGCCGTGACGACCCGGAGTGCCGCAATACCAGCGTTCAAGCCGACTGGCGCCGGTCCCGCGCTGACGGCCTCGCTGCTCGTCACATTGATCGCCGCGGCCACGATCGCGGGCGCCTGGTTCTTCCAGCTCGTGCTGGAGATCCTGCCCTGTCCGCTCTGCCTGGAGCAGCGTTACGCTTATTACCTCGCGATCCCGCTCGGTGCCCTCACGGTGCTCGGGGCCAGAAGCGGCGCGCCGCGGCCGCTGCTGCTCGTTGCGCTAGCGATTCTCGCGCTGTCGACGCTCGCCAATGCCGGTCTCGGCGCCTATCACTCCGGCGTCGAATGGGGATTTTGGAAGGGGCCGACCGATTGCTCCGGTCCCGTCGTCAATCTCGGTAACGCTGGCGACCTTTTCTCGCGGCTCGACACCGTGAAGGTGGTGCGCTGCGACGAGGTGCAGTGGCGCTTCCTCGGCCTCTCGCTTGCCGGCTACAACGTGCTGATCTCGCTGCTGATGGCCGCGATCGCTGCATGGGGATTTGTGCGGACGGCGAAGCGCTGAGCTCAATCGTCCACGTCATCCTGCGTACGACCGAACAAGTGCACGATGCCAGGTGTCGCTATCGTCACGAAGACGAAGCGCGACAGGTGATGGGCGCCGACGAAGATCGGGTCGATGTGCAGTGTCAGGGCCAGCGCCAGCATCGCGTCCATCGCGCCCGGAGCGAAAGCGACGACGACATCGGAGAATTTCACCTGCGTGGTGAGCGCGACGATGCCGACGAAGATGGCGGAAACGGCAATTGCGACCGCGAACGAGCCCAGCGCCGCGTTGATATGGCCGGCCAAAGTCTTGATCCGCATCCGCGCAAAGCGGCTGCCGATCAGGGCGCCGATGCCGACCAGCGCCACGCCGCGCACCCAGCCCGGCAGGCCGCCCTCGACCCAGCCGGCGCCATGCAACACGCTGGAGGCGATCATCGCGCCGAACATCCAGCTCGCCGGAAATTTGATCAGCCGCAGAAACAGCGCCAGCGCCAGCGAGGCTGCGGCCAGCGCAACGAGGTCGAGCGGCGATGCAATGGTTGTCGTCAGCGACGGTGCGGCCGAGGGCACCACGCCCGCGATCGCCAGCACCATCGGCAGCGCCGCGGTGAGGATGATGACGCGCATGGTCTGCACCACCGCGATGCCCGGCAGGTCGGCGCCGCGTTCGACCGCCAGGATCGTGATCTGCGAAAGCGCGCCGGGGCTGCCGGCGAGGAAAGCCGAGGTGCGGTCCCAGCCATGGACGCGCTGGAGGTAATAGCTCGAGCCGAAGGTCGAGCAGAACGTCGCGAGCGCAAGCAGGCCGATGGTGACGGGATAGGCGCTGACCTGCTGGATCAGATGGCGCGAGACCACCGAGCCCAGCGAGATGCCGAGCAGCACCAGCACGGTCTGGGTCAGGATCGGCGGCAGCATCAGCTGACGACCGGCAATTGCCGCGATCCCGACCGCGATCATCGAGCCCGAGATCAGCCCGCCCGGCAGGCCGGCGAGTAGAAACACGAGGCCACCGGCGGTGCCGACGACAAGCGTCTCGATCGTGCTCAAGACGTTGGCACGGCTCGGCCATTCGAACGGCAGGGAGGCGACGATTTGCTTCACGTCACCTTATCGCAAATCAGCGAGAGGCACACAATTGCAGGCTCGTCATGCCGCAATGCGCGTGCCTCTCACCGATGCTGGCGGAGGATCGTGACGGACTTACTTCTTGTCGGCGGTGGCGGGGGCGGCAGTGCCGGCCTTCGCTTCCTTCATGCACTCGCGGCGAAATTTCTTGCGCTCCTTGCCCTTCAATGCCTTGGCGTCGGCTTGCTTGGAGCATTCAAGCGATTCGGCCGAGCGCTCCTTCGACGCCTTCTTGTCGGCGGTGGCAGCAGTGTCGGTCTTTGTATCGGTCTTGGCGGCCGGCGCGGCGGTCTGGGCGAAGGCGCTGCCGGTGGCGAGCAAGGAGACGAGAGCCAGGGCGGCGAGGCGGGAGGTGACGGTCATGTGTTGCACTCTTGTTGAATTGCGAGGGGCTGGGAACGTCGGCCTGCGTTGCTGAACGCGACATGAATGAGTCGAACGGCCCCACGACTAAATTTTGCCGGCGCAAACCCATCGCATCCTTGTCGCAAGCGATCGACACGCTAGGATAGCAATCCTCGTTTCACTTTCGTCGGGAAGACCAAGGAGGAGACCCAGGGATGACCATTCAGGCAAAATTGTTGTGTTCGATTGCAGCGTCGGCTGTCGCGGCATTGGTGGCGAGCGCGCCGGCGCAGGCACTGACCGCACAGGAGTGCAGCGCAAAATATCAGGCGGCCAAGAAGGATGGCTCGCTCGGCACCATGAAGTGGAATGACTTCCGCAAGGCCCAATGCGGTGCAGACGCAACGCCAGCCGCTGCGCCCACCGCAGCTGCTCCGGCTGCGCCCGCCGCTCCTGCCGAACCGAAGCAGGCGAAGAAGGAAGCCGCGCCCGCCGCCGCGCCGACGCTGCCCGCTGGACCTGCGATCTATCCGAACGCGGTCGATCCGAAATACGCCAAGGAGACCCCCGGCAAGGCGCGGCTCCACACCTGCGTCGACCAGTACAATGCCAACAAGGCCACAAATGGCAATGGCGGCTTGAAGTGGATCCAGAAGGGCGGCGGCTATTACAGCGAATGCACCAAGAAGCTGAAGGGCGCAGCCGCCTGAGCTTCGAAAGCAATGCGATGGCCGGGGCAAAGCTCCGGCCATTTCGCTTAGTCGAGCAGCTTCTCGGCCGATTTGGCCACAAGCTGCGAGCGCTTGCGCGGCCCGCGCTCGACGAACAAGAGGCTTTGGCCGAAGATGAAGCAGTAGAACAGGAAGGCCTGCGCCTCGGCCTCCTCGGCGGCAAGGCCGGTCGCGCGATAGAGCTCGGCGACGTGCTTGAGCCGCGCGGCATCCACGCTCGCCACCGCCGCCGCCGCGCCCTCATCCGAACGGGCCCATTGCCGGATCGCGAGCTCGATCGCCATGCCCTCCGGATTGAGCCGCTCGGAATAGAGCTGGATTAACGCTTTCAGCCGCTCGCGGGGCTCTTGTCCGTCGAGACTCGTCTGCTGCGCGATCGCCGTGGCGCGTCCCTCGCGCCAGCGTTCCAGAATCGCTTCGAGCAGTGCGGCGCGGTCGGCGAAGCGGCGGTAGAAGCCGCCCTTGGTGACGCCGAGGTTCTTGGCGAGCACCTCCACCCGCACGCCCTCGACGCCCGAGCGGGCGAGCTCGGTAAACCCTGCCTCGACCCAGACATCGCCCTTGCCGTCGCTCATGAAGAAAGCCTCGCCGGTTCTTGATACGGTGCCGTATTGCTAGCGCGGTGGAGCTCTGATACGCTACCGTATCAACACGAAGGCGGAAGAAAAGGATAAGGCGGGGAGGCGTGAACGACGATGGCATTCAAGCCGAAAAACCCGGATTATCGAGCTGCGGCCACGGCGATGTTCGCGGCCCAGCCGGCGATGCACACGCTTGGTATCTCGATCATTCATCTCGGCCCGGGCGAGGTGGAGCTGGCGATGCCGCATTCGGCTGCCTTCACGCAGCAGAACGGATTTGTCCATGCCGGTATCATCACCGCAGGCCTCGACAATGCCTGCGGCGTCGCCGCGTTCACCCTGATGCCGCGTCAAGCGGACATCCTCACCGTCGAATTCAAGACCACGCTGCTCGCACCTGCTCGCGGCGCGCGCTTTGTCTTCAAAGCCGCGGTGGTCAAACCCGGCCGCACGCTGACCTTCTGCGAAGCCAGGGCCTTTGCCGAGCATGAGGGCAAGGCGACGCTGATCGCTTCCATGACCGGCACGCTGATGGCGATGCTGCCGCGCGACGCGGCGTCGCCAACGCCAGCCGCAATCCACGCATAGCATGGCGATGACATCGCGCCCGCGACGCTCTATATGAGCCGTAACAACTCTCGGTCGCGGATCGTATTTGCAGCGATGGGACCGAAACGGGACGAGATATGGCTGGATTTGGCAATAAGGGCCTAGTGCCGACGCGGCGCGCGGCGTTGACGTTGATCGGGGCAGGCGCCTTGGCGGCTGGTGGGATCACTTTCGCCCGCGCCGCCGTCAATGACGACGAGGTGCTGACCGAATCCAAGGTGTTGCGTGATCCCGACACGCCGGTTGCCGGCAATCCCGACGGCAACATCACCATTGTCGAATGGTCCGATTATAATTGTCCCTATTGCCGCAAGCTCGAGCCTGAGCTGCGCCAAGTCGTCCAGGACGACGGCAAGGTGAGGCTGGTGATGAAGGATTGGCCGATCCTCGGGCCGGTCTCGGTCACGGCGGCGCGGACCGCGCTGGCGGCGAAATTCCAGGACAAATACCATCAGGCCCACGACGCCATGATGGGCGTCAGCTCGCGCCTGACCGAGCCGCGCATCAACGAGATTCTTGCTGGCGCCGGTGTCGACATGGACCGCCTGAAGCGCGATCTCGCCGGCCACGCCAAGGACATCGACGCCATCCTCAAGCGCAACAACGAGCAGGCCGAAGCCTTCGGCTTCCGAGGCACGCCGTCCTTCATCGTCGGCAAATACCGCGTACCCGGCGTGCTGAGCATGAACGAGTTCGAGCAGGTCATTGCCGACGCGCGCAAGGCCAAGATGAACTGAGCCAGGCGATAGTCATCACCCGACACAAAGGCGCCGCCGCGGAGTTCGCGACGGCGCCTTGTTCATGATACCGCGTCGCTACTTCGACGAGATCCGGACCCAGTCCTTGTGCGCGCGGTCCCGCAGCGCGTCCCAATCGGCCTTGGCGACATCCCAGTTCACGATGGTGCGATTGGTGATCGCGACCTCGCCATTGGCGACCGACGACGTCTGCATGGAATCATAGACGTAGACCCCGCCCGCAAGCAGCAGCGCGCCGAGGATCATTCCGAAAACAGTCTGCATGGCGAACCTCCGGTGACGAGCGATAACGTCGGTGCGGAGCGATTGTTCCGCGGCGGTGCGGCGCGGGTAAGGACGGATCGTTCATGTCCTATTCAGCCAGTCCAGCAGCTCCGCGTTGATCTCGCGCGGATAGGTGTGACTGAGGTCGTCGATCTCCCGATAGGTGACGTCGGCGCCGGCGGCAGAGAGCCTCGCCTGCGTCTGCCGTGCGGTCTGCACCGGAAACATCCAGTCGAGCTTGCCGTGGGTGATGAAGACCGGCAGGCGCTGGAGGCGCTTGGCGTTCGCCACCTCCGCCATCAGCGGGTGGAAGGTCGCCGACACCGGCGCAAGATGGGTAAAGGGCGAAGCGCCGTCGAGTCCGGTGACGTAGCAGAAGGTGCCGCCGTCGCTCATGCCGGTCAGCAGCATGCGCGAGGCATCGACCGTCCAGCGGCTGCGCACGGTCTCGAGGATGCGCATGAGATTCGGCGTGTCGGCATCATCGCCCATTAGCGCCCATGTCGGGCCGGTTGCGGTCGGCGCTACCAGGATTGCGCCGAGGCTGCGCGCATCGCGCAACCAGCTCCACAGGAAACCGCGCCCGTTGCCGCTGCCGCCATGCAGCGCCATCACCAGCGGCATGGCCCGATCGGGCGTGTAATATTCGGGCACATAGACCGAGAAGCCGCCGCGGCTGCCCGGCTCGTTGTGATCATGGAAGATGCCGGTATTTTCGCTAGCGCCACCTTCGAGCCGGGACAACAGGTCGGCACTTCCGCGATTGGCAGCGTTGAGAAAGAAGCTGCTCACGGGAGGAAACTGCACCGCCAGCGGATAGAGCGCCTCTTGCGCGCGCGGCAGGTGGCGCAGCGCGCGGAACACGGCGACGAGGTCGCCATTGCCGCGCTCGACCTCGCGGATCCCGGCAAAGGCGGCGAGCGTCTCGTTGCAAGCGCGATCGAGCCGCTCGCGCAGCCCGGCGAACTGCTCCGGCCAGTCGCCGATCGCTGCCCGCGCCGCTTGCAGCGCCTCGTCCGGCGAGCCGATCGCGTTCATCACCGAGGCGAAGGCTGGCGGGTGCAGATGCCGCTGGAAGAAGCCGAGCGCCTCCAGCGCATTGAGCAGCGGCGGCAGCACGGCCACGATGTCGTCCACCACGGCCTCGGTCATAACCACTTCCTCAAGCCTTGCGTCAGTGCAGCTGCGGCGCCTTCAGGAGCTTGAAGCGGTCGGTCGAGGTCACCGTGACGTCGAAGGTGACGCCTTCATGGTGCACGGTGAGCGGCACGTCGACGCCGGCGGCGCCGAGCGCCCACATTTTCCGATAGAAGTCGGTCTGGCTCGTGACCTTCTCGCCGTTCACGGCGAGGATGACATCGCCGGTCTTGAGCTCGGCGCGCGCGGCCGGGCCGTTGGCGGAGATGCCGATCACCACCACGCGGTTATCGATCTCGGTCGAGTAGAGCCCGAGCCAAGGCCGCGCCGGCTTGTTTACGCGGCCGAACTTGCGCAGGTCGTCGAGGATCGGCTTCAAGAGGTCGATCGGCACGATCATGTTGACGTGCTCGGCCTTGCCGTCGCGTTCGCGCTCGAGCTGGAGTGAGCCGATGCCGATCAACTCGCCGCGTTCGTTGAGAAGCGCGGTGCCGCCCCAGTTCGGATGTGCGGGATAGGTAAAGATGGCCTCATCTAGCAGATATTCCCAATAGCCGGCGAATTCCTGCTTGGCCACGATTTGGCTCGCAACCGAGCGCGTGCGGCCGCCGGCGCCGCCGACCACGACGCGATCGCCGATCCGCGATTCCGCCGAGGTGCCGAGCGGCAAGGGTTCGACGTCGAGCTGGCCGAGCGCCTGCACGAGGCCGAAGCCGGTGACGGAATCGAAGCCGAGCGCATGGCCTTCGACCACGCGTCCGTCGGCCAGGTGCAGCCATACGGATTCCGCCTCGGTGATGAGGTAGCCGATTGTGAGCACCAGCCCGTCGTCGATCACGACGCCGTTGCCGGCGCGTTCGGTGCCCAGCGTCTCGGCGCTGAAGGCGTCGGGCGGGATGATGGCGTGCAGGCCGACGACGGACGCGAGCGCGCGGTCGAGATCGAAACCATAATCGCTTGCACGCGGCTGATTGGCCGGTGGCACTCTCCATTCGGTCAGTGCGGGCATGGAGTTCTCCTGGCTGAGAGCATCGCTCCGCCGTCGCCGGGGGAACGAGGCGCGAAGCACGCATAATTTAGGCCGGAGGACGCCGTCTTGAAAGCCTCGTTCCCAACTATTCCAGAGAACGCCGCGTGAAATCTTCGAAAGGCATAACGACGGTTCGTGCGCAGGTGACAGCCGGCCCTTTGATCCGGCAGCCGTCGCATGGCTGGTGTCCGGCGAGGTGCTAGGCGCGGTGCAATGAAGCTGCTAACCATTGCCGCTTCGTTTGACCAGGGATCACGGATCGAAGCATGGATAACCGCAGCGACATCTGGCGTGGCGTCGACACGATCAAGGCGCGTTTCATCGACCTCAGCGATAAGATCTGGGGCACGCCCGAGGTGTGCTACACCGAGGCGCGGTCCGCCGCCGAGCATCTCGCCGAGCTGCGTCATCAGGGTTTCCGCATCACCGAGAATCTCGCCGGCATCCCGACTGCGCTGATGGGCGAGTGGGGCGAAGGCGGTCCGGTCATTGCCTTCATGGGTGAATATGACGCGCTGCCGGGGTTGAGCCAGGAGGCGGGTGTCGCCGAGCACCGTCCGATCGAGGTCGGTGGCCATGGCCATGGCTGCGGTCACAATCTGCTCGGTTCCGCTGCGCTGCTCGCCGCGACGGCGGTGAAGGACTGGCTCGCCGAGAACAAGGTGCCCGGCCGCGTGCGCTATTACGGCTGCCCCGCAGAGGAAGGTGGCGCGGCAAAGGCCTTCATGGTGCGCTCGGGTGCGTTCGAAGATGCCGACATCGCCATCACTTGGCATCCGCACAGTTTCTGGGAAGTGGCGGTCACGCCCTCGCTCGCCAACACGCGCGCGGATTTCATCTTCACCGGTCGCACCTCGCATGCGGCGGCCTCGCCGCATCTGGGCCGTTCTGCGCTCGACGCGGTGGAATTGATGAACGTCGGCGTGAACTACATGCGCGAGCACATGCCGAGCGATGCGCGCGTTCACTACGCCTTGCTCGACACCGGCGGCATCGCGCCCAACGTGGTGCAGGCCCATGCACGGGTGCGCTATTCGATCCGTGCCCGCGATCTTCCCGGCATGAACGAGCTGGTCGAGCGCGTGTCCAAGATCGCTCAGGGCGCGGCGCTGATGACCGAGACCAAGATGGAAATGAAGATCATCTCCGCGGTCTCCAACATCCTGCCGAATACCCCGCTGGAGCAGGCGCTGCACCGTGTCATGGAAGACCTCGGACCGCCGCATTTCGACGACGCGGACAAGGGCTTTGCCAGCCAGATTCGTGCGACGCTGACCGACAAGGACATTGCGTCAGTTTACTACGCGATCGGCATGGAGCCCACCGATCGGCCGCTGGCCGACTTCCTGGTGCCGCTGGATGCCAAGCGCAACCCGCTGGTCGGTTCGACCGACGTGGGCGACGTGAGCTGGGTGGTTCCGACCGTGCAGGTTCACGCACCGACGGTTGCAATCGGCACGCCCTTCCACACTTGGCAGGTGGTGGCGCAGGGCAAGAGCCCGCATGCCCACAAGGCGATGGTGCAGGCCGCCAAGGCGATGGCCGGGCTCGGTATCAAGGCGCTGACGGAACCGGAGCTGATCAAGTCTGCCAAGGCGGATCTTCAGAGGCGGACGGCCAAGACGCCTTACGTCTGTCCGTTGCCGGACCATGTCGCGCCGCCGCTCGATATGTCGGTGACGTAGAGCATCGATACTTAGTCTGATCCGACGAACAAATTTTCCGCAGTGCAGCGCGCAATCCAGCATGTTTTGATGCTGGATTGCCGAATGGATGGGCTCACGGAAGGCAGTTCTGCCCAACGGACAGCCAGAAGACCGTTTGCATACATACGGTCCCAGTTGACGCGCCCCCCATTCGGTGTGCCATCTACTGCCAGCTAATTGGGCGGCAGCTCTGACCGCCGTCGTCATCACGATAGGAACCAGACGGGGGACAACCATGCTGGATAAAGAACTGCGTTCGATGATCGGCCAGGTGAAGGACGGGCGGATGGATCGCCGCGGCTTCATCAAGCACATGGCCGCGGTCGGTCTCACCGCTCCTCTGGCCAATCAGATCCTCGCGCTCGGCGGCGTCGCTATGGCCGAGGGCGCCTCAACCTACAAGCCGACCAAGCGAGGCGGCGGCGGCGCATTGAAGCTGTTGTGGTGGCAGGGCCCGACCCTGCTCAATCCGCACTTCGCCACCGGCACCAAGGACCAGGACGGCTCGCGCCTGTTCTACGAGCCGCTCGCCTCCTGGGACCCCGACGGCAACATGAAGCTGGTTCTTGCGGCAGAGATTCCCTCGATCCAGAACGGCGGGCTCGCCGCCGACGGTAAATCGGTGACCTGGAAGCTCAAGCCCGGCGTCAAATGGCACGATGGCAAGCCGTTCACTGCCGACGACGTTGTGTTCAACTGGGAATATGCAAGCGATCCCGCCACCGCAGCAGTCACCATCGGCACCTACCGCGACATCAAGGTCGAAAAGATCGATGATCTCACGGTACGCCTCCTTTTCGCCAAGCCGACCCCCTTCTGGGCCGATGCTTTCGTCGGCGCACCGAACTGCATCATCCCCAAACATCTTTTTGCGGACTACAAGGGCGCCAAATCCCGCGAGGCGCCGAACAACCTGTCACCCGTCGGCACCGGTCCGTACAAGTTCGTGGAATTCAAGCCCGGCGATCTCGTGCGCGGTGTGATCAATTCCGACTACCACATGCCCAACCGCCCCTACTTTGATACGCTTGAGATGAAGGGCGGCGGCGATGCCGTTTCGGCGGCGCGCGCGGTGATCCAGACCGGCGAATACGATTTCGGTTACAACATCCAGGTCGAAGATGACGTGCTGCTGCGCTTGGAAAAGGGCGGCAAGGGCAAGGCGGTCTACGCCGTGGGGGGTGACACCGAGTTCATCGCGCTCAATTTCACCGATCCAAACACCGAGATCGATGGCGAACGCTCTTCGATCAAGACCAAGCACCCGCTGTTCTCCGATCCGGCCGTGCGCAAGGCGCTGTCCATGCTGGTCGATCGCGAGTCGGTCAAAAAGGCCATCTACGGCCGCGCCGGCCGCACGACCGCTAATTTCCTCAACGGTCCCGAGAAATTCGTGTCCAAGAACAACACTTGGGAATTCAGCGTCGAGAAGGCGGCGAAACTTCTTGATGACGCCGGCTGGAAGCCCGGCGCGGACGGCATCCGCGAGAAGGACGGCAAGAAGCTGAAGCTGCTGTACCAGACCTCGATCAACGGACCGCGCCAGAAGACTCAGGCGATCGTCAAGCAAGCCTGCCAGAAGGCTGGCATCGATGTCGAACTCAAATCCGTTGTCGCCTCCGTGTTCTTCTCCTCGGACGTCGGCAATCCCGACACTTATCCGAAGTTCTATGCGGACCTGGAGATGTTCCAGATTCCCATGAGCCAGCCGGATCCTTCGCAGCACATGCGCCGCTATACGTCGGACAGGGTGTCAACCAAGGAGAACAAGTGGCAGGGCACCAATTTTCCGCGTTGGGTCAACAAGGACTACGACGGGATCATCGCAGCGGCGGAAGCCGAAATGGACCCGATCAAGCGCGCCGCGCTGTACATCAAGGCCAATGATCTCTTGATTCAGGAGGTCGTATTCATCCCCGTGCAGCATCGCCTCAAGGTGGAAGCCGCGGCCAACAACCTCGTCTGCATCGTTAGCGGTTGGGCCAACGAGACCGACAACCTGTTCGATTGGTACCGGGAGGCATGATCGCGCGGGCGTAAACGGATTTCCCTATGAGCCAATACGTTCTGCGTCGCCTGCTGATCGCGATTCCGAGCCTGCTCGGAATCTCGGTCGTGCTGTTCGTCGTGCTCGCGCTCGCCCCCGGCGATCCGTTCTCCGAACTGGCGACCAATCCGAACGTGCCGCCCGAAGTGCAGGCGGCACTTCGGGCCAAGTTCGGCCTCGACGATCCGATTCACCTTCGCTACCTGCATTGGCTCAACGCCATGCTGCACGGCGACTGGGGCTTCTCCTTCGTCAGCCGGATGAACGTCGACACGCTGATCCTCCAGCGCCTGCCCGCGACCCTCTACGTGATCGGCTCGGCGCAGATCCTTGCGCTCCTGATCGCGATTCCCGTCGGCGTGTACGCGGCGACCAGGCCATATTCGCTGTTCGACCAGATCGCGAATACGCTCGCCTTCGTCGGCTTTTCGCTGCCGACCTTCTTCACGGGCATCCTGTTCATCCTGATCTTCTCGGTCACGCTCGACTGGCTGCCCTTCGTCTACACCACCGACATCAAGGGCACGGGAATCCACTGGGTGCTGGAGATGATCCGCCAGGCGATCATGCCGGTGGCGGTGCTCGGCCTGTTCCAGGCGGCCTCGATGACGCGCTTCGTGCGCTCGGCGATGCTCGACGTGATCCGGCTCGACTATGTCACCACGGCGCGCGCCAAGGGCCTCGGACAAACCAAAGTCATCGTCAAGCACGTGATGCGCAACGCCATGATCCCGGTCGTGACGCTCATTGCGTTGCAGATGCCGGCGGTGTTCGGGGGCGCCATCGTCACCGAGCAGATCTTCCGCATTCCGGGCATCGGCTCGCTGCTGATCTCCTCGATCCTGTCCAACGACACGCCGGTGGTGATGGCCGTCACCTTCGTGTTCGCTTGCCTCGTCGTGCTGTTCAATCTCATCGCGGACATCCTTTATGGCTGGCTTGACCCTCGCATCTCCTTCCGCTGAGCGGCGCGTTTACTCGCCCTGGCGGGAGACGTGGCGGCGCTATAGTCGCCACAAGCTCGCTGTAGTCAGTGCGTTCCTGCTCCTCGTCCTGATCCTGGCGGTGGTGATTGGCCCCTTCGTCTGGCGGGTCAAGATCGACGACATCGACATCGTCGCGGGTATGCAGGGCCCGTCGCTGGCCCATCCTTTCGGCACCGACGATCTCGGCCAGGACATCCTGGCCCGCATGATCTATGGCGGGCGCATCTCGCTCGCGGTCGGTCTCGCCGCAATGCTGGTCTCGGTCTTTGTCGGTGTGCTGATCGGCGCGCTCGCCGGCATGTCGCGCGGTGCGCTCGGTCATGGGCTGATGTGGCTCACCGATCTCTTTTTGTCGCTGCCGCAATTGCCGCTCCTGCTGTTGCTCATCTATCTCTTCCGCGACGGGCTGAAAGCCGCGTTCGGCCCAGAGGGCGGCATCTTTATTCTGATCGTGCTCGTGATCGGCGGCCTCCGCTGGATGCCGGTGGCGCGCCTCGTGCGCGCGCAGTTCCTGTCGATCCGCGAGAAAGAATTCGTCGAGGCCGCGCGAGCGCTCGGCGCCAGTCCAGTGCGGCAGGTGGTGCGCCACATCCTGCCCAATGCGCTCGGCCCCGTGATCATCGCCGGCACCATCGACGTCGCTGCCGCCATCATCGCTGAATCGACGTTGTCGTTCCTCGGCCTCGGCTTTCCGCCGGATACCCCGACCTGGGGGCGGCTGCTGTATGACGCCAAGGATTTTCTCGACATCGGCCCGCATTGGGCGCTGTTCCCGGGCGGCGCGATCTTCATCGCGGTGGTCGCCATCAACTTCATTGGTGACGGCTTGCGTGACGCGCTCGATGCGCGACGGGTGATCTGATGCCGCCACTGCTCGAAATCAAGGGTCTGAAAACCCACTTCTCCACCGACGACGGCATCCTCCAGGCCGTCGACGGCGTCGACATCTCCGTCAATCGCGGCGAGACGCTCTGCGTCGTCGGCGAGTCCGGCTGCGGCAAGACCGTGACGGCGATGTCGATCCTGAAACTGATCGCTATGCCGCCGGGCCGGATCGCGGCCGGCCAGATCATCTTCGAGGGCCGCGATCTCGTCCCTTTGACGAGCAATCAGCTTGACGAGGTTCGCGCCAAGGAGATCGGCTTCATCTTCCAGGAGCCGATGACCTCGCTCAATCCGGTGCTCACCATCGGCGAGCAGATTGCCGAGAGCCTGCGGCGGCACGAAGCGGTAACCAAGAAGCAGGCGCTCGAGCGCACCATCGAGATGCTGAAGCTGGTGCAGATCCCGAACGCCGAAGGCCGCGTGCACAACTATCCGCACCAGTTCTCCGGCGGCATGCGCCAGCGCGTGATGATCGCGATGGCGCTCGCCTGCAAGCCGAAGCTGATCATCGCCGACGAGCCGACAACCGCGCTGGACGTCACCATCCAGGCCCAGATCCTCGACCTGCTCCAGGACATGAAGGACCGCTTCGGCATGGCGGTGATGCTGATCACCCATGCGATGGGTGTCGTCGCCGAAACCGCGCAGCGTGTCGTCGTAATGTATGCCGGCAAGGTGGTGGAGGAGGCGCTCGTCGACGACCTGTTCGGCGATCCCCGCCATCCCTATACGCAAGGGTTGATCCGCTCGATCCCGCGCATCGATCTCGACAGCGAGCACAAGACGCGGCTGGAGGCGATCGGCGGCTCGGTGCCGATCTTGATCAATCCGCCGGTTGGCTGCCGCTTTGCCCCGCGCTGCAAGTTCGCCATGAACGTCTGCACCGAGAAAGAGCCGCTGCTGCGCGAGATCGCGCCCGGGCATCGCGTGGCCTGCCACTTGGGAGATACCACTCTGGGAGGCGCGGCATGAGCCAACCGTTGCTGCGCGTCAGCGGCCTGAAGAAACATTTTCCCGTGCTCGGCGGTCTGCTGTCGCGCCAAGTTGGCACCGTCTACGCGGTCGACGGCGTGTCTTTCTCCGTCAATCGCGGCGAGACGCTCGGCCTCGTCGGCGAGTCCGGCTGCGGCAAGTCCACGACGGGGCGTTGCGTGCTGCGCCTGATCGAGCCGACAGACGGCGAGGTCACCTTCGACGGCCAGGACGTGCGTAAGCTCGGCGGCAACGATCTGCGCGCGATGCGGCGGAACATGCAGCTCGTATTCCAGGATCCGTTCGCCTCGCTCAATCCGCGCATGACAGTCGGTGCGATCCTCGGCGAGGCCTTCACCATCCACAATCTCGCCTCGTCCGCGAAAGAGCGCGAGGAGCGCGTCGCGGGTCTCCTGGTCAAGGTTGGGCTCAAGGCCGAGCACATGCGGCGCTACCCGCACGAGTTCTCCGGCGGCCAGCGCCAGCGCATCGTGATCGCGCGGGCGCTCGCGGTCGAACCGAAGCTGATCGTCTGCGATGAGCCGGTCTCCGCGCTCGACGTGTCGATACAGGCGCAAGTGATCAACCTGTTGGAAGATCTGCAGGCCGAGCTGAACCTCACCTATCTGTTCGTCGCGCACGATCTCTCTGTCGTCGAGCACATCTCCGATCGCGTCGCGGTGATGTATCTCGGCCGCATCGTCGAGCTCGCGAAGGCGAGCGATCTTTACCGCAACCCGCAGCATCCCTACACCAGGGCACTTCTGTCCGCGGTGCCGGTGCCCGATCCCAAGTTCAAGCGCGAACGCATCCGCCTCAAGGGCGACGTGCCGAGCCCGATGAAGCCGCCATCCGGCTGCCACTTCCACACCCGTTGTCCGATCGCCCAGCCGCGCTGTGCGGAAAGCGCGCCGGAGCTGAGGGAAGGGGCGGGCGGGCACTTCGTGGCGTGCCATCTGGCTTGATGCCGCCGGAAGGCGGAGCGCGAGTCATTCGTGAAGCAGGCCGTGCTCCGAAAGGGCCTGCTTGAAAGCCTGCACCGACGTATGGTGATGCGCGGAGAGACCCGCCTCGCGCGCGCCGGCAACATTGGCCGCGACATCGTCGACGAACAGGGCCGTCTCCGGCCTCACGTTGAGCTCGGACAGGCAGAGGCGGTAGCAGCGCGGGTCCGGCTTCGCCGTCTTGAACTGGGCCGAGGTGTAGATTCGAGCGCCGAACAGCGGGCGCAGGTCCGGCAGCAGAGTGTCGATATGGTCAGCGACCAGCGTGGTGTTGTTGGTCAGGACGGCAATGTCGACGGTTTTGCGCAAGCTGCCGGCAATCTCCAGCATCGCGCGTTTGGCCTGCATTGAACGGCGCCGCGCCTCGACCCATTCGTCGAGCGACAGGGAATAGCCTATGCGCTCGCCGAACCCGCGCAGATAGTCTGAAGCGTCGAGCGCGCCAGTGTCGCCGAGAAACTCGAATCCGGATTCCCAGATCGCCTTGTAGACGGCTTCACTCGTGATCCCGGCCAGCTCCGCAAGAAAGGCGACGCGCTTTTCCCTCTCGTAGTCACAGAGGACGTTGTCCATGTCGAAAAGGACAAGCTTAATCTCGCCAGTCACCGCAGCACTCTCGGATCGGCCGAACATCCGGCCGCGGTGCAAATCATATCCCGTCCGAACCCGACGGACAAATCCAGAGGAGAGGTCGTCACGCGCTCTTGGCCGGCCACGGAACGACCCGTCCCGACATCACCAGCCGGTCACGGCCGCTGTCCTTGGCTGCGTAGAGCGCGCGGTCGGCGGCCGCGACCAGCGTGCTGCAATCCATCGTGGTTTGGGACGGAAGAGCCGTCGCGCCGCCAACGCTCGCAGTCACCAGCCGGGAAGGTGGATTCTGTGCATGCAGCATGCCGAGACCGTGCAGCGCCTGGCGAATCCCTTCGCCGACCTCGGCGCAGCCATCCGGGCCGGTGTTCGGCAACAGCACGGCGAATTCCTCGCCGCCGTAGCGCGCGGCGAGGTCGGCCGGGCGCTTGGCCTGGGCGGACAGGATCCTGCCGAGCGCGCGCAGGCAGGCGTCGCCCGCCTGATGTCCGTAATGATCGTTGAACTTCTTGAAATGATCGACATCGACCAGCAGCAGCGAGAGCTGCGTGCCGTCGCGCCGGGCGCGCGCCCATTCATCGGCGAGACGTTCGTCGAATGTGCGTCGGTTGGCGAGGCCGGTAAGGCCGTCGGTCGTTGCGAGCGAGGCGAGTTTGTCCTGAAGGTCCTTCTGCTCGGTCATGTCGCGCACCACCGCGACGACGCCGTCGATGGCACCACTGTCCGAGGCAAGGGTCACGTGCAGCGCCGCCTCGGCCCAGATCTCGCCCTTGTCGCGATGACGCTGGCGATAGACGAACCGCGCTTCCTCGGCTTCGCCATTCTTCAGCGCGATGATCGCCTGCTCGACCCGTTGCATGTCGTCCGTGTGAATGCCGGCCAGGGCCGACGTGTCCAGCAGTTCCTCGGCGGACCAGCCGGTGATGCGCGCGCATGAGGGAGAGACGTAGAGCAGCCGGTTATCGAGCCCGATCCGGGTCACCATGTCGCTGGATTGCTCGGCCAGCAGGCGGAAATTCGCTTCCTTGGCAACCAAGGCCTGGGCCATGAGCTGCCGCTGCACCAGCTGACGGACCAAGTAGAAGCCGATCACCGCGATCAGCAGAACGAGGCCGAGGACGAAGGTTATGCGCGCGGCCGCCGCGCGTCGCCAGGGCGCCAGCACGTCATCTTGCGACTTGCTCGCCAGCACCATCAGCGGATAGCGGCTGCTGCGCTGGTAGTAGCTCAGCCGCTCCACGCCATCGAGCGGCGACTTGAAATAGTAGACCGAGGCGGCGGGGCGGCTTTTCCAGCTTCTGAACAGGGGCGCATTGGACAGGTCGCGTCCAACGAAGGCGCCGCTCTCGTCGCGACTGCGCGCCAGCATGATGCCACTATTGTTGAGCAGCGATGCCGAGCCGTTCGGACCGATGTCGAACCGCTCGTAGAACTTGACGAAATAGCTGACGTCGATCGTGAGCAGGGCAACGCCGGCGAAGCCGCCGTCGGAATCGTTGATCCGGCGGGATGCGGTGATGATCCATTGGCCGCCGGCTCTGCTCTTGACGGGCGGTCCGATCAGCGTGCCGGTCGCAGGCGAGTCGCGATGGTGGCGGAAATAACTCCGATCGCTGTTGTTGAGGTTGGAAAAGTCGAGGCGTTCAGTCGTGGCAAGCCAGCGGCCGGTCGCGTCGTAGACGAAGATGCCGCGGATGCGGTCCGATGATTTGCGTGTCGGCAGATAAGCCTGGAGTTTCGCAATCGTGTCCGGACCCGTCCCGTCGATTTCGAGCCGATGGACCAGCCCGACCAGGATCGTATCGACGAGCTCGAATGTATCGTCCGCGTGCTGGATCAGCGAATGCGCCAGATTGGTGACGTCGACTTCGGCTGCCCTGAGATCGGCATTGCGCGCTTCCCATTCGCGCCAGGCGCTCAAGCCGAGGATCGCCACGCAAGTCAGCGCGACGAAACTCGCCGCCCAGAGCGGAAGGCGCGTCTTGCCGAGTTCGCGGCTCGTGACCATCAGGCTTGCTCCAAATCGGCGCAAACCTCTCACTTTGGCCTTAACGGCCTGTTGCAACTTCTGCGATGATTTTGTGCGTCCGTAGTCAACCGGACGGGTCGCCGAGATCTTGACCGACTCTGCTCGGCGATTGTTAACCACCTTCGCCGCAGCGTGACGGCCTCATCCTGCGTCCGCCGCGTCATCCTTCCAGCGTGAAGCCAACGCGCAGCGTGACCTGATAATGACGGACAGTGCCGTTCTCGAT
This sequence comes from Bradyrhizobium sp. 147, assembly GCF_023073935.1. NCBI lineage: Bacteria > Pseudomonadati > Pseudomonadota > Alphaproteobacteria > Hyphomicrobiales > Nitrobacteraceae > Bradyrhizobium > Bradyrhizobium sp. 147. Next base: position 145,437 of record NZ_JADPKL010000125.1, on the reverse strand, counting down.
GTGGCCGCGCGTCTGCACCACCTCGAACCATTTCATCTCGCGAACGGTCTTGGCGGCGCGGCCGATCGCGTTCTGGATCGCATCCTCGATCGAGGTCTCGGATGATCCGACCAGTTCCAGGATCTTATAGACGTGATCATGTTCGGCTGTGGGCATGACTGCTCTCCCTGGCGCTACAGCGGGTTCGGATATGCATCTCGCGAGGCAACTTGGGTTGGCGAGACAAAACGGGCCTCACTCTGAACCGACTCCGGCGCTTCGGGTTCCATGCTCGCCCGGCGCGCGCAGCGGATCTGGAGTTATCCTGCGAGGTGCGTAGTTTGATGCTGTACCGATGCTGGCCGTGCTCCCTGCCACAACATCTTCAACAGCAGCGCAAGCAGGGCCATCATGGCGAGGCCGGCGATGGCGGGCGTGAAGTGCTGGCTGGAATCGGCCTTCGGCCCGAACTGCACTGTGAGCCGCGCCGACTGCAATAATCCGTAGGCGCCTGCGAGCAGGATCAGGCCGTACATCACACCGCGCTCGCGCGCGCTCGCCAGCTTGGCGAGATCGGGCAGCATCAGGGCGAGACCGATCCCGAGCACCGGCAGATCGTAATCATAGGCATAGGGGCTGACCATCACCGACGCCGTCGCGACGACACCGAGCGCGAATGCGGCCGAGGCGCCACGTGCCCGGTGGAGGAAGACGGCGAGCACGACAGCGAATAACGCGATGCAGGCAAGGCTCGCCTGCCCCCAGAATGCAAAGCTGGCGGAGACGCCGGCCTTGTAGAGCGCCGCGTAAGCCGAGATCATGCGAAACAGCGGATAAAAGCCCTGCTCGAGATAGCTCGCCGATTCCCTGATCGCGCCGAGCCAGGCGGTCCAGATCTGCCAACCGAACAGGAGCGTGCACAGGAGCGAGCTCGCCAGCACCACGGCTGTGGCGGCCGCGAGCGCCGCCCAGCGTCGCGTCGCCAGCAAATAGATGCCCAGGGCAACAGCGAGATGCGGCTTGATCACCATGGCCCCGAGCGCCAGGCCCGAGAACAGCGGTCGCCGCTCGAGGTTGAGGCAGACGAGCCCGATCAGCGCGCCGGTGAGAAAGCCGTTCTGCCCGCAGCCGATGGTGATCGCCAGTGCCGGAAACAGGATCACCAGCACTTGCGCCAGATTATTACCTGCGATCCTTCGCAGCGTCAGGAGATAGAGCACGAGCGTCGCCGCGGTGAACAACAGATAACTGATGCCGACCGGCAGGAATGCGAAAGGCGCCACCAGAAGATCGTATTGCGGCGGATAGGTCCAAGGCATGAAGCCGGTCATGCCGCCGGCCGCCTCCGCCTGCATCTTCAGCAGCGCCTCGAAATGATAGACCTGGTCGAGATCGCCGCCCCAGACGCGCTGCGCGACGATGTGAAAGGCGTCGAAGTCGGCGAGCTCGCGGTTCGCCCAGGCGCCGAAGCGCCCGAACCAGCAGGCCTTGAAGGCGACGATCGCCATCAGCGCCGCGAGCACGAAGCGCACGTAGGCAATCCGCTTCGAAGGCGAGGACTGAATCGCTTCCAGCGTCGCGGCGAACATGAATGGCAGCCTCATGGTAGCCGGACGGAGGCCGCCGGCCATGCCAAGATGGCCCGCAGAGGCTTAAAGGATGGTAACGAAGCGGAAAGGATTGTTGCCGGCGCCGGAGCGCAGTTCGGTGATCCGCAAACGCTAGCGGGACGCGGGACCAGACGTCCACGCTACGGGTCCAGCTCCGTATCCCAGTAAAGATAGTCGAGCCAGCTGTCGTGCATAGAGTTCGGCGGGAATCTGCGGGCAAGCCAAAGCAGCCGGCCACCGTAGTTAACAATGAACTGACGCAATCGATCAGAATCGAAGGCGCCGAAAATCCAGGATTAAGCACTTGTACCGTATGGTCAGTCAGACTGACGGCGGTCCTCGCACAGACCGCGCTTTGACTGGGGGAGCCGTGTGACGGTCATCGTTGGTGATTTCGATCGCCTGAAAGAGGTGCGCGGGTCATCGCCTGAGCGCGTGGGCGCTGTGTGGAGAAGCCCTTCAACGATCGCCGTACTGCTTTGGCTGTCGCTATTTGCGGCGGCGATCATCGTCAGCGTGGTTCTCTGCGACTTCAGGCTCGTATTCACGTTTGACGACGCCTATATCCATCTTGCGGTCGCGGATCAAATTCTCTCAGGTGGCTACGGCATCAACGCTGGGGAATATTCGTCGCCCAGCTCGTCGGTTGTGTGGCCATATATTCTGGCACTGACCGAGGCGATGCATCTCGGCGTTTTCGGTCCGCTGCTGATCAATGCGGTCGCCGCGTGTGCGACAGTTTTCGCCCTGCTGCGCCTGTTCGAAACGAGTCGGCTGCTCGATGCGGGTCCACTTACCTGCGTGATCGTGCCGCTTCTCATTTTCAACACCAGTGCCGTCGCGCTACCCATGACCGGCATGGAGCACAGCGTTCACGTTTGGGCATCTGTCGTGACCTTTGCTGGCCTTGCCGGGGCGGCGCGCAAATCCACGCCAACCTCGCTGCATTTTCTCGCTCTGGTGCTTCTTCCCTTGATCCGCTTCGAAGGGGCAGCATTCGCCTGTGCCGCGACTGCCGGTTTTGCGATGCTTGGTTACAGACGCTTTGCCGCCGGCGCGGCATTTGTCATCATCATCAGCTTGCTGGGTTATTGCGCGCTGATGTCGTCGCGTGGCCTGCCGCTTCTGCCGAGTTCGGTGCTGTTGAAGGGATATCTCGCCAACCTCGATGAGACCGCAGCCTCATTTCGGGCGATTGTCAACAACGTGCTGCGGAGCTTGACGAGCGTCTATGGCCTGCGGCTGACCATGCTTGGGCTTGCAGTTGCGATCTGCGCGAACTGGCTGCGCGCAGATCGCGAAGCGCTGATTGTTCTTCTGACCGTCATAGCTGCCATCGGTGCGCATCTGGTCTTTGGCCAATACGGCTGGCTCAACCGGTATGAGGTCTACATCATGGCGCTCGCGACGGCTGCGCTATTATGGGCTGCCGGGCAGGTGAGGCCGCATCTCTCGGCGTTGCGGTGGTCGATTGCGAAGGTCGTCCTGGCTTTCGGGCTTGGCACTGCAGCCATGCCGTACGTGACAGCGGCGATAGTCTCGCCGATCGCGGCAAGCGATATCTACGAACAGCAATATCAATTGGCTCGCTTTGCCCGTTCATTCTACAGGCATGCGGTCGGGGTCAACGATTTGGGTCTGCTCGCCTACGGCAATACCGATTACGTGCTCGATCTCTGGGGCCTTGGTTCGGAGGACGTACGCAAGGCGAGGATCGCGGGGGAGTACGGGCCGCCCGAGATGGCGGCTCTCGCGAGCAAGCATGTGGTCGGCCTGGTGATGATCTATGATGCCTGGTTTCCGAAGGGGGTACCTGCGGACTGGACAAAGGTCGCCGTCCTCGAGACAAAGACCGTGACGCTGTCGCAAAGAAACGTCGCATTCTATCGAACGCCACTGGGCAACGAGGCGGAAGTGACCTCAGCGCTTCATGCATTCAGCACGACGCTTCCGCCGCGGGACACGCTGCACATCATTGCGCCGTAGCGCCGTGCGAGCCGCAGAACGCGCGCCCCCTACGGATCCAGCTCCGTATCCCAGTAAAGATAGTCGAGCCAGCTGTCGTGCAGATAGTTCGGCGGAAACAGGCGGCCGTTGCGGTGGAGTTGGTGTACGGTCGGCGCGAACGCACTCTGGCGCGGAAACATTTTTGCTTGCGCCGGGGTGAGATTGCCCTTGCGCAGATTGCAGGGCGAGCACGCCGCGACCACGTTCTCCCAGGTGGTCTGGCCGCCTTTGCTGCGCGGGATGATGTGATCGAACGTGAGGTCTTCAGGCGAGCCGCAATATTGGCAGGCGAAACGATCGCGCAGGAAGACGTTGAAACGGGTGAAGGCGGGATGGGTGGTCGGCTTGACGAAGGATTTGAGCGAAACCACGCTCGGCAATTGCATTTCTAACGTCGGACTTCGAACCGCCTGGTCGTAATGCGCGACGATGTTGACGCGGTCGAGGAACACCGCCTTGATCGCGTCCTGCCACGACCACAAAGACAGTGGGTAGTAACTCAGCGGCCGGAAGTCCGCGTTCAGCACCAACACCGGCCAACTGCCTTGCGAGACATGTGCGTTCAAGTAACGCTCCCGGCCTCCAATGTACGCTGCGAAGCAGCAAGTACTGACATACTACATGCAGCGTGACGGGATTGTGAAGCCCGTTGAGCGACTGATTCAGTCGCAAGCAATGCGGCGGCGAGGTGGCAAAAGCGCTCAAAAAGCCGCGATCCCCGGGGACCATGCAGCCGGCCCGGAACCGCCTTCACGGTGCGTTGCAGCTCTATCTTCGCTACTCCCGCACCCGCTCGAGCTTCTGCAAACATCGCGTGGCGCGCACCGCGGGCGGCATCTCCTCGTCCGGAAAGCTCGTCTTCCAGTCGGTAACACCGACTTCACCGACATAGATGGCGCCCTTCGAATCCAGGGCGATGCCGTGCGGCGCCAAAAACTTTCCGCTGGCCACGCCGGACCCTTCCTCGCCGCCAAGCCGCGCGATGCGCCTGCCCTGCGCGTCTACGATCGATAGCCGCGGCCCGAGATTGGGCACCTTGCGGTTGACGGCCAGGCCGGGGCCGAGCTCGCCGACCACGAAGGTCGGGCTCTTAGCCCCACCGCAGCAGCACAGCGCGCAGGGGCGGTGCAAGTTGTTCCACTGCGCCTCGTATTTGCCGTCTCCATCGAACACCTGCACGCGGTGGTTCTCGCGGTCGGCGATGTAAACCCAGCCGTGGGCGTCAGTGGCAATATTGTGCACGATGTTGAACTGACCGGGATCGGTCCCCGGCTCGCCCCAGCTCCTCATCAGCTTGCCGTCGGGGGTGAACTTGTGCACGCGCGCATTGCCATAGCCATCGGAGACGTAGATCTCGCCCTTCGGCGACAACGCGGTGTGGGTGCAGCGGTGGAAGGGATTGCCGCTCATGAACGGCGCTGGCTTCTCGGGAATGCCGATCGTCAGCAGTACCTTGCCCTCAGTGGTGCATTTGCGCACGGTGTGGTCGCCGTCATCGGTGCAGTAGAGATTGTCCTCCGCGTCGATATGCAGGCCATGCGCGCGCGAGAACAGGCCTTCGCCCCAGCTGCGCAGGAAATTGCCTTCGCGATCGAGTACCACCATGGGATGAGCGCCGCGGTTGAAAACGTAGATCTGGTCCTTGCTGTCGACCGCGACCGAGGCGACGTCGGTGAGTTGCCAGCTGTCCGGCAGCTTGGCGAAGTTTTCGACGACGCGGTAGCGGTGCTCGCCGCTGCCAAGAATGGCTGGCATGGGTTCCTCCTCCTGTCATTCGGGGGCGCGCGTTATCGCGAGCCCGGAATCCATCCATCCGCCAATATGCGACGCAATGGATTTCGGGCTCGCGACTTCGTTGCGCCCCGGAATGACGGCTGGATCATGTGGCACTCACCTCACGCCCGCAATATCCCCTCCTCGATCGCCTTGATCTGGAGCGCGAGATATTTCGAGTTGATCCGGCACTGCGCGAGGCTGCCTGCGATGAACCAGAGACCTGGCTGCTTCGTGCGTGTGTACATGTTGCGCAGCTCGAAGCCATCGCCAAAACCCCAGACCGGGCCGACGCGGTCGGCGATGGCGTCCCCAAACAATTTACGCACCAGATATTCCTGCGGCTTGTAGCCGGTGGAGAGGACGATGAGATCAGCCGGAATGATCGAGCCGTCCTTCATCCGTGCACCCTCGGTGACGAAGCTCTCGATGTCGGTAAACTGCTTCAGCTTGATCGCGCCCTCGATGATCAGGTTGGAGCAGCCGACGTTGAAATAATAGCCGCCGCCGCGGGTGAGGTATTTGAATTGCCAGCCGGTACCGGCCTCGCCGAAGTCGAGCTTGAAGCCGACGCGCCGCAGGCCGTCCAGCAGCTCCTTGTCCAACTCCTTCGACTGCTCCGTCAGCATCACATGGGTCTTCCGCGCGAGCGGTGTCGGCATCGAGGCCGCGATCAGATCATTGTCCTCGAGCGTGCCCTCATTGTAGGTCGCGTAAGCCAGTTGCGCCGACGGCTCGATATTGGTGACAAGCGTCGGCGAGCGCTGCACCAGCGTCACCTTCGCGCCGCTGGAGTGAAGGTCCTGCGCGATGTCGTGGCCGCTATTGCCGGTGCCGATCACGATGGCGCGCTTGCCCGTCCAGTTCTCGCCGTCCTCATAGCGGCTGGAATGCAGCAGCGTGCCCTTGAAATCGGCAAGGCCCGCAATGTCGGGCATGTTGGCGATGCCGCTGACTCCGGTCGACATCACCACATGGCGCGGATGCATGGTCCGCTTGCTGCCGTCGGCGCGGCGCAGCGTCACCAACCAGCGCCCCTTCGCCTCGTCATAGACGCCGCCCTCGAGTTCGGTGCCGGTCCAGAAATTCAGCTCCATCGCCTCGACGTAAGCTTCGAACCAATTGGCGAGCTTGTCCTTTGGAATATAGACCGGCCAGGTCGGCGGGAACGGCATGTAGGGCAGGTGATTGACCTGCACCTGGTTGTGCAGGGTCAGCGCATGGTAGCGCTTGCGCCAGTTGTCGCCGATCCTCATCTCGCGATCGACGATCAACGTATCGACATTCAACTGCTTCAACCGCGCCGCGATGGCGAGCCCGGCCTGGCCGCCGCCGACGACCAGCACCGCCGGGTCGCGATCGGCGTAGTGACGCGAGGCGTTGCGGTGGTCGAGCCAGTTCGGCCCGCGGAAATCGCGCGAATAGGCCTGGTCGCGGGGCCGCGACCTGCCGAGCTGCTCCTCGAACCCCTTGAGCTCGTCGAGGGCGGTGAGCAGCGTCCACGCCTGCAGGCGGTCGCCATTGGCAGTATCGGGAACGAGCCGCACGATGCCACTGCCGCGTCCGATCGCCGTCTCGAAATCGAAGATCGCTTCGATGGTGTTGGTGCCGGCGCGCGTGACCCAGCGCGGCGGCGCTCGGTTTGGCGCGATCTTGAAACCGGTCGGTGCCGCCTTCGGTGCGACGATGGTCAACTCCCGTGCGATAGCATCGTGGCCTGCGAGCGTCTGCAGATTCCAGCTTAGTGCCAGCACATCGCGCCAAAAGCTGTCGGTGAGAAAGAGGCGGTCCAGCGCAGCGGGCTCGGGCCGGCCCAATGTGCGCTCGAATTCATCGAGCCAAGCCTGTGCGGAGACGGAAATATCCTTCGTCCTGTCCAGCATGCGCGACCTCGTGGCCGTCTTCGCGGCGTTTGCTCGCGAGCATGATCCGGAAAGGCGTGTAGCGGTTTTCCGAACAGATCATGCTCTGATATAGAGCTCGACGCTATACTGGATGAGCTTTCGTCGAAAGCGGTTTACCCGAGCAGCGAAAGCATGTGGCCCTGCTCGGGCGGAATACGCCCGTCAGGCCGAGAGCACGCCCTCGCGCTTCTTCACCGCGCGATAGTAGCTCCACCACAGATGCGCCGCGGCGCCGCGCAGCGGACGCCAGGGTTCGGCGAGCGGCGCCATCTGCTTCTCCGTCGGCCGCGTCTTCAGGCCGAGCCCAATCTTGATCCCCTCCTGCACAGCGAGGTCGCCGGCCGGCCAGGCGTCGCCATGGCCGAGGCAAAACAGCAGATAGACGTCGGCAGTCCAGGGGCCGATGCCGGGCAGCGAGATCAGCGTGTGATGCGCGGCGTCGGCATCCTCCTCGGCGAGCACCTCGAGGTTCAGCCGTTGCGCGCCGATCTCGCGCGCGAGGTGTTTCAGCGTCTTGATCTTGGCGGCGGATAGGCCGAGCCGCCCCAGCCGGTCGGTGCGGGCGCGCCGGACCGCCTCATGGTCGAACGGATCGAAGGCGGCGGCCAGCCGTCCCCAAATCGCCGCCGCGCTCGCCGTCGACAGCTGCTGCCCGCACACGATATGGGCAAGCCCCGCAAAACCCGGCTCGCGCCGCCGCAAGGCCGGCATGCCGGCAATTTCCAGCACGGGCTTGAGGCGCGGATCGCGCTTGATGAGCGCATGGACGGCCTCTTCGAGATCGGACTGGGATTCGAGGTGGATGGCCATTGCTTTGCTCAACTCGTCATGCGCGGGCTCGCCGTTTCTGCTACAGCTACGCCGGCCCAATGCCGTAAAGCCCGCCGAAGCCTTCGGCGTCGGCGGGACCGGCGCATCGATCTCCTCACAAGAGTCCTGGAAGATGGATTGCCGGGTCAAGCCCGGCAATGACGAATACACCGAGAACTCATGCCGCCCGTTTTCCGATTTGCCCCGAGCCCGAACGGCTTCCTGCATCTCGGCCACGCCTATTCCGCGCTGCTGAACTTCGAGCGCGCACGCGAGACCGGGGGGCGGCTGTTGCTGCGGATCGAGGACATCGACGCGACGCGCTGCCAGCCGGACTATGAGTCGGCGATCTACCAGGATCTCGCCTGGCTCGGGATCTCCTGGGAGACACCGGCGCGGCGGCAGTCGGAGCATCTTGCCGACTATCGCGCCGCGCTGGAAAAGCTCTCTGCGCTCGGTCTCGTCTATCCCGCCTTTGAAAGCCGCGCCGAGATCGCAAGGCTCGTTGCCGCGCGCGAGGTGGATGGGCCGTGGCCGCACGATCCCGACGGCGCGCCGCTATATCCCGGCGACGCCAAATTGCTGTCGGCCGGCGAACGCGAGCAACTGATGACGTCCGGCGCGCCTTATGCGCTGCGGCTCGACATGGTGGCCGCCTCTCGGCGCGTCGCCGGTCTGACCTGGAACGAACTCGGCGCGGGACCGGATGGCGAGCGCGGCATCGTCCCGGCGCGACCGGAAGCCTGGGGCGACGTCATTCTCGCCCGCAAGGAGACGCCAACCAGCTACCATCTGTCCGTCGTGGTCGACGACGCCCTCCAGGGCGTCAGCGAGATCGTGCGGGGCCAGGACCTGTTTCATGCCACATCGGTGCACCGCCTGCTGCAGGTTCTGCTTGGCCTGCCGGAACCCGCTTATCGCCACCATGCTCTGATCCGCGACGGCGAGGGGCGGAAGCTGTCGAAATCGAGCCGCTCGACGGGCCTGCGGGACTTGCGCGCAGCCGGCGCCACGCCGGCCGATATCCGCCGAACGGTGGGATTAGGTTAAGTTTCTCTGGGGGTTAGCCAAACGCCGCCGTGACTCCGGGCGTTCTGCCGTGCCATGCTTCCCCCCGATAGCCCGGGGTTCGAAGGGGATCATGGCGGCGAAAACGCGCCCAGTGCGCACCACGCGGACGTCCAAGCGACCGCCTCGGAAGCGGTCCGGGGCGGCCGGCCGGTTGGGCAAGCGCAGCGCCAAGGCGGTCGCGCCGGACGTGGTCCAGGCCGCGCTCGCCGCCTTTGCCCATGAGGTCCGCACTCCCCTGACCGGTATACTGGCAATCAGCGACCTGCTCGCGACCTCCGATCTCGGCGAGCGGGAGCGGCGCTGGGCCGACACCATCAAGGCCGGCGCCGAACATCTGGCGAGCCTTGCCACGCTGTTTGTGGACGCGGTCCGGACAGGAAAGCGGGCCGGGAAGGGTGGACACGCGCTCCGGCAGGACCTGTTCGACCTGCGGACGCTTGCCCGCAGCGCCGGCGATTCGCTGGCCGGCCGCGCCGCGGCCAAGGGTCTTCGAGCCCAGGTCGATATCTCCGAGAAGTTGCCGGGGCTGGTGGTCGGCGATCCGGTCCGCCTGCGCGCTGCGCTCGAGAACCTGATCGACAATGCCGTGAAGTTCACCGACCAGGGCGGCGTGGCGCTTGCGGTGGCGCCCTGGCGCCCCGTCAAGGACGAGCGCAAGGGCAAAGCAAAGGATAAAGCAAAGGGTAAAGGTAGAGTCGGCATCGCCTTCGCCGTGTCTGACAGCGGCATCGGCCTTACCATGGCCGAGATCAAGCGGCTGTTCCGCCCGTTCACCCAGGCCAATGTGACCATTGCCTCGCGCTTCGGCGGCGCCGGCCTGGGGCTATCCTCGGTGAAGCAATTGGCGCGCGCGATGGGCGGCGACATCACGGTCGCTGCGCGCCGCGGCGGCGGCGCCACGTTCACGCTGACGGTGTCGCTGGATGCGATGGAAGCGGGTAAATCGCGCAAGGCGAAGGACGGTAGTGAGCCCGAGGCGATGGCCGCCCTCCGCGTGCTCAGCGTCGAGGACAATCCATTCGGCCGCGTGGTGCTCAACACCATTTTGACCGAGCTCGGCCATCATGCCGAGTTCATCGGCCGCGGCGAGGACGCGGTGGACCGGCTCGCGCAGGGCACCTTCGATGCGGTGTTGATGGACATGGTACTGCCCGGAATCGACGGCGTCGAGGCCATCCGGCGGATACGCAGCATGGCGCCGCCGCTGGCGCAGATTCCGATTATCGGGGTGTCAGGTCGCGGCGAAGACGAAGCGGCGTCGCGCGAGGCCGGTGCCGACGCCTTCCTGGTCAAGCCTGTGTCCCCGCGGGCCTTAGCGACTGCGCTGCTTGAAGCGACACGCCGTGTGGCAGCCGCGACTTGATGATCGCCGCGTTGAGCTCGCCGCCGTACACGAAGATCGCCGCGATGAAATACAGAAACACCAGCGCGATGATCACCGAGGCCAGCCCAGCATACATCGTCACATAGTTGTTGGCGAAGCGCGCGAGATATTGGCCGAACACGATGCTCGAGATCAGCGACGCCACGATGGTGAAGACGATGCCGGGCAGGATCTGGAGAAAACTGCGGCGTCCCGCCGGCAGCCAGGCGTGCAGGATGAGCAGCGCCACCACCAGCGCGCTGATGGAGATGCCGTAGCGCAGCCAGGTGAGAATGCTTTCGTTTGACTCGACGAACAAGGGAATGTGGCGTCGTGCCGCTTCGATGATCAGCGGACCGAGCACGATCAGGAACGCCATGGCGAGTGCAGTGAAGGCGGCAATCAACGTGTAGGCAATCGATTCCAGCCGCAGCCAGTACCAGCGCCGCATCTCCACCACCGCATAGGCGCGGTTGAGCGCGACGCGGAGCGCCTCGACGCCGTTGGAGGCGAAATAGACCGACAGCGCCGCGCCGATCGTCAGAATACCGGTGCGGGTCGTGGTCAGCACGTCGTGGACCTCGCCGGAGATCGAGTCGGCGACCTGCTTTGGCCAGACCTGGAGCATCAGGCTGGCGGCCTGGTCGGCGAGTTCCTTGGAGCCGAAGAAGCCGGCGAGCGAGGTCAGCACGATCAGGAACGGGAACAGCGCCATCAGCGTCGACAATGCGATGTGGCTCGCGATCGCCCAGCCGTCGTCGGCGAGGAACGTGTAGAAGGCGTCCATCACGACGACGTAGATGTAGCGGATCGCTTTCACGTAGCACCTACACCGCTGCTCTCTCCCCCTGCGCGCAGGGAGAGATCGGAAGAACAGGCAATCGGCGCAAATCGGAAATCATCGCGCTACCATCTGATATTATCGGCCCAAAAGCCAGTTCGCGAAGCGCGGCGCTGGTCATTCCGGGGCGCGCGCAGCGCGAGCCCGGAATCCATTTAGCCGCAGGACAGATGGCCCGATGGATTCCGGGCTCGATGCTTCGCATCGCCCCGGAATGGCGCCGGAGGCTGGCGTGGCACCATGGCGGAGCGGCGCACACGGTGCTATCTACCCTCAAATGGCATCTCTCCTGAGTACTTTCATCCTGCCGGCGGCAGCCGGCGCCGTGGCCCTGGTGCTGCTGCTCGGGCTCATCAACATGATGCGCGGCGGCTCGCCCAACACCTCGCAGAAGCTGATGCGCTGGCGCGTGCTGCTTCAGTTCGTGGCGATCATCATCGCAATGGCCGCGGTCTGGGCGATGGGGCGCTGACATGGTTGTATTGAATCGAATCTACACGAAGACAGGCGACGACGGCACCACCGCGCTCGGATCCGGCGAGCGTCGTCCGAAATACGATCTGCGCATCGAGGCCTATGGCACCGTGGACGAGACCAATGCCGCGATCGGCGTGGTGCGGCTCCACACCTCTGATATGCCCGAGCTCGACGCGATGCTTGGCCGCATCCAGAACGATTTGTTCGATCTCGGCGCCGACCTTGCGGTGCCCGAGCGTGAAGGCAAAGCGGAGCGGCTGCGGGTGGTGGCGAGCCAGGTCGAGCGGCTCGAGCGCGACATCGACGCACTCAACGACAAGCTCGCGCCGCTGACTTCCTTCGTGTTGCCGGGCGGCACGCCGGCCGCGGCTCATCTCCATGTCGCCCGCACGATATGCCGCAGGGCGGAACGAGTGGTGGTAGAGCTGGCGGCCCGGCCCAGCGAACCGGTGAGCGCGGCTGGCATCCAATATATGAACCGTTTGTCGGACTTCCTGTTCGTGGCCAGCCGAGTCGCCAACGGGGACGGTGCCGGCGACGTGCTCTGGGTTCCCGGCCAGAACCGCTGACCCATTTGGGCCGGGCGTTTCTAAGGTCTAAAATTTGGCCCTTCGCGCGTTGACCGGGCCTGATCAGGCCTTTAGGTTCCGCGCCAGTTGATAACCCCTTCCCAAATTGACTGAAAGAGGATCGATGAAGGTCTTAGTGCCGGTAAAGCGGGTGGTCGATTACAACGTCAAGGTCCGCGTCAAAAGCGATGGATCGGGCGTTGAACTCGCCAACGTCAAAATGTCCATGAACCCGTTCGATGAAATCGCGGTCGAGGAAGCGCTGCGCCTGAAGGAAGGCGGCAAAGCGACTGAGATCGTGGTGGTCTCGATCGGGCCCGCACAGGCGTCGGAGACGATCCGCACCGGCCTCGCCATGGGCGCCGACCGCGGCATCCTGGTGAAGGTCGATGGCAATGTCGAGCCGCTCGCGGTGGCCAAGATTTTGAAGAAGGTTGCCGAAGAAGAGCAGCCGGGCCTGATCATCCTCGGCAAGCAGGCAATCGACGACGACTCCAATCAGACCGGCCAGATGCTGGCCGCGCTGCTCGGCTGGTCGCAGGCGACCTTCGCCTCCAAGCTCGAGGTCGAAGGTTCTGACTTCAAGGTCACGCGCGAAGTCGATGGCGGCCTCCAGACCGTGAAGCTGAAGGGACCGGCGATCGTCACCACCGATCTGCGTCTCAACGAGCCGCGCTATGCCTCGCTGCCCAACATCATGAAGGCCAAGAAGAAGCCGATCGCGGAAAAGACCGTCGCCGATTACGGCGTCGACGTCGCTGCGCGCCTCGAGATTCTCAAGACGACCGAGCCGGCGGGCCGCAAGGCAGGCGTCAAGGTCAAGGACGTCGCCGAGCTGGTGTCGAAACTCAAGAACGAAGCCGGGGTGCTCTGATGACGACGCTTCTGATTGCCGAACACGACAATGCGTCGTTGAAGGATGCGACCAACAAGGCGCTCACCGCGGCTGCCGCGCTCGGCGCGGAGGTCGAGGTGCTGGTGGCCGGCCAGAACGCCAAGGCCGCGGCGGATGCCGCCGCCAAGCTTGCCGGCGTCAAGAAGGTGCTGCTCGCCGATGGCGAGCTCTACGCGCACGATCTCGCCGAGCCGCTGGCCGCGCTGGTCGTGTCGCTGGCGTCCAGCTATGACGCGATCGTCGCGCCCGCGACCTCGCGCTTCAAGAACGTGATGCCGCGTGTCGCAGCCCTGCTCGACGTCATGCAGGTCTCGGAGATCATCAAGGTGGTCGCACCCGATACCTTCGAGCGCCCGATCTATGCCGGCAACGCCATCCAGACGGTGAAGTCGAAGGACGCCAAGAAGGTCATCACGGTGCGCACCTCCACCTTCGCCGCAGCAGGCGAGGGCGGCAGTGCGCCCGTCGAGAACGTCGCGGCGGCCGCCGATCCCGGCCTGTCGACGTTCGTCGGCGAGGAAGTCGCCAAGAGCGACCGTCCGGAACTGACCTCGGCCAAGATCATCGTGTCCGGTGGCCGCGCCATGCAGAGCCGCGAGAATTTCGCAAAGTACATCGAGCCGCTCGCCGACAAGCTGGGCGCCGGCGTCGGTGCCTCGCGCGCGGCGGTCGACGCGGGCTATGCGCCGAACGACTGGCAGGTCGGCCAAACCGGCAAGGTCGTGGCTCCCGAGCTCTATGTCGCGGTGGGCATTTCCGGCGCGATCCAGCATCTGGCTGGCATGAAGGACTCCAAGGTGATCGTGGCGATCAACAAGGACGAGGACGCGCCGATCTTCCAGGTCGCCGATTACGGCCTGGTGGCGGACCTCTACCAAGCGGTTCCGGAGCTGACGGCCGAACTCGGCAAGCTCGGCAAGTAAAACGGGCTAAAAACACCGGCCGGAGCTATAAACTCCGGCCGGTGTTGCTTTTCTGAGGCGTTTTCTTTGGCGTGGGGCACGCCTTGGAAGCGATCCAATCTAGGTTTCGAGCCAGGGTTCTGATTAAATCGGAGCTCCCGGCTCGAGGGGATAGGCAGGGCGCGCTCGTCGCGCGCCGTTCCGGTGGATGACATGATGGCGGCAGTGATCAAGAAGGTCGGCGTGATCGGCGCGGGTCAGATGGGCAACGGTATCGCGCATGTTGCGGCGCTGGCCGGCTTCGACGTGGTGCTCAATGACGTCTCGGCCGACCGCCTCAAGTCGGGCATGGCCACCATCAACGGCAATCTGGCGCGACAGGTCTCCAAGAAGGCCGTCACCGAGGACGACAAGGCCAAGGCGCTCGCGCGCATCAAGCTTGCCGAGAAGCTGGACGACCTCGCCGACTGCGACCTCGTGATCGAGACCGCGGTCGAGAAGGAAGAGGTCAAGCGCAAGATTTTCCACGAACTGTGCGCGGTGTTGAAGCCGGAGGCGATCGTCGCCTCCGACACGTCGTCGATCTCGATCACGCGGCTCGCCGCCGCCACCGACCGGCCGGAGCGCTTCATCGGCATTCACTTCATGAATCCGGTGCCGCTGATGGAGCTGGTCGAGCTGATCCGCGGCATCGCTACCGATGATGCGACCTTCGAGGCATCCAAGGAATTCGTCGCCAGGCTCGGCAAGCAGGTCGCAGTCTCCGAGGATTTCCCGGCCTTCATTGTCAACCGCATCCTGCTGCCGATGATCAACGAGGCGATCTACACGCTGTACGAAGGCGTCGGCAACGTCGAGGCGATCGATGCCGCGATGAAGTTAGGGGCCCATCATCCCATGGGCCCGCTGGAGCTCGCCGATTTCATCGGCCTCGACACCTGCCTCTCCATCATGCAGGTGCTGCATGAGGGGCTGGCAGATTCCAAGTACCGCCCGTGCCCGCTGCTCGTGAAATACGTCGAAGCCGGCTGGCTCGGCCGCAAGACCCAGCGCGGCTTCTACGACTATCGCGGCGCCAAGCCGGTACCGACGCGGTAAGGTACTCTCGTGCCCCCGGACGCAGCGCGGAGCGCTGCCGAGCCGGGGCACGGAAACTCGCTCACCTCTCGTTAACCCCTCACGCCTAGGTTAGGGCCGGTACGAGGGTTCGCGTAATGGACATGATGGCGATGGTCAGCACCATGCTGGCCGCTCAGCAAGGCGCGCTGCAATCGAATATCGCAGCGACGCTGACCAAGCAGAACATGGACATGGAGAAATCCACCGTCCTGGCGCTGATGGGCGCCGGCCAGCCCTCGCTCGCCAATGTAGGCCCCGGCATCGGCGGCAATCTCAACGTCACGGCCTAAAATTCTCTAAAGCGACGCGGCAGCCTTGCCCGTCGCCGCCCGGATCAGCTTGAGCGCGTCCTCGCTGGCCCATTCCGCCGGCCCCGCAATCGTCGCGATCTCGCAGCCTTGCGGGTCGACCAGCACCGATGTCGGCATCCCCAAGGCCCGGCCCACGGCTTTAAGATCCTGAAAAACCTTGGCTTTCTGGTCGCTGAAATAGCCGAGCCGGGTCAGATTGGCCTCTCTCAGGAAGGTCTTGGGCTTTTCGGGGTCGCGGGTGTCGATGTTGATCGCCACCACCTCGAAATTCGGGCCCGACAGCTTGCCCTGGAGCTCGTCCAGCGCCGGCATCTCCTTGCGGCAGGGCACGCACCAGGTGGCCCACAGGTTCACCAGCAGCGTCTTGCCGCGGAAGTCGGACAGCTTCTTCGGCTTGCCGTCGGCGTCCTCGAAGACGAGGTCTGGCAGCTTGAAGGGGGTGCTCGCCATGGTCAGCGCCGCCACCTCGCCATGGGCGAGCGGGGCGATTTTCTGCGCAGTCGCCACCGCGGACCGGCAGACCGGATCGCCCGACGGCGCCCGGCTCAGACCCAGCCCGTACAGCGCGGCGAAGCCGGCCAGGCCCCCGATCGCCACAATGGCGATGACGAGTGGGATTCGGCGCGTGGCCGAAGGCGTTTTGTCGAGCATATCGTTTGTCATCCGGTCGCAGATGTGGCTATCAGGGGCCTCTTAATACGGCTGGCCGCGGCCAGCAAACGTGACTAGCGACAGGCAAGGCGTGAGCAGGGGATCATGAGCAACAAGATGTGGGGCGGCCGGTTCTCGGAACGTCCCGATGAGATCATGGAGGAGATCAACGTTTCTATCGACGTCGATCGTCACCTGTTCGCCCAGGACATTGCCGCGTCCAAGGCCCACGCCGCGATGCTCGCCAGCCAGGGCATCATCACTGCCTCTGATGCGAAAAATATCGGCAAGGGTCTAGACACGATTTTGTCAGAGATCGGCAAGGGCGGCTTCGCGTTCAAGCGCGCGCTCGAGGACATTCACATGAACGTCGAGAGCCGGCTGTCCGAGCTGATCGGCCCCGCCGCCGGAAGGCTGCACACGGCGCGCTCGCGCAACGACCAGGTCGCAACCGATTTTCGCCTGTTCGTCCGCGACGTCATCGACGAGACCGATGCTGCGCTGGCCGCGTTCCAGCAGGCGCTGGTGGAGCGCGCGCTGGAGCACGCCGCGACCGTGATGCCCGGCTTCACGCATCTGCAGACCGCGCAGCCCGTCACTTTCGGCCACCACCTGCTTGCCTATGTCGAGATGGCCGCGCGCGACCGCGGCCGCTTCCAGGACGCGCGCAAGCGGCTCAATGAATCGCCGCTGGGCGCGGCCGCGCTCGCCGGCACCTCATTCCCGATCGACCGCCACGCCACGGCGAAGGCGCTCCTCTTCGACCGGCCGATGGCGAACTCGCTCGATGCGGTGTCCGATCGCGACTTCGTGCTGGAGACGCTGGCGGCCGCCTCGATCTGCGCTGTGCACATGTCGCGCTTTGCCGAGGAGATCGTGATCTGGACCTCGCCGCTGGTTGGCCTCATCCGCCTCAGCGATAAATTCACGACTGGCTCCTCGATCATGCCGCAGAAGCGCAACCCGGATGCCGCCGAGCTCGTGCGCGCCAAGACCGGCCGCGTGATCGGTGCGCTCAACGGTCTTCTGATCGTGATGAAGGGCCTGCCGCTCGCCTATCAAAAGGACATGCAGGAGGACAAGCAGGGCGCGATGGAAGGTTTTGCCGCGTTGTCGCTGGCGATCCGCGCCATGACCGGCATGGTCCGCGACCTCGCGCCCGACGAAGCGAGGATGAAGGCGGTCGCGGGCGAGGGTTACGCCACCGCGACCGATCTCGCCGACTGGTTGGTGCGGACGCTGAAGATGCCGTTCCGCGAGGCCCACCACGTCACCGGCCGAATCGTGGCCAAGGCCGCCGAAGGCGGCGTCGCGCTGCACGAGCTGCCACTGAAGGAGATGCAGGCGATCGAGCCCAAGATCACCAAAGACGTGCTCGGCGTGCTCTCGGTCGAATCGTCGGTGAAGAGCCGCACCAGCTTTGGCGGCACCGCGCCGAAGAACGTGGCGTCGCAGGCCAAGGCTTGGGCGAAGCGGCTGGAAAAGCAGCGAAAATCGGGCTAATGGCAAAATTTGGCTTGTTTTTCATGGTCATGCGGGCTCTCGCCAGAGCGCACCAATCTCTGTATGGTGCGCGCCGCGTAGTGGGGATTTCGTCGTGACGTCAAAGTTTCGCCCGGCCGGCTCGGGGTGGGCCATCATTGTCCTTAGTCTGACGGCGCTGGCGCTCGCCGGCTGCGGACGCAAGGGTCCGCTGGATCTGCCGCCGACCGCCTCCAATGCGCCCACGGCCAACGGTGCGGCGCCGACCGACACCGAGATCGAAGCCCAGGGGACGCCGAGCGTGTTCAATCCCACCTACGGTGTGGACGCCGCGCCCGCGGCGGCCAAGGGCAGGAAGAAATCGTTTATTCTCGATCCGCTTCTGGACGAACCTCCCGGTAAGAAATAAGCCGGGACAACCGAGCCTGCGCCATGAACCATTTCGACTATCGCAACGGCGTGCTGCACGCCGAGGCGGTGAACCTGTCCGAGCTGGCCGCAACCGTCGGCACGCCGTTCTATTGCTATTCGACGGCGACGCTGGAGCGGCACTATCGCGTCTTCTCGGAAGCCTTCGCCGGCGAGAAGGTGCTGGTCTGCTACGCCATGAAGGCGAACTCCAACCAGTCGGTGCTGCGCACCCTGGCCAAGCTGGGCGCCGGCGCCGACGTCGTCTCCGGCGGTGAATTGAAGCGCGCGCTCGCCGCGGGCATCCCCCCAGCTAAGATCCTGTTCTCCGGTGTCGGCAAGACGGAAACCGAATTGCGCGCGGCGCTTGCCGCCGACATCCTCTGTCTCAACGTCGAATCCGAGCCCGAGCTCGAGCTTTTGTCGCGACTTGCGACCGAGATGGGCAAGACCGCGCGCATCTCCGTGCGCGTCAATCCCGACGTCGATGCCGGCACGCACGCAAAAATCTCCACCGGTAGGTCCGAGAACAAGTTCGGCATTCCGATCGCTCATGCCCGCGAGGTCTATGCCCGCGCCGCAAGACTCCCGGGCATCGAGGTGACCGGCACCGACGTGCATATCGGCAGCCAGATCACCGACCTCTCCAAGATGGAGACCGCGTTCCGGATCCTCTCCGAGTTCGTGCAGACGCTGCGCGCCGACGGCCACAACATCTCGCATGTCGATTTCGGCGGCGGCCTCGGCATTCCTTATTACATGGATCGCGAGGCGCCGCCGGCACCCGACGCCTACGCCGCCATGGTCAAGCGCGTCAGCCACAATCTCGGCTGCACGCTGATGTTCGAGCCGGGGCGCATGATCGTCGGCAACGCCGGCATCCTGGTCACGAAGGTCATCTACGTGAAGCATGGCGACGGCAAGAATTTCGTCATCATCGACGCTGCCATGAACGATTTGATCCGCCCGACGCTGTACGAGGCGCATCACGACATCCTGCCGGTGACGCAGCCCGCCAAGGGTGCGGCCACCATCATGGCCGACGTCGTCGGCCCGGTCTGCGAGACCGGCGACTATCTCGCCCTCGACCGCACGCTGCCGACGCCAAAGGCGGGCGATCTGCTCGCCATCATGACCGCCGGCGCCTATGGCGCGGTGCAGGCGGGCACCTACAACACGCGGCCGCTGGTGCCGGAGGTGCTGGTGAAGGGCGAGCAATACGCAGTGGTGCGCCCGCGCATCGAGGTCGAACAGCTGATCGCGATGGATACGCCGGCGCCGTGGCTGTGACAGCACGACGGCGGGGCGCCACAAATTCAGTGTCGTCGTGCGACAGCCAGGATCCATAACCCCCGAGGGCGTGTCGCGCGAAGCTGCTAACGACGAATCTTCGGCAGACCTTTCCCTCGGGTAGTGGGTGCTGCATCTGCACTTCGATCTGCACTTCGCTACTTCCCGGCCAAACCGCCCTTCGCTTCAACCACAACTCCCGCCTTCCTCTCGATCGGCTTGATTGCCGCGGTGAAGTCGGACTCGGCGCCTTCCGCGCTGATCACCGTCTCCCACAACCGTCCCACGGCATCAGCGACTTCCATCGATAGCCCGAGCTGCTTCATCTCCTCCAGCGCCAGCCGCACGTCCTTCACCATCAATCCCGTGGCGAAACCGAAGTCGAAGGTGCGCGGCAGAACCGAACGCGGAAACTTGTCGCGGCTCGCCGTGTTCATGCCCGAGCCCGCATTGATGACGTCGATCATCACGGCGGGATCGAGCCCGGCCTTGACACCCATCACCACGGCCTCCGACGTTGCCACGATGGCCGTGGCCGACAGGAAATTGTTGGCGAGCTTCATGGTCTGCGCTGCGCCCGGCTTCTCGCCGATGAAGAACACCTTTCCGATCACGTCGAGCGCCGGCTTGAGCAGCTCGAACTCGGCTTTCGGCCCTGAGACCATCACCGCCAGCGTGCCTTTCTCGGCGCCGCCGACCCCGCCGGACACGGGGCAGTCGACCTGCACGATGTTGCGTTTGGCGAGCAGGCCGTGAATCTTCGAAGCCATCTGCGAGCCGACCGTCGACAGATCGACGAAGCGTTTCGCGCGCCTGCCCTCGATCACGCCGTTTGCGCCCGTCGCGACCTCGAGCGAGGCCTGCAGCGACGGCAGGCTCGCCATCACCGTCTCGACCTGGTCGGCGACATCCTTCGGTGATGTCGCAGCCGTCGCGCCGCGTGCCATCAGCCTGTCGACGACCTCCTTGCGCGTGTCGAACGCGACGAGCTTGTGTCCGGCCTCAATCAGCCGTCGCGCCATCGGGAAACCCATGTTTCCGAGCCCGATGAATCCGATGTCCATGCTGTTTCCTTGGGTTTGTTATTCGTTGTTATGAAAGATGCGCACTCCACCCTCGGAGTCGTCCCGACAAGCGCGGCTCAAGCGCGCGCCGATCGAGATTTGCGCTGACGCTTGACCGGGATGACGGCGGAGGTGGCTTGCCCTCACGCCTTCCCATCGATCTCTGCGAACACCTCGCGCGCGATGCGGAAACTGTCGACGGCGGCCGGCATGCCGCCATAGATCGCGACCTGCATCAGGATCTCGCGGATCTCCTCTCGGGTGACGCCGTTGGTCAGTGCGCCCTTCAGATGCGCGCGGAACTCGTGCTGGCGGTTGAGGATCGCGATCATCGCGATGTTGAGCATGCTGCGGGTCTTGCGCGGCAGTTCCTCGCGGCCCCACACCGCGCCCCAGCAATATTCGTTGAGCATCTCCTGGAACGGACGGTTGAAATCGTCGACGTTCTTCAGGGCGTTGTTGACATAGGCCTCGCCCAGCACCGCTTTGCGGACTTCCAGGCCCTTGTCGTGCATCTTCTTGTCCATGGCGTTTCCTTCGTTTTTCCTCGGAATGGCGTCGCGGAAATTACGGGGTTGCGCCGGGCCAGTCACGTCCTCGTGTTATGCGGGAAAAGGGGGCTCTCCCGTGCCGGAATGGATGCCTCAGTGCTGCCGTTGTGGTAGGCTTCTCTCTACCGGGCAACCTGGAGAGCTGATTGAACGGCGTCACCCCCGACCCGTCAGACCCGATCCGCGAGGGCGACGCTCTGTCGCGGCTGAAGCTGGCGCAGGCCCTCGATCGGGCGACCTATGCCATCGCGTGGGAGCGTGCCTGGCCGAATCTGGCGCGGCTCCTGACTGTCGCCGGCCTTTTCCTGGTGGTGTCCTGGGCTGGCCTCTGGCTGTCCTTGCCGTTTGTCGCCCGCGCGATCGGTCTTGTCATCTTCGCCGGCGTCGCGATTGCTACCCTGTTCCCGTTGATACGCTTTCGCTGGCCGAGCCGTGAGGAGGCGCTGAGCCGGCTCGACCGTGGCTCCGGCATCCGCCACCGCCCGGCCACCACACTCACGGACACGCTGACCTCGCAAGACCCGGTCGCCAAGGCGCTGTGGCAGGCGCAACGCGAGCGCACGCTGGCCTCGCTCAAGCGCATCCGCGCCGGTCTGCCGCATCCGCGGCTCGCGTTTCACGATCCCTGGGCGCTGCGTGCGCTGGTCATGGTAATGCTGGTTGCGACCTTCTTCGCCGCCGGCGACGAGCGCGCGATGCGGCTCCGGGCCGCCTTTGACTGGAATGGCGTGCTGGCCCCGACCAATGTTCGCGTCGACGCTTGGGTGACGCCCCCGCTTTACACCGGCAAGCCGCCGGTCATCCTGTCGGCCGCCAACAAGGAAGCCGCGGCATTGCCGGCCAGCAGCCCCCTTGCCGTCCCGGCCGGCTCGACCCTGATCGTGCGCTCCTCCGGCGGCAGTCTGGATGTCGCGGTCTCCGGCGGCCTCAAGGAGGTCGCCCCGGTGGAAGCCGCGCCCAAGGGCACCAACGAAAAGCACTTTGCCATCGCCGCCGACGGCACCGCGCATGTCCGCGCGCCCTCCGGCCAGCCGCAATGGACCTTCACGGCGACGCCGGACCGCCCGCCGACGATCGCGCTCGCCAAGGACCCCGAGCGGCAGGCGCGCGGCGCGCTCCAGCTCTCCTACAAGATCGAGGACGATTACGGCGTCACCGGTGCCGACGCGCACATTGCGCTGCGCCCCGCCGACGCCAAGGATGCTGCCAAGGATGCCGGCAAGAATGGCGCCAAGGATACCGCCAAGGATAACAAGGACAACAGCAAGGACGCCGACGGCAAAGGCGCGGCGCGGCCGCTGTTCCAGCCGCCGCAATTCCCGCTGGTGCTGCCGAACGCGCGCACCCGTAACGGCGTCGGCCAGACGGTGAAGGACCTCAGCGAGGATCCCTATGCCGGCGCGGAGGTCACGCTGACGCTCACCGCCAAGGACGAGGCCGGCAACGAGGCGCGAAGCGAGCCCTTCAACATGCGCCTGCCCGAACGGCTGTTCACGAACTCGCTCGCGCGCGCGCTGATCGAGCAGCGCCGCATCCTCGCGCTCGACGCCAACAGGAATTCCGACGTCTACACCGCGCTCGACGCGCTGATGATCGCGCCCGAATTGTTCACGCCGGATGCCGGCTGCTATCTCGGCCTGCGCAGCCTGGCGTCCCAGCTGGAGGCGGCCCGCACCGACGACGCGCTGCGCGAGGTGGTGGCGAGCATGTGGGCGTTCGCGGTCACCATCGAGGACGACGGCGTCGCCGGCAGCGTCAACGCGGCGCTGCGTTCGGCGCAGGACGCGCTCAAGGCGGCGCTGGAGCGCGGCGCCAGCGAGGACGAGATCAGGGTGCTGACGCAAAAGCTCCGCGAGGCCATGGCCGGCAAGGTGCGCGACCTCGCGCGGCGCGCCGAGCAAAATCCGCTCGGAGCGCGGCAGCCGTTCCCCGCGGAGGTCC
The DNA here is from genome assembly GCF_023073935.1 of Bradyrhizobium sp. 147. NCBI lineage: Bacteria > Pseudomonadati > Pseudomonadota > Alphaproteobacteria > Hyphomicrobiales > Nitrobacteraceae > Bradyrhizobium > Bradyrhizobium sp. 147. The sequence continues at coordinate 122,419 of NZ_JADPKL010000125.1, read as the reverse complement.
AGCTCATCCTCGACAAGGCGATCGAGCTGCGACAGAAGACCCAGCATGCGACGCCCGAGCAGCTCGCAGAGCTGGCGCAGCAGCAGGACACATTGCGCGAGCAGCTTCAGGCCTATCGGAAGTCGGCAAGCAGCGGTGCCAACAAGACGGGGGACGACAAGACCAACCAGTTTACGCGGGACCGGAAATGCGGAAGCTAGCACGCGTGCCAGTCTTGAAGGCGATGTCGATCGCCTGTGTCGCCCTGCTGCTCGGCGGCGTCTCGCCGGTCGCTGCCCAGCTGGATCAGGATCCTGACGCGCTGCTCGACAGCGCCGAAAAGGCGATGCAGGAGTCCGGCGACAGCCTCAGGCAGAAGGAATCCGGCAAGAGCCTGAGCAATCAGTCTGACGCCATCCAGAAGCTGGAGGAGTACAAGCGGGCGACGGAACGCAGCCAATCCTCCAGCCGCGATCGCAATGTCATCACGCAGCGCGATCTGGACGACCTCTTGCGGCAGATCGAGAAGGCGGCGCGCGAAGGCAACCGCGAGGCGGCCCAGCGCATGCTCGAGCAGCTCGCGCAGATCATGGAAAATCTCCAGATGGCGCAGCCCGGGCAATCCGGCGACAGCGACATGGAGCAGGCGCTCAACGAGCTCAGCGACATGATCCGCAAGCAGCAGCAATTGCGCGACAAGACGTTCAAGCAGGGCCAGGACTCCCGGCGCGACCGTTCGCGCGGCAAGCAGCAGGGCGACCAGTCGATGTCGGACCTCCAGCAGGACCAGCAGGCGCTGCGCGACCGTCTGAAGAAGCTGCAGGACGAACTCGCCAAGCGCGGCCTCGCGCAGAAGGGACAAAAAGGTCAGAGTCAGAAAGGGCAGAAGGGTCAGCAAAGCGACCAGGGCCAGCCCGGCCAGAATGGCGATCAGGACGGCGACCAAGGCGATGACGACGGCAGTCTGGATGACGCCGACGGGGCCATGGGCGATGCCGGATCGAAGCTCGGCGAGGGCAACGCCGACGGCGCCGTGGATTCGCAGGGCAAGGCCCTCGATGCCTTGCGCAAGGGCGCGCAGAAGATGGCCGAGGCCATGCAGCAGGGGGACGGTGACGGGCAGGGCGATGGTCCCGGCAATCGGGCCGGCCGTCAGCAGAGCGGCGCCAATCAGACCGATCCGCTGGGCCGTCCGCTTCACGGCCGCGATCTCAGCGACGACTACACCGTCAAGATCCCCGGCGAGATCGACGCCCAGCGTGTCCGCCGCATCCTCGAAGAGCTCCGCCGCCGCTTAGGCGATACCTCGCGCCCGCAGATCGAGCTCGACTATATCGAGCGCCTGCTCAAGGATTTTTGACCTCACACTTGGTGTCATCGCCCCCCTTGTGCGCTTGCGCACTGGGGCGGGCGATCCAGTATTCCGACACAATTGTGGTCCGAACGATAGGCTGCAGCGTACTGGATGCCCGCCTTCGCGGAGCATGACAGCGCTTTGCGTGGCTAATGCCGCCCGCTACCCCTTCCTCGCTGCCAGCGCATCCGCCACGGCGGTGCGGATGTCGGCGACCGAGAAGGGTTTTGTCACGACATCATGCACCAGCGCATTGAGGTTCGAGGCGCGCTCGCGCTGATCGGCAAAGCCGGTCATCAAGAGAATGGTCAGGTTGGGGAAATCGCGCGCGGCGGAGAGGGCGAGCGCGATTCCGTCCATAACGGGCATCTGGATGTCGGTGAGCAGCAGGTCGAACGCCCCGCCCTCTCGGTTCAGGATCTCCAGCGCCTCGGCGCCGTCTTGCGCGGTGACGGTCTCGTGGCCGTCCATGGCGATGGCGCGCGCCACCAGCGTGCGCATCGAATCTTCGTCATCGGCGATCAGGATTTTCGGCATCAGACAAACCTCGGGACCAACTCCCGCGCGGATCTTGTGAGGCTGATTATACGCTGCCACCGGCAATGTCGCGCCGGTTGAAGAAGCGAACGTCGATATTGCGGCCGTCCGGCGGCGGCGAGGCCAGGCGCGAGCGGAAGAAGGCGCGCTCGCCGGGCCGCAGCACGGTCTGCTCCAGCACCGTGTTCCAGGCGTAGATCTCCGCTCCTTGCGCGTCGCGCACGGCGAAGCGCAGGCGCGGGATGTCGAGCGGCTTCTTGCCCTCTCCGACGATCACGCCCTCGATCACCAGCACCTGCTTACCGTCCACGGTCTCGCTGGATAGCTTGACGTCCTTGAAGGCCAGCCCTCTCACATTAACCTCGAGCCCCACCAACTTGTAGAACGCCGCCGTCTGCGGCAGCAGCCGCACCATGTCACCGCGCCAGATCACCAATGCCAGCACCAGCGCGCCCATGGCGGCGCAGGCCGTCGGCAGGCCGAAATTGGATTTTGGCGACGCCGCCGGGGCGGCCGGGCGACTGACCCGCGCGCCGCGGCGACGGAATAGGCCGCGGAACCAGGACTGGTGCTGCGCGCCGGCGACGTCCTCCTCGGCGGCCCGGGCCGCCGCCGACCACTCATCCTCGATCTCCTTGATGTCCTCGGTCGGCCAGTCGCTGGCGATCGAGGGGCTTTCGACAACCGGAGTGTCGGCAGTGCTATCGTCCTTGGCGTATGAGTTCCACTGCGCGGCGAGGTCGGACTGGTCCTCGGCCTGGCTTGCCGCGGCCATGGCCGGGACGGACGCCTCCTCGATCGCATCCTCGGCATGGGCGACCCAGGTCTCCTTGCAACGGGAGCAGCGCACCGTCCGGCCGTTCGCACCCAGGCTCGCAGGCTTGATGGCGTAGGATGTCGTACAATGAGGGCAGACGATATGCATGGACGAGCCTTGATGCATGGACTGGTCTTGACGATGTCACGGTCGCGAAGAACCGGGTTGTCCTTATGCTACCGGGCGAGCGTTAACGAACCGGAAACCATAACGGTCGCAAAACCCGTCAGTCGCGTATGGCAGGGTGCAGCCGTGTGGCCCGCGCCCCCTCTCGAACGGAGCTGAGCTTGGTTCGGTTCGAAAATGTCGGATTGCGTTACGGTCTGGGGCCGGAGGTTCTGCGCGACCTCAACTTCCAGATCCCGGCGCATTCCTTCCAGTTCCTCACCGGACCGTCCGGCGCCGGCAAGACCTCACTGTTGCGCCTGTTGTTCCTGTCGCATCGGCCGACACGGGGCCTCGTCAATCTATTCGGCGAGGATATCTCGCGGCTCGGCAAGGACGAGATCGCCGACCTGCGCAAGCGCATCGGCATCGTGCTCCAGGATTTCCGCCTGCTCGACCACATGACGACCTATGAGAACGTCGCGCTGCCATTCCGCGTCATGGGGCGTAGTGAGTCGAGCTATCGCAAGGAGGTCATCGATCTTCTGCGCTGGGTCGGCCTCGGCGACCGCATGGATGCGCTGCCGCCGATCCTGTCCGGCGGCGAAAAGCAGCGCGCGGCGATCGCGCGCGCCGTGATCTCGCGCCCGCAGCTGCTGCTCGCGGACGAGCCGACCGGCAGCGTCGACCCGACGCTCGGCCGCCGCCTGCTGCGGCTGTTCATCGAGCTCAACAAATCAGGCACGGCCGTCATCATCGCAACCCATGACATCGGCCTGATGGACCAGTACGAGGCGCGGCGCCTGGTGCTGCATCAGGGACGGTTGCACGTCTATGAGTAGGACCGACGAGCGCGGCGTGCTGGTTGACCTCGGGCAGGAGCGTCCGCAGCTTCCGGCCCAGGCGCGCAACATGTCGCCGATCGTGCCGCGTGCCTCGATCCACGGCCGCGCGCTGGTCGCCGTCGTCGCCATCATGACCTTCCTCGCCTCGATGACGACCGGCACGGTGCTGCTGGTCAGCGCTTCCGCCGCCGAATGGCAGTCGGAGGTCGCGAGCGAAATCACCATCCAGGTCCGTCCGCAGGCTGGCCGCGATCTCGAACGCGACACCGCGGCGGTAACGGAGGCGATGCGCGCGCAAGCCGGCATCGTCGAGGTCAAGCCGTTCAGCAAGGACGAAAGCGGCAAGCTGCTCGAGCCTTGGCTGGGCAGCGGCCTGTCGATGGACGATCTGCCGGTGCCGCGCATGATCATCGCGCGCGTGCAACCGGGCACGCCGCTCGATCTCGGCGTCCTGCGCGCGCGGGTCACCCAGGTGGCGCCGAGCGCGAGTGTCGACGATCACCGCGCCTGGATCGAGCGCATGCGCTCGATGACCAACGCCACCGTGCTCGCCGGCATCGGCATTCTCGCCCTCGTCATCATCGCCACCATCATCTCGGTCTCGTTCGCGACCCGCGGCGCCATGGCGGCGAACCGCCCGATCGTCGAGGTCCTGCATTTCGTCGGCGCCGGCGACCGTTACATCGCCAACCGCTTCCTGCGCCACTTCCTCAGGCTGGGCCTGGAGGGCGGCGTGATCGGGGGCGGCGCCGCCATGCTGGTGTTCGGCTTCTCCGAGTCGATCGCGGGCTGGTTCTCCGGCACCCCTGTCGGCGATCAGTTCGCCGCGCTGCTCGGCACCTTCTCGCTGCGGCCATCCGGCTACATCGTGCTCGCGGTCCAGGCGGTGCTGATCGGCGCCATCACCGCGGTCGCCTCCCGCCAGACGCTGTTCGCGACGCTGAATGATATCGATTGAGTGTTGGGTGATAGAGTTGGACGACATACTCGCGACTGACTCGCTGCTTCCCTTCTCCCCTTGTGGGAGAAGGTGGCGCGAAGCGCCGGATGAGGGGTATCTGTCCGCGCGCACGAACGTCGAGGCCGAATGTGCGGAGACAGACCCCTCACCCGTCTCGCCGCTTCGCGGCGAGCCACCCTCTTCCACAAGGGGAGAGGGTAAAGAAACCAGACTCCACTTCGCCTCAAAACGTCTTAAAATCACCTCTGGGAAGGGATCACCGACATCGCATGACCTCGCCGACCGACGATCGATCGCCAAAACTGCCGCGCGGCTGGCTGCGCGCGGCAATCGTGTCGACGATCGCGCTTGCCTTCATCGGCGCGGCAGCAGGCTTCGTTGCGTTCCTGTCGCAATTGCGCGGCGCCGAGATGGTGCCGGATCGCAAGGCGGACGGCATCGTGGTGCTGACCGGCGGCTCCTCCCGGGTGTCGGACGCGATGGAGCTGCTCGCTGCCGGCTACGGCAGGAGGCTCCTGATCTCGGGCGTGCATCCGACTTCGACGGCGAGCGACATCTCCCGCACCCTGCCGGAGAACCACTCCTTCATGTCCTGTTGCGTCGACCTCGACCGCACCGCGCTCTCGACCCGCGGCAATGCGGCGGAGGCGCGGCGCTGGGCCGAGGGGCGCCAGTTCAAATCGCTGATCGTGGTCACCTCGAACTATCACATGCCCCGCGCGCTGGTGGAATTCTCCCATGCGATGCCGCAGACCACATTGATCCCGTTCGCGGTGGTCGGGGACAAATGGCGCGAGGAGCCGTGGTGGACTTCGGCGCCGACGTTGCGGCTGCTGCTGTCGGAATACGCCAAGTACGTCGCGGCCGAGCTCAGGGTGCGGCTGGAGAATTTCGGGATTGACCTTTCGCCCGAAGTGTCGGAGCAGCCTGTGGGCGTGCAGCCGAAGCGGCCCGCCACAGCACAGGCCAATTGACCGGCAATTGATCGGATCGTCGATGTTCCTGATTTTCCTGCGCTCGCTCGTGTTCAACGTGCTGTTCTACGCCGTGCTGGTGTGCCTGGCGATCGTGGCGCTGCCGACCTTCGCATTGCCGCCGCGCGCCATGCTGACGGTCGCGGAATGGTGGGCGAAGGCGACGCTGATCCTGATGCGCGTGATCTGCAACATCAAGGTGGAATTCCGCGGGGTCGAGAAGATCCCGCAGGGACCGTTGCTGGTCGTGGCAAAGCACCAGTCGTTCTGGGAGACGTTCGTGCTGCCCGGCTTTTTCGAGCACTCGATCTTCATCCTCAAGCGCCAGCTCATGCAGATCCCGGTCTTTGGTCAATTCCTGGTCAAGACCGGCATGATCGCGATCGACCGCAATGCCGGCGTGAAAGCGCTGCTGGACATGACACGGCGGGCGCGCGAGGCCGTGCGCGGCGGCCGTCAGCTCGTGATCTTTCCGGAAGGCACGCGCCGCGCGCCGGGCGCTGCCCCCGCCTACAAGACAGGGTTTGCGCAGATCTACTCCTCCTGCGGCGTGCAGTGCCTGCCGGTCGCGCTCAATTCCGGCCTGTTCTGGCCGCGTCGCACCTTCATGCGCTATCCCGGCACGCTGGTGGTGGAATTCCTCGATCCACTGCCGTCGGGCCTGCCGAAGGACGAGTTTCTCGCGCGCGTGCAGACGGCGATCGAAGACGCGACCGACCGTCTCGTCGAAGCCGGCCGGAAAGAGCAGGAGCACTTGATCGGCTCCGCGCCGAGCTACGCGCGGTCGGACAGTTAGCGGTTCTCGCGATCTTCGGTCGGCGCCGGCGCGTGCAGGGAATGCGCATCGCCGTGCAGCATCGTCGCAAGCTGGTGCAGCTGCGTGTCGCGAAAGCCTTCGGCTTCGATCGCTTTCACCGTCGCGGTGACGTAGTCGCGATTGGCGCCGGACTGGCCATGGCCCTGGATGACATGGCGGTGCTGCTCGGTGAGCGAGAGCCGGCCGGCATATTGGACATGACCGCGGTCCACGACATAAGTGAGTGCGGAGACGCGCTGCCGCGCATCGTTCTCCAGCCATACCGAGCGCATCACCTCGCGGTAGACCGAGGTGACCTGCTCGCGTGCCCGCAAATAGGCGACGACCTCGCTGCGGTTCTTCTCGGCGACGCGGAAGGCGATGCCGCGGCAGGCGCCGCCGCGGTCGAGCCCGAGCACCAGGCCGGGCTTCTCCGGCGTGCCGCGGTGCACGAAGGAATAGACGCAGAGCGCGCGATGCTCGCCGACCAGCCGCGCCGGGACGCGCTCCTCGAATTCGAACCCCGGCCGCCACATCAGCGAGCCGTAGCCGAACACCCAGAGGTCGCCGTTGGCGGTGGTGACGGAGGGGAGGGTGATTTCCGACATTTCGGGCACGGCTAAAGCATGATCCGGAAAAGTGTGAAGCGGTTTTCCGAAAAGATCATGCTCGAACAAGGAGCCAAAGCGCGATGACGATTTTTCCAAATCGCGCCGCGCTTTAGCAGAACGGTGCCCCCAAGCGAAGCGGATTCTCCGCCTTTCGTCGGGGGCGGACCTCGCTTACATTTGCCTGAATCTGGGGTCAAAGGGTCGCCGCATGTCCAATATGACCGTTGCCACAGGCCGTCGCTCCCGTTGGGGCCTTTTCATCGCACCCGTTCTCGTCCTGGTCCTCGCGGTCGCCTGGAGCTGTTTCTGGTTCTACGCGGCGTCGCAGGCCGAAATTGCCGCAGACGCCTGGCGCGCGCAGGAGGCCAAATCCGGACGCATCTATGATTGCGCCAAGCGCTCGATCGCGGGATTCCCGTTCCGCTTCGAGGTCCAGTGCTCCGGCGCCAGCGTCGCCCTGGTGTCGCAGAATGCGAGCAAGACGCCGTTTACGGCCAAGCTCGACAACATCCTGGTCGTCGCCCAGGTCTACGACCCCAAGCTCGTCATCGCCGAGTTCTCCGCGCCGGCGACGCTGACTGACGGCGTCACGCAAAACACCTTCGTGGTGAACTGGAGCAAGGGCCGCGCTAGCGTGGTGGGTCTGCCGGCCGTGCCGGATCGCGCCTCCATCGTGTTCGACGATCCCGGCCTCAACCGTCTCGACGGCAGCGTGCCGGTGCCGCTCGCGCGCGCCAAGCAGGTCGAGCTGCACGGCCGCCTCGCGGACGGATCGTCGCCCGATCATCCGGTCATCGAGACGGTGCTCCATGTCGCGCAGGGCAGCATCCAGGGCGTTCATCCCTTGCTCGCCGAGCCGTTCGAGGCCGACACGCGCGCGAAGGTCACCGGCCTCACCGACGTCACGCCAAAACCCTGGCCGCAGCGCTTCCGCGAGATCCAGGCCGCCGGCGGCCATATCGAGATCGTGCAGTCGCGGATCCAGCAGGGCGAGATGATCGCGGTTGCGGCCGGCACGCTCGGCCTCTCGGCCACTGGCCGGCTCGACGGCGAATTGCAGATGACGGTGACGGGCCTCGAGCGCGTGATCCCGGCGCTCGGCATCGACAAGATACTGGAGGAGGGCGTACCGCAGGCAACGCTCGACCGCGTCGCGCCCGGCGTGAAGTCGCAGGATCTCAACAATCTCTTCGGCGCGCTCGACCGCGCCGTTCCGGGGCTCGGCAAGGTCATCAAGCAGAACGCCAATGCCGGCGTCGCCGCCGGCATCAATTCGATCGGCACCGAGAGCACGCTCGAGGGCAAGAAGGCGAGAAGCTTTCCGCTGAAATTCGTCGACGGCGCCGTGCTGCTCGGTCCGGTCAAGGTCGGCCAGATCCCGCCGCTGTATTGACTCGCCGTCATTCCGGAGCATTTGCGAAGCGAATGAACCCGGAATCTCGAGCCGCAATCTCGAGATTCCGGGTTCGCGCTTCGCGCGCCCCGGAATGACGGGAGTGAAGTTACGGCTTCTTCAGCGCAGCGTGCGGCCGGCCGAAATCGGGCGCGGCCGAATCCTGGCCGATCTCGACGATGCCGCGGCGGATGGCGCGGGTGCGGGTGAAGTGGTCGAACAGAGCTTCGCCGTCGCCGCGGCGGATCGCGCGGGTGAGCTTGGCGAGGTCCTCGGTGAAGGTGCCGAGCATCTCCAGCACGGCCTCCTTGTTGGCGAGGAAGACGTCGCGCCACATCGTCGGGTCGGACGCGGCGATCCGGGTGAAATCGCGAAAGCCGCCGGCGGAGAATTTGATCACCTCGGATTCCGTCACCTGCGCCAGCTCGTCGGCCGTGCCGACGATGGTGTAGGCGATCAGATGCGGCAGATGGCTGGTGATCGCGAGCACGAGATCATGATGATCCGGCGTCATGATTTCGACCTTGGCGCCCATCGCCGCCCAGAACGCGCGCAGGCGATCGGTGGCAGCAGCATCGACGCCTTCCGGTGGCGTGAGGATGCACCAGCGGTTGATGAAGAGCTCGGCAAAGCCCGAATCCGGACCGGAATGCTCGGTGCCCGCGACCGGATGCGCCGGCACGAAATGAACGCCCTGCGGCAGATGCGGGGCCATGTCCCTGACCACCGCGCCCTTGACCGAGCCGACGTCGGAGATGATTGCACCCGGCTTGAGATGCGCGGCGATCTCCCGCGCGACCTCGCCACAGGCGCCGACGGGAATGCAGAGGATGACGAGATCGGCATCCTTCACCGCTTCCGCGTTGGTCGCCACGACGTGGTCGACGATGCCGAGCTCGGCGACCCGCGCGCGCGTCTTTTCCGAGCGCGCGGTGGTGACGATCTCACTCACCAAGCCCTGGAGCTTCGCAGCGCGCGCGATCGAGCCGCCGATCAGGCCAAAGCCGATCAGCGCGACGCGCTGGAAGTGCGCCTGCGCGCTCATTTGCCGCCCATGAAGTCGCGCAAGGCCTCGACCACGAGGCGGTTGGCCTCCTCGGTGCCGATAGTCATGCGCAGCGCATGCGGCAGGCCGTAATTCTTCAGCGCGCGCAGCACCAGGCCCCGCTCGGTGAGGAAGGCGTCGGCATCATCCGCGGTCTTGCCCTTGTCGGTCGGGAAGTGGATCAGCACGAAATTGGCGACGCTCGGCGTCACCTTCAGCCCGATCTTGCCGATCTCCTCGGTCAGCCGGTTGCGCCAGGTCTCGGTGAACTGCTTCGACATCGCCTGGTGCGCGGTGTCCTCGATCGCGGCGACCGCGGCATACATCGCCGGCGTCGACACGTTGAAGGGACCGCGGATGCGGTTGACTGCGTCGATGATGTGCTCGGGGCCGAACATCCAGCCGATGCGCAGCGCCGCAAGTCCGTGGATCTTGGAGAAGGTGTGCGTTACCACCGTGTTCTCGGTGGTGGCGACGAGCTCGATTCCCATCTCGTAATCGTTGCGCGAGACGTAGTCGCAATAGGCGGCGTCCAGCACCAGCAGCACCTGCGAGGGCAGGCCGGCGCGCAGGCGCTTGACCTCATCGAACGGCAGATAGGTGCCGGTCGGGTTGTTGGGATTGGCGAGCCAGACCAGTTTTGTCCGCGGTGTCACGGCCTCGAGGATGGCGTCGACGTCGGCGGTGAAGTTGGTTTCGGGCGCCACCACGTTCTTGGCCCCGTTCGCCATGGTCGCGATCGGGTAGACCAGGAAGCCGTGGGTGGTCGAGATCGCCTCGTCGCCCTGGCTGAGATAAGTGTGCGCGAGCAGATTGAGGATCTCATCGGAGCCGGCGCCGCAGATGATGCGGTTGGGGTCGAGGCCGAAGCTGCGGCCGATCGCTTCGCGCAGCACGCGCGAGGTGCCTTCCGGATAATCCTCCAGATGATCCGCCACGCGCTTGAACGCCTCGATCGCCTTCGGCGAGGGCCCGAACGGCGTCTCGTTGGCCGAGAGCTTGAACACCTTGCGGCCCGGCTCCGGCACCGGGCTCTTGCCGGGCGTGTAGGGCGCAATATCGAGAATGCCGGGATTCGGCACGGGGCGGGACATCTTCAACTCCGGATTGGCGGGACGGCTCGCGACTTACGATTTCGGCCCGGTCGGGGGCACCGTATAGCGCGTTGCGTGGCTGCCGACGAGGGCCGTGGAGCGCACCGAGGCCCCCGCCTCGATCAGGGCAGCCCTGATCTTGTCGATGCTGGTCGCGCTCGTGACCGAGACCAGCAGGGCGGCGCCGTCGAAGGCGGTATCGGGCACCGCCACGATTTCGGCAAGCGGCGACAGGGCGCGCGCGACCTCGGCGTTCCAGCCCGATACGCGCACGCTGAAGGTCTCGACCTCAGTCACCAGCGCGCTGTCGGCGACGCGCGAGATCGCGAACACCGGCAGTGCAGCCGGATGGTCGGCGCGCTCGACGAACGGCATCCGCGCGATGATCTTGGGCGCGCCGGTCTCTTCCAGCTCCAGCCACCACGGCGTGCGGCTCGAGGTCGCCGAGACCAGCGCCAGGTCGCCCTTCGACTTCGCCACCGCCTCGACCGCGGCCTGCGCGCTGAAATGCGCGATGTAGGGCACGGTGAAGCCGAAATGGAAGCGCGCGGAATCGCGCATCGCCGGCTCGCTCACCGAGATGTCGGCATGCACGGAGAACGGCGCCTGCACATAGGTGAAGGTCGAGATGATGACGCGCCAGATGCTCTCGACCGTGTCGAGCGGCAGGATGCCGCGATGACGCTGGACGAGGTCGCGCATCATGGCGGCCTCGCGCGCCGGCCGGAATGCGGAGCCGACCTCCTGGGTCTGCTTCACCTGGATCAGGCGGTGGATGATGTCGCCGCGCTGCATCAGGAGGCGATGCATGCCCTCGTCGATCGCGTCGATCTCCTTGCGCAATTCCTGAAGCGATGGCGGCGCGGGCGGACGTTGGGACATGACTGACAACGGCTGTTCAGAGGCGTTCCAATGCGGATCGGTCAGTGCCGTCACCGCTGCGGTCGATGTCCTGATTAGGCAGGATAGGCCGCGAAAGCAAAGAGAAATGCTAGGAGAAGCTGGGCCTTTTCAGGCGACGTATCAGGGACGAATGGGGTTAATCCGGACCGCGGCTTGACGAAGACCGCTCCAAACAGTAAGTTTTTGCCTGTTCCGTGGTCATTTGAGCCGGCCGGCTTGCAGCCACGTTAAAAAACTCGCTAAACAGGCCGGGGACGCTTCCGATCCCGGCCGAACCTATCGTTCAGGCCGGGTTTTTTATGGCCTGATGTCACTGCGGTCGTAAGTCTGATCGCAAACGAGGTCGATGCTCAGATGGGTAGCGTCAAGTCGATTCCGAGTCCCGCGATCAGCGCCGACGATCGATCGCACGAGGTAGATCATCCGAGTTCGCAGGTTGTGCATTTCGGCGCCGATCAGCCGCTGCGGCTCGATTGCGGCGTCGATCTCTCCCCGTTCCAGATCGCCTACCAGACCTATGGCGAGCTGAACGCCGATCGCTCCAACGCCATTCTGGTTTGCCATGCGCTGACCGGTGACCAGCATGTCGCCAACGTGCATCCGGTCACCGGCAAGCCCGGCTGGTGGGAGACGCTGGTCGGCCCCGGCCGTCCGCTTGATCCTCAACACTACTTCATCATCTGCTCCAACGTGATCGGCGGCTGCATGGGCTCGACCGGGCCGGCTTCGATCAATCCCGCGACGGGCAAGGTCTGGGGCCTCGATTTCCCCGTCATCACCATTCCCGACATGGTACGGGCGCAGGCGATGCTGATCGACCGGCTCGGCATCGACACGTTGTTCGCGGTGGTGGGCGGCTCGATGGGAGGCATGCAGGTGCTGCAATGGACCGCGGCCTATCCTGCCCGCGTGTACTCCGCGCTGGCGATTGCGTGCTCGACGCGGCACTCGGCGCAGAACATCGCCTTCCACGAGCTCGGCCGCCAGGCCGTGATGGCCGATCCCGATTGGCACAATGGCGGCTATGCCGACCATGGCATCCACCCGCATCGCGGCCTCGCGGTGGCACGGATGGCGGCGCACATCACCTATCTCTCAGACGCCGCGCTGCACCGAAAATTCGGCCGCCGCATGCAGGACCGTGAGCTGCCGACCTTTTCGTTTGACGCCGACTTTCAGGTCGAGTCCTATTTGCGCTATCAGGGCTCGTCCTTCGTCGAGCGCTTCGATGCCAATTCCTATCTCTATCTGACGCGCGCGATGGATTATTTCGACATCGCCGCCGATCATGGTGGCGTGCTGGCAAAGGCGTTCGTGGGCATCAAGACCCGCTTCTGCGTGGTCTCCTTCACCAGCGACTGGCTGTTCCCGACATCGGAATCGCGCGCGCTGGTGCACGCGCTGAATGCGTCGAGCGCGCGGGTGTCGTTCGCCGAAATCGAGACCGATCGCGGCCACGACGCCTTCCTGCTCGACGTCCCCGAATTCTTCGACATCTCGCGGGCCTTCCTGCAATCCGCGGGCAAGGCCCGCGGTCTCAACGGCAAAGGTGGCTAAGATGTCGGTACAGGAGGTGCTGCCGCTGAACGGCGTTGCGACGGGGCCGTCCGGTCAGTTTCGCGCCGATCATCTGCTCGTTGCCGACATGGTCAAGCCCGGCTCGAAGGTGCTCGACGTCGGCTGCGGCGAGGGCGATCTGCTCCAGCTGCTGGAAACGCGTGGCATCGACGGCCGCGGCATCGAGCTGTCGCGCGAGGGCGTCAACCGCTGCGTCGCCAAGGGGCTCGCGGTGGTGCAGGGCGATGCCGATACCGACCTCGTCAACTATCCCGACGACGCCTTCGATTACGTGATCCTGTCGCAGACGCTGCAGGCGACGCGGCAGCCGCGGGTGGTGCTGGAGAACCTGCTGCGCATCGGCCGCCGCGCCATCGTGTCGTTTCCGAATTTCGGCTTCTGGAAGATGCGGCTCCAGCTCCTGATCGGCGGCCACATGCCGCGCACGGAGAATCTGCCGGCAACCTGGTACGACACCGCCAATATCCACTTCTGCACCATCAAGGATTTTGTCGAGCTCTGCGACGAGATCAACGTCAAGATGGAGCGCTCGGTCGCGCTCGACCTCTACGGCCGCCCGGTGCCGCTGAACCTGCCCTGGTGGGTGTGGAACATGTTCGGCGAGCAGGGCGTGTTCCTGCTGAGCAGAGGCGAGGGGAAGTAGTCTCTGTCCGTCATTCCGGGGCGCGCGAAGCGCGAGCCCGGAATCCATCGTGCAACAGCGACCGCGGCCCGATGGATTCCGGGCCTGCGCCTTTCGGCGCATCCCGGAATGACAGCTAATGCGCCGCCAGCGACCTCGGATCGCGCACCGGCCAGCGGCCCGCTTCCACCAGCGTGACGAACCGCTCCACGCTCTCGTTGAATAGCGCCGGCTCTTCGAGGTTGAGGACGTGGCCCGACTTCGGAAACATCGCGAGCCCTGCGGCCGGAAGATGCTTCTTCAGGAACAGGCTCGGTCCGACGCACGGATCGTCCTCGTCGCCACAGATGATCAGCGCCGGCGTTGCAACGCCTCTGATCGCATCCGTCATAGTATAGATCGAGGGACGGCCGCCCTGGAAGCCGCGCATCGTGCGCGCCGATCCCTTGGCATCGTGGCGAGCAAGGGCAGCGTAGAAATCGGCGTGGCCGCGCGGGTCCTTCACCAGGAAGGGAATCCGGCTCGGCGCCTCGCGCGTGACCTTTGCGACCTCGGCGGAGCCGAGCGTCTCGAACTGCTCGGCGTTGGCGCGGCACTGCCTGCGCCAGGCGTCGAGATTCTCGATCTCGGAGCCCGAGCCGACGCCGGCCAGCGTCATCGACAATGCGCGCTGTGGCGCATTAAGCCCGATCTGAAGCGACGAGTAGGCCCCCATCGACAGGCCGACGAGATGGGCGCGCTCGATCCTGAGGTGATCGAGCACCGCGAGCGCGTCGGTGTAGAAATGCGTGTAGGTGTAGGCCTCGCCATCGGGCACGTCGGACGGCGTGTAGCCGCGCGCAGAATAAGTGATGCAGCGATGGCCGCGCGAGAAGTAGCGCATCTGCGGCTCCCAATTGGTGTAGTCGGCCGCGAACTCGTGCAGGAAGATGATCGGCGTACCGGCGCCGGCTTCCTCGAAATACAGACGGCAATCATCCTTCGTCACGGCGTAAGGCATGCGGTTCTCCCTGAGAGTGCTGCGGCATTGGAATGCCGTTCTGCAGTTCACGCATGAGGGTTCTAGCACCGTTAACCTCCGCGCAAAATCTCCCGGGACGTGTCTTGATCTCGCCACATCGGGATTCTGATACGCAAAGTAGATGTCGGCCGCGCACGGGCCGATCGGGGAAGTGGGGGTGTAACGAAGGATGAAGAATGTTCGAGTTGTTTGCGTCTCGCCTGTCGCGTTGTGTTGTCGCGCTGGCGCTCTTCTTCGCGACGGTCGTCGCGTTCGTTTCTCCGGCCTCAGCGCGGCCGCATCATCGTCATAGCGCAGAGCGGCACGCTTACGTGCACCACGCCAGACATCATCACAACCGCCACCATGCCCGCAGCTCGCGCTTCGAGCGCAGCGCGGCGCGATTGCAGGCGAGCGGATTCGCCAACATTCAGGCGAGCTATGATCCGAACGCCAATAGCGGCGGCATGGCCACTAATGGAATAGCCCCTAGCGGCTTGGCCAATAACGCCATGAGCAGCGGCGGTTTCGGCGGCGGATCGGGCCTCGTGTCCGAGGCGCGCCGCTATCTCGGCGGCAATCCCACCGGACGCGGCAGCCTGTGGTGCGCGCGCTTCATGAACATGGTGCTGCAACATACCGGGCATCAGGGCACGGGCTCCGATATGGCGAGTTCGTTCGCGCGCTATGGCACGCGCATCTCCGGTCCGCAGGTCGGCGCCATCGCGGTGATGTCGCGCGGCGGCCGCGGCGGCCATGTCGGGATCATCAGCGGCATCGATGCGCGGGGTAATCCGATCATGATCTCCGGCAACAATGGCAACCGCGTCCGCGAGGCGCCGGTCTCGCGCGGCAAGATCTATGCGTATGTGATGCCGAACTAACGATGGAGCCGAGGGTGGGCAAAGGCGCGAAGCGCCGTGCCCACCAGCGGTGCGTCAACATTCGAAAACGGAAGTGGTGGGCACGCTTCGCTTTGGCCACCCTACGGCAGCGAAGGGTTCGCTCACACCAGTCTCGGCTCTTCCACCGCGACCGCATCGCCGACGCCGATCTCGCCGCCTTCGATCACCTCGGCATAGATGCCGCAATCCATGTGGCCGAGATGGCGCGAGAGCGCCGGCGGGATCTCGAGGTCGCGCTTGGCGGTCACCGGGTCGACGTTGGTCGCCGGGCAGCGCTTGATGCGCTTGACCACCTTCAGCCGCGCCTGCCCGATCGCGAGCGTCTGGTCGACGAGGTCGAGCTCGGACCAAGCCGGCCAACCTCGGACATAGAGATTGGCGCGGAAACGCAGGGGGTGGACGGCGGCGCCGAGCATGGTCTCGAGGGCGCGGACGCTGTCGAGATTGATGATGGACACGACCTTGCGGGCGACGTCGGAGAAGCTGTGGTCGCGGCCGGACAGGACCTTGGGCGGGCCCTTCAGTTCCGGCTGAAAGTTCTCGCTGAAATAGCTCTCGATGGCGGCGCGCCCGGCAGCGGTCTCGAGATCGCCGCTGGCGACGATCTGGCCGTCCTTGCGGATGGTCAGGCGATTGGTCGCGTCCTCGAACCAGCTGTCGAGGGAGGCCAGTCGCTCATTGCGCGCCAGCATCAGAAACTGGATTTTCGGCTTCCACTGGGGCGCCTCGGGATCGAACCCGCTCGGCCCGTTCTCAATGGCGTAGCGGCGGTCGGCGGGCAGGGTCTGGCCGCTCCGCAACACGACGCGGGTCAGGTGTTCCGGCGTCAGGCCCTTGATCGGGTAGCGGTAGAGGCCGGTAATCTCGGCGGTGCGGCTGGCTATCATGCCGCTACTTAGGGGATTCGGCAGGCCCGCGCCAAGCGGCCCGTGAGCGCACGAAATTGTGAACGCGCCTCTTCCGCATCAGCGACCCGCTTCCCACATTTGCCTCAGGTCGGCGGCACCGCCGGCAGAACACGACTGTTACCGGTTGAAACGTCAATACGGTGATCGGAAACCCAATGAAGATGCCGTCTGGAGTGCCTTTGAGGGCTCCGAGGGCAGGCCGAGGGATAGAAAAGACATGAATATCGAGAAGTACACCGAACGCTCCAGGGGCTTCATCCAATCCGCGCAGTCGCTTGCGATGCGCGAGGGGCACCAGCAGTTTTCCACCCTGCATGTGCTGAAGGTCCTGCTGGACGACACTGAAGGGCTGGCTGCCGGTCTGATCGAGCGCGCCGGCGGCAATTCGCGTGCAATCCTGAAGGCGACCGAGGACGCGCTGAACAGGGTACCGAAGGTCTCCGGCGGCGGCGCTGGCCAGATCTATCTCGCGCCCGAGCTCGCCCGCACCTTCGATGCGGCCGAGAAGGCCGGCGAGAAGGCCGGCGACAGTTTTGTCACCGTCGAGCGGCTGCTGCTCGGTCTGGCGCTGGAGAAGACCAGCGAGGCCGGCACGATCCTCAATAAGGGCGGTGTCACCCCGCAAAATCTCAATGCGGCCATTGAAGCGCTGCGCAAGGGCCGCACCGCGGACAGCGCGACCGCCGAGAATGCCTACGACGCGCTGAAGAAATATGCCCGCGACCTCACCCAGGCGGCGCGCGACGGCAAGCTCGACCCGGTCATCGGCCGTGACGAGGAGATTCGCCGCACCATCCAGGTGCTGTCGCGCCGGACCAAGAACAATCCCGTGCTGATCGGTGAGCCCGGCGTCGGCAAGACCGCCATCGCCGAGGGCTTGGCGCTGCGCATCGTCAATGGCGATGTGCCCGACAGCCTCAAGGACAAGAAGTTGCTTGCGCTCGACTTGGGCGCCCTGATCGCCGGCGCGAAGTATCGTGGTGAATTCGAGGAGCGGCTGAAGGCCGTGCTCCAGGAAGTCACCGCGAGCGAGGGCACCTACGTCCTGTTCATCGATGAGATGCACACGCTGATCGGCGCCGGCAAGGGCGATGGCGCGATGGACGCCTCCAACCTGCTCAAGCCGGCGCTCGCCCGCGGCGAGCTGCACTGCATCGGCGCGACCACGCTCGACGAGTACCAGAAGCACGTCGAGAAGGATGCGGCGCTGGCGCGGCGCTTCCAGCCGATCTTCATCAGCGAGCCGTCGGTCGAGGATACCATCTCGATCCTGCGCGGCTTGAAGGACAAGTACGAGCAGCACCATGGCGTACGGATCACCGATTCGGCGCTTGTGGCGTCCGCGACCCTGTCCAACCGCTACATCACCGACCGCTTCCTGCCCGACAAGGCCATTGACCTCATGGACGAGGCCGCGGCGCGGCTGAAGATGCAGGTCGATTCCAAGCCCGAAGAGTTGGACTCGCTCGACCGCGAGATCATCCGGCTCAAGATCGAGCAGGAGGCGCTGAAGAAGGAAAGCGATGCCGGCTCCAAGTCCCGGCTCCAGACGCTGGAGAAGGACCTTGCCGAGCTCGAGGAGAAGTCTGCGGCACTGACGGCGCGCTGGAGCGCGGAGAAGAGCAAGCTCTCCGATGCCCAGAAGCTGAAGGCCGAGCTCGACGGCCTGCGAGTCGAGCTGGCCAACGCCCAGCGGCGCGGCGAATTCCAGAAGGCCGGCGAGCTGGCCTATGGAAGGATCCCGGAGCTGGAGAAGAAGCTCGCGGAGATCGAGGCCAAGGAGAACGCCGGCGAGATGATGGAGGAGGCGGTCACCGCCAACCACATCGCGCAGGTGGTCTCGCGCTGGACCGGCGTGCCCGTCGACAAGATGCTGGAAGGCGAGAAGGAGAAGCTCCTGAAGATGGAGGATCAGCTCGGCAAGCGCGTCGTCGGCCAGGCCGAAGCCGTGCGTGCGGTCGCAACCGCCGTGCGCCGCTCGCGCGCAGGCCTGCAGGACCCGAACCGGCCGACCGGCTCGTTCATGTTCTTGGGCCCCACCGGCGTCGGCAAGACCGAGCTGACCAAGGCGCTTGCCGAGTACCTGTTCAACGACGAGACCGCGATGGTCCGCCTCGACATGTCCGAATACATGGAGAAGCACTCGGTCTCGCGGCTGATCGGCGCGCCTCCGGGCTATGTCGGCTATGACGAGGGCGGCGCGCTCACCGAAGCGGTGCGGCGCCGGCCCTATCAGGTGGTGCTGTTCGACGAGATCGAGAAGGCGCATCCCGACGTGTTCAACGTCCTGCTCCAGGTGCTCGACGATGGCCGCCTGACCGATGGCCAGGGCCGCACGGTCGACTTCCGCAACACGCTGATCATCATGACCTCGAACCTCGGTTCGGAATTTCTGGTCAACCAGCCGGAAGGCGAGGACACCTCGGCCGTGCGCGAGCAGGTGATGGGAATGGTGCGTGGGCATTTCCGCCCCGAATTCCTCAACCGCGTCGACGAGATCATCCTGTTCCACCGCTTGCAGAAGAGCGAGATGGGCCGGATCGTCGAGATCCAGTTCGCGCGGCTGCAGAAGCTCCTCAGCGATCGCAAGATCGTGCTGACGCTCGATGCCGCAGGCCGCGACTGGCTTGCTGCCAAAGGCTGGGATCCCGCCTACGGCGCACGGCCGCTGAAGCGGGTGATTCAGCGCTATCTCCAGGACCCGCTCGCCGAGATGATCCTGGCCGGCGAGATCAGCGACGGCGACAGGGTTGCGATCTCGTCCGAGGGCAACGTGCTGACCTTCAACGGCAAGGCGCCGCAAACCGCGGAGATCGCCCAGTTCGAGGCCCCGGTGCCGAAGCGGAAGCTGAACTGAGCGTATCTGCCGCCTGAAGCAACAGGACGCCCCGGAGAGATCTATCTTTCCGGGGCGAATTCGTCGGTTGGCTTGCTGGCTAGCTGAGCGCGGACGCGGAGCCGGGAGCGGCGGGGCCTTGCTCCTCGTCGTCCTCCTCGAGCTCCGAGAGAATATCCACCAGCTCGCGCACCCGGCCCTGCGCCAGCGGCCGCAAGTCGTTGATCATCGGCTCGTCATTGGCGAGCCAGGCCTGGGCTTCGGCGAGTTCCTCGGCCGTCGCGCCGGTCCCGATGATCTGGGCAATGGTGACGTCATCGGCCCGGTCCACGGCCTTGACGACATCGTCACGTGAGAGGCGCGTCATGGGCGATCCTCCTGCTGGTACGCTTCCGTCAGCGTCTAACCGGGAACCCGAGCCTGGGTTCCGCGGTCAGCTCTTGTTCGGCGATTGCTACTTCTTCACCGCCTTGTAGATCGCATTCTCCACGTCCGAGGTGAAGTAAATGACGCCGCTCGCACCGACCGCGACGCCCGTCGGGATATGCGTCGGCAGGCCGCCGGGTGCGCCTGTCAGGCCGATCGGAAGATTGGCCGCGATCTCCGTCACCTTGCCGGTCTCCGGCGCGATCTCGACCAATCGTTTGGCGCCGACTTCCGCCACGATCAGCTTGCCGTCGCTGGCGCGCGCAATGCCTTCGGGCATTTTCAGCTCCTTGGCGAGCACGGTCTTTGCGCCGTTCTTGTCGATCCGGGAGACGGCGCCGGAGAAGGCCTCGGTGACATAGACTTCGCCAGCCGATCCGCCGACGAGACCCACCGGTCCCTCGAGATCGCCGATCAGCGTGGCGCGATCCTGGCCATGCTCACCGCTCACCTTGACCAGCGATTTGGTGCCGAGCTCGGCCACCAGAATGCTGCCGTCCGCGAGCACAATCGCGTCATGCGGGGCCTTGAAACCGTGCAGCATGTCCCGCGTGGCGCCGGTCTTGCCGTCGATCACCTGCACCGTGCCGGTGAACCAGCTCGACAGGACCACGTCGTTGCCCTTCGCAGTCGCGCTCATCGGATATTCGAGAGTGACGCCGGCGGCGTGCATGCGCGCCTTCTCGGTGACCTCGCCGGTGGCACCGTCGACCGTACGATAGGCGAACACGTCGGCGACATGGATGGTATCCTTGCCATTGTCCGAGGTGACGCCGATGCCGCCGGGCAGGGCCAGCTTGCCGATGATAATTTGCTTGGCCTGGCCGGTCGCCGGATCGACCTCCTGGATGCCGTTATCGGCCATGTTGGAGACGTAGATGCGGTCCTTGCCGTCGATCGCGAGATTGTCCAACGACGGCTTCAGTTGCGCGACCATGGTCTTGGCGCCGGACTTCGGATCGACCCGGACGAGCTGGCCGAGCGCGGTGTCGACGACAAAGAGGTTGCCTTTGGAATCGAAATTCACCGCGGCCGGAACCTTGAAGCCATCGGCGACGACGGTCAGCTCGGCCTTGTCGACGTCGACTTTTGCGACCTGTCCCTTGAACCAGAGCGGACCGTAGAGCTTGTCGCCGGGACCGAACTCGAAGCCGTTGAGGCCGCCCATCTTCTCCATGATCTGGCGCGGCGGCTTGATGCCCTCGACGTCGATCTCGTAGAGCGTGTCGCCGAGGAAGACGGTGGTGGCGTAGAGCCTGCCGTCCTTGCGGAAGGCGAGCGAGTTGATACCGGGAAGGCCGGAAGCAAGCTTCTTGATCGGGCCATCACCCTTGCGGGCATAGAGATCGCCGGCGAGGAAACCGGTCCAGGCCATGGTGCCGTCGGGCGCGAACGCGATGTCGTCGGCCATTCCGATCGGCGCGGGGATCGCGATCTTGGCCGTGCCGCCTGCGATGTCGACCTCGTAGAGCGCGGCGCCGGCGACACTGCCGGCAAACAGATGGCCGGCCTTGTCGATGCCGAGCCCGTGGACGCCGTGGAATGCGGAGCCCGGGACGAGCTTGGTGACCTCCCAGGTTGCCGGCAAGGTCTCAGCCGATGCACTCGTGATGGAGAAAACTGCAGCAACCAGGGCTGCGCAGGCGAGCCTGTTCTTCATGGCGAGACCTCCCTTTTTCGGAAAGTATTCGCCCGTCGAGCGGCTTTGGCAAACGAAACTTGACGTTGTGAGGTGGCGCGCGGCCGCGCCGATTTAGCGGTTCGTCACCTGCAACGGTCCGCCGGTCGCATCCGACATCCTCGCGATGGCGCCGCCGCGGCCGCTCATCATGCCGTCGAGCCGGTCGCGCTCTTTCTCGAAGCTCGCCAGCATCGGGCCCTCCAGCGAGCGCCCGCGCGGCAGCTTTACCCGCATCGGATCGACGAAGCGTCCGTTGACCAGGATCTCGTAGTGAACGTGCGGGCCGGTCGACAGGCCGGATGAGCCGACGAAGCCGATCACCTGGCCCTGCCGCACCTTCTTGCCGACTTCCATGCCCTTGGCGAAGGCCGACATGTGGCCGTAGGCGGTCTCGTAGCCGTTGGCGTGCTTGATGCGGATGTACTTGCCGTAGCCGCCCTCGGGGCCGGCCTTCTCGATCATGCCGTTGCCGGAGGCGAAGATCGGCGTGCCGTAGGTGGTGGCCCAGTCGACGCCGGTGTGCATCTTCACGTAGCCGAGGATCGGATGGCGGCGGCCGCCGAAGCCGGAGCGCATGATGGCGTTGTTGACGGGCTTCCTGACCAGGAACTTCTTCGCGCTCTTGCCGGTCTCGTCGTAGTAGTCGACGACGCCGTCGTCGGGGCTCTGGTAGCGGTAATATTTCTTGGTCTCGCCGCCGACGGTGAGCGAAGCGAACAGCACCTCGTTCTTCTCGCTCGCGGTCACGCCCTCGTCCTCGCCGGCGTAGAACACGTCGAAGGAATCGCCTGGCTGCACCTTGCGCTGAAAATCGACGTCGTAGGAGTAGATCTTGATCATGTCGTCGATGACAGGCATCGGCACCTTGTTGCGCATCGCGGTCTCGTAGATGCTCTGATAGAGCCGCACGCCGGAGCCGTCATCGTCGTCATCGTCGTCGCTGTTGGCGCTGGCCGCAGCGTCGGTGACGGTGTTCATGCTGGAGACGTCAACCGCGACGTATTTGCCGAGATCGGACAGCGCCGCGATCGCCTCGACCATGGTGTCATTGGCGACGACGACGCGGTAGGGCTGCAGGCGCGCGCCGGGGCTTGCGGGCGCCATCAGGATGCGGAGCTTCTCGCCTTCCTTCAGACCACCGTCGCGGCCGCGCGGACCGAGCGTTGCGGTGATCGCCTTGATCTCGTCGGCGGTGGCGCCGAGATCGCGCAGCACGCCAGCGACGCTGTCGCCCTTCTTGACCATGTGGACGCGTTCGCCGTTGGGATTGCCGCCGGTGATCTGCTCCTTGGTCTTGGGCAGCAGCGTGACGTTTTCCGGCACCACGCGCGTCTCGAAGCCGGCATAGGGATCGGACGGCGATACTTCGGTGGCATAGGCCATCTTGATGTCGGAGGCGCCGGTCGCGCCGGAGACGTCGGCGGCGGCATTGGCGAGCGAGGCGTAGCGCACCCCGCCATTGCCGCGCCAATTGGCGGCATCGCGCACCCGCATCAGGATGTCGTCGAGCGCCACCACCGCGGAAATCTTGGCCTTCGGCAGCACAGGCGACAGGTCCTTGGTGACGAAGGAGACCTCGGCGTCGGGCTCGACGGCTTCGGGATTGTTCGGGTCGTCGGAGGCGGTCTTCGGATCGGAGCCGACGTCGGTGAGCATGCGCTGGGCGTTGAACGGCGGAATCTTCGCCGACAGATCGCTCGTCGTCATCGACAGATTGCCGGCGATGCGGACGAACGGGCGCACCCGCATCACGTCGCGGTTGCCGACGCGGGCGACCGTGGAGACGCGGACGATGTTGCGCGAAGCCGTGGATTCGCTTGGCGGCGGCAGGCGGTCGCTCTTGTGCAGCGTGGCGGCGCGATCGGCTGCGCCGAATGCACCGCGCAGCGCGCCTTCGACCCGCTCCGGCACTTTGGCGAAGGTCATCTCGCCATCGAGCGACGCAAAAACGGCGCCGCCGATGAGGGCCGCGCCGCAGAGTCCGGTCAGAATCGTCCCGCTGAACCATTGTACCGAGACTCGGCGGCGATCGATCACGGCGGCCTCAGAACCGTCGACCGACAGCGGCGGCTCGTGGCCGAGATCGATGATCCCGGTCTCACGCCCGTAAGCGCTGCGTGACGTCCTGTGGTTCAACCCAAAGTCCCCCAATTCAACGACCCAAAAGCCCCGTATCGAGCCTTTTCCCGGTCGCCCTCTTCGAGGCGTATCGCAGGAAAAGGGCAAGCCGCATAGGCGTTCGCGGTCAGAAGGCCCCGATGACGGGCCGGCCGAAATTACGAACAGCTAAACGGAAAAAGGTCTCTCGATGTCTCTCGAATGCCGGAGGAAGGCCGCGCCATCTGCAAGATCGCCTTCCTCTGACCCATGAAAACCGCCGGCAGCCCCCACTGGCATCCCCGCGATTCAAGCTTGTCTCTTATCAGAACGCCGCGGGATTGTGGCTCAAGTACGGCGCCTCCTATGGAAAAAGTTTCCTGAAGGGCGGTCGCGGGAGGCCTCCTTGGACGGGCGTCCCAAGCCCTCTCCCAAGCCGCCTCCGAAGCCCGCTCCAGAGCCCGCAGGGGCCCAAACTTTTTTCAGTTTTTTCCTCGCACAGCATCGGCCCGGCCGTTCTCCGTCCTCCTAAGTGGCTGTAAACACGAGAAATTTTCAGGTGGTCCACTGTGCGACGATTTGTTGACGATGGGCGTTGACAATCCCGATGAGGGGGGACTATAACCCCAACCACTGAGCGCGGCGCCGCCGGGTCACTGACCAAGGCGAGCGAACGCGCCACTGATGCTCCTCACCTTGTTGAGTGACACAACAATCGACACCAGTCGGTTGGAGTCATTCATCGTCGGTAAGGGTGTCGGAACCCTTCCACGCTGGAAGGTTGGGGTCTCCAAGGTCCCGGGCTGTTTGACAAGTGAAGATGAAGAAAGAGAAACGTGGACGGCGGAGTCCTTGCGGGTCTCGCTTCTGAGAAGCTTCGGCTTTTCTGATCGAGACCGGACGAAAGACTTCGGCGGTACACGTTTCAAAGGTAACACCATGGCCTCTTCATTGAGGTCAGTTCGCAAGCGATGTGAATCGCTTCGCGAGTATGGTGGGACCTCGTCAAACGTTGTGATCAGCCGGTTCAAAGTTCAAGTCCAACTTGAGAGTTTGATCCTGGCTCAGAGCGAACGCTGGCGGCAGGCTTAACACATGCAAGTCGAGCGGGCGTAGCAATACGTCAGCGGCAGACGGGTGAGTAACGCGTGGGAACGTACCTTTTGGTTCGGAACAACACAGGGAAACTTGTGCTAATACCGGATAAGCCCTTACGGGGAAAGATTTATCGCCGAAAGATCGGCCCGCGTCTGATTAGCTAGTTGGTGAGGTAATGGCTCACCAAGGCGACGATCAGTAGCTGGTCTGAGAGGATGATCAGCCACATTGGGACTGAGACACGGCCCAAACTCCTACGGGAGGCAGCAGTGGGGAATATTGGACAATGGGGGCAACCCTGATCCAGCCATGCCGCGTGAGTGATGAAGGCCCTAGGGTTGTAAAGCTCTTTTGTGCGGGAAGATAATGACGGTACCGCAAGAATAAGCCCCGGCTAACTTCGTGCCAGCAGCCGCGGTAATACGAAGGGGGCTAGCGTTGCTCGGAATCACTGGGCGTAAAGGGTGCGTAGGCGGGTCTTTAAGTCAGGGGTGAAATCCTGGAGCTCAACTCCAGAACTGCCTTTGATACTGAAGATCTTGAGTTCGGGAGAGGTGAGTGGAACTGCGAGTGTAGAGGTGAAATTCGTAGATATTCGCAAGAACACCAGTGGCGAAGGCGGCTCACTGGCCCGATACTGACGCTGAGGCACGAAAGCGTGGGGAGCAAACAGGATTAGATACCCTGGTAGTCCACGCCGTAAACGATGAATGCCAGCCGTTAGTGGGTTTACTCACTAGTGGCGCAGCTAACGCTTTAAGCATTCCGCCTGGGGAGTACGGTCGCAAGATTAAAACTCAAAGGAATTGACGGGGGCCCGCACAAGCGGTGGAGCATGTGGTTTAATTCGACGCAACGCGCAGAACCTTACCAGCCCTTGACATGTCCAGGACCGGTCGCAGAGATGTGACCTTCTCTTCGGAGCCTGGAACACAGGTGCTGCATGGCTGTCGTCAGCTCGTGTCGTGAGATGTTGGGTTAAGTCCCGCAACGAGCGCAACCCCCGTCCTTAGTTGCTACCATTTAGTTGAGCACTCTAAGGAGACTGCCGGTGATAAGCCGCGAGGAAGGTGGGGATGACGTCAAGTCCTCATGGCCCTTACGGGCTGGGCTACACACGTGCTACAATGGCGGTGACAATGGGATGCTAAGGGGCGACCCTTCGCAAATCTCAAAAAGCCGTCTCAGTTCGGATTGGGCTCTGCAACTCGAGCCCATGAAGTTGGAATCGCTAGTAATCGTGGATCAGCACGCCACGGTGAATACGTTCCCGGGCCTTGTACACACCGCCCGTCACACCATGGGAGTTGGCTTTACCTGAAGACGGTGCGCTAACCCGCAAGGGAGGCAGCCGGCCACGGTAGGGTCAGCGACTGGGGTGAAGTCGTAACAAGGTAGCCGTAGGGGAACCTGCGGCTGGATCACCTCCTTTCTAAGGATGATCCTTCAGCGAGCTCACGCTCACTATCGGATCGTTTTAGAAACATCAGTGGCCAACAGATCGCCAGATCGTTGAGCTGCATTGGCGGGATTTCGCCGTCTTCGTTTCTCTTTCTTCGCGGACGAACACGCGCCGGGGCTGCGCTGTGCGATTGCATTCGGCGCTGGTCGCCGATGCATGCACGCAAGACCCTAGTCCTGATAAGGATAGCGTTAGGGGCTTGTAGCTCAGTTGGTTAGAGCGCGCGCTTGATAAGCGTGAGGTCGGAAGTTCAAGTCTTCCCAGGCCCACCACGCTTCGCCGTTGGCTTTGCGTGGCACCGCCACGCGAGACAAGAAGCGAAGCGTGTCCGGCATAGCCCCTCGGGCGGCGCCGGACTTAAGAGAGGCGCTTCGTCTTCTGGTTACGGGGCCATAGCTCAGCTGGGAGAGCGCGTGCTTTGCAAGCATGAGGTCGTCGGTTCGATCCCGTCTGGCTCCACCAGCCTCCGCAGGCTTCGCCTGCTTCGGCTCGGCAAGCCAGCCGGTAGCGAAGGCTGCCGCGCCGTAGCCGAAAGGCGAAGGCGGGCTACTTCTGATCCCGTAACCATCATCGTCCGCGAAACATCACTTCGCACTCATTAGTCCGGATGGACAATGAGCTGCGTGTTTTCTGACATCGTAAAGAGGAGATCGATCCGAGTTGGGTCGTGCAGCAAATCGTTGCGCGAGCCTTCATTATCTCCGGATCATTTCGGCGCTCGCGCGCCTTTCAGTGCGGCTCACAAGGTTGCACCGGGAAGATGGGCGAGTTGTAAATGATCCTTTTAGCGAAGCTTGACCGCCTCGCTATCGGAACGATCTTACGAAGCAAGCTGGTCTTTCTAGTCAATGTCCGGCTGTACGTAGCATTCATCGAGGGTGCGCGCCGCAAGGCAATCGTACAGACAACATTCTGCCGAGTGTGTGGACATTGATAATGAGAGCAATCAAGTGCCTTAAGGGTGTTCGGTGGATGCCTTGGCGCTGAGAGGCGATGAAGGACGTGCTACGCTGCGATAAGCCGTGGGGAGCTGCGAAGAAGCTTTGATCCGCGGATTTCCGAATGGGGAAACCCACCTTCGATAGCCGGAACTCCAAGACCTTGTGTGTTGGGGTTCGACCAGAAATGTGAGAAATCAAACCGCGAGGTTTTGGATTTCCGGTTATCAAGAGAAGGTATGAGACTTCTGAATACATAGGAGGTTTCAAGCGAACCCAGGGAACTGAAACATCTAAGTACCTGGAGGAAAGGACATCAACAGAGACTCCGTTAGTAGTGGCGAGCGAACGCGGACCAGGCCAGTGATACATCAGAGACAATCGGAACCAGTCAGGAAAGCTGGGCCTTAGAGGGTGATAGCCCCGTACGAGTAATGCGATGATGTATCCACGA
>NZ_JADPKL010000125.1:0-90000 GCF_023073935.1 Bradyrhizobium sp. 147 | reverse complement strand
TGACGAAAGGGCCGCAGCAAAGCAAGCGCACTTTGGTTGCGCTGCCGGCGACGCCCTCAATGCTGCGCTGCGAACGCGTCCTCCATGGCCTTGCGCGCCTTCACTGTCTCGTTGCCTGCATCGAACTCGACGTCGCTCCAGCGCACCACCGCGCCATGCGCGACGTCATGTTTCAGTTTCACACGATGCGCGAGACCGATCGGCAGCGCGCCGGCCTTCAGGCTCGCGGCCGCCGGTACCAGCTTGCCCCACACCGTGTAGCCGCCTTCGCCATCCAGCATCTCGCCGGCGCGCAGATTGCGTTTGGCCACAGCCGCGACGTCGCCGCGGAAGCCTGTGGCCTGTCCGGTCGGCTCGCTCCGCAGCGCCGCCGACAGCACCGAGATGTTCAGTTCGAGGCCGATCAGATGATAGGGCTTGTACATCGCCGCATAGCGCCCGCTGGCGTCGGTCTTCAGGCCGTATTGCCTGAAGCAATCGGCAGCATAGTCGTTCGGTGCCTCCAGCACGACATAGACGCCCCAGCGGAGGTCGCGAAACACCGGTCGGCCATCGCGCTCGAGCGAGGACACCACTTCCACCACGCCCGCTCGCTCCAGCACGCCGCCGCGTGAGCGCGGCCGCATGATATGTGGCAGATCGTCGACGCCGCAGGGCGGAAACAGTAGGCCGTCCGCGGGCACGTCGAGGGCGCAGGCATTGGCGATCGCGGCCATCTCGATCGCCGATTTGGTGCCGTCGAGGAAAGAGTTGAACATCTGCGGATTCATGCCGGCCGCCTGCGCTTCGCCCGGGGTGAGGCCGTAATGCTGCCAGACGCCGTCAGGCGTCACGTCATGATAGGCCGGCAGATATTTTGTGCCCTTGCCGGCGGCAACGACGCGGAAGCCGGTGGCCCGCGCCCAATCCACCATCTCCGCCGTCAGTGCCGGCTGGTCGCCATAGGCGAGCGAATAGACGACGCCGGCTCTTCGCGCTTCCTCGGCGAGCAGGGGGCCCGCCAGCACGTCGGCTTCGACATTGACCATCACGATATGCTTGCCCGCCGCAATCGCAGCGCGCGCATGCGTAATGCCGGCGGCGGGATTTCCGGTCGCCTCCACCACCACGTCCATCGCACCGCCGGCAATAGCGCGCACACCGTCATCGGTGAAGGTGGTCGCGGCGATGCGCTCGGCGGTCCAACCGACGGTGCGGCACGCCTCGCGGGCGCGATCGCGATCGATGTCGACGATGATGGGCACCTCCAGCCCCGGCGTGTGCGGCACCTGCGCCAAAAACATCGAACCGAATTTGCCGGCGCCGATCAGCGCGACACGAACGGGCTTGCCGGCGGACGCGCGGGCCTGGAGGAGGCGGAAAAGGTTCATGGGGTATGTCCGTAGTGTTAAAACCAAAGCTCGTCATTCCGGGGCGCGACGAAGTCGCGAGCCCGGAATCCATCGGGTCGGGCCGCAGAGACCGCGGATAAATGGATTCTCAGGTGCGCAATTGCGCACCGTAGTTCGCGCTTCGCGCGCCCCGGAATTTACTCCGCTGCCTGCCGCGGCGCACGCGCAAGCCGCAGCAGCGCGTCGTCCTCCACCGTCTTGATCGGTGTGAAATCGCGATGCGCGATGTAGTCCGGCCGCGTCGGGGTGCGGATGTAGTTCGAGACCGCATTCAGCGTCAAATACACGATTTTGCGCGGGTAGGGCGTGATGTTGCCGGCCGAGCCGTGCACGAGATTGCCGTGAAACATCAGCATGCCGCCGGGTTTGCCCGTGGGCGCAACGATGCCGCCCTGCTTGACGAGGCGTGTCACGGTGTCCTCGTCCAGCGTCCACAGCGGATAGGAGGTGGTGGCGAGGTCATGCGAGGCTTCGAGGTCGCCGGCATTCTGGCTGCGCGGCACCAGCATCAGGGGGCCGTTGATCGGCATCACCTCGTCGAGGAAGATTGCGATGTTCATCGCGCGCGGCTCCGGCATGCCGTCGTCCCGCTTCCAGGTGCCGTAATCCTGGTGCCACTGCCAGACGTCGCCGGTGAAGGCCGATTTAGCGTTGATCTTGAACTGGTGCATGTAGACCGGCTCGCCGAAGAGCTGCTCGACCGGCTCGATCATGCGCGGATGGGCGCCCAGGATGCGGAAGGCCTCGTTGTAGAGATGCGCGGCAAAGGCGGTGCGCGGCGCACCGCTCTTCTCGCGCCAGACCTCCGGCCGGTTGGTGTCATAGATGCCGACCGCCTCTCGCGCGAGCAGATCGACCTCCTCCTGGCTGAACAATTCGGGCAGGAACAGCCAGCCCTCGCGGTGGAAGAACTCCAATTGCTCCTGAGACAGTTTCATGGGTGGTCCTCCTGTTGTTTATTGTTGTCATTCCGGGGCGGTCCGCAGGACCGAACCCGGAATCCATTCATCCACAATCTCTGCCGCTCGATGGATTCCGGGCTCACACTTCGCGTGCCCCGGAATGACGGCGTTTGTGGTTACGCCGCCACCTCCTCAGTCGCCCGCAATCTCTCCTCGGTCATCCGTCCCGCCGTCTGCGCATGGGCCAGCGCCGCGCGTTCGGCAGCGTTCGCATCGCCCGCGAGAATGTGCTTGGCGATATTGGCATGCTCCGCCCAGGCGCTGGCGCGATAATCGAGCTCGGACAGCACGGTCGCCATCGAGCGGCGCATGTGTGGCCATTGCGGCGCCATCGTCTCCTCGATCACGGGATTGCCAGCGAGCTGGTAGATCGCGCGATGAAAATCGACGTCGAGCCCGATGAGTTCGGCCAGCGTCGTGTTACGGTCGATGGGGCGTCCGGCGGCAAGCGCCGCCTCCAGCCGCGCGCGACCCGCCGCGTCTGTGCCTGCACGCTCGGCAGCAAGCCGGGCGGCGAGTGCATCGATGGCGCCACGCACCTCGTAAAGCTGGCGGATGCGTGAAGGGTCAAGCTGGGTGACCTCAAAGCCGCGCTTGCCGCTCTCGGCGACGAGGCCCTGCCGGTGCAACAAATGCAGCGCGTGCGACACCGGCTGGCGGGAGACGCCGAGCTTGTCGGCGAGCTCGTTCTGCCGGATGCGCTGGCCAGGGGGAAGGGTGCGGTCGGAGATCGCCTCCAGGATCCGGGCATAGACCTGGTCGATCAAGTTCGGGAGTGGGTCGAGAGGGATCACGCCGGCAGCTCCGCGGGACATGAAAACGGAATACGGAATTCCGTATTCGAAGCTACGCGGTACGGCTGAGGGCGTCAAGCGGTCCTGGAGGATGGCCGCGTATCATTTGGAAACGCGCTAAGCTATTGATATTGCTAGCACCGCCTACTGTGCATGGGGTTGTTTTTCGAGAAAAGGATCCGGCCCGGCGCCGTCCTACTTCATCTTGCCCTGCTCGATCAGCATCCGGCTCATCAGATAGAGCCGCGGCACGATCGAGTTGATGTCGATGAACTCGTCGCGGGCATGATAGCCGAAGCCGGCGAGGCCGAAACTCTCGACCACGACCGCCTTGCCGCTGCGGTTGGCGTAGCCGGCATCGGTGGCGCCTCCCGTCATCTCGGTGATGTCGAGCTTGCGGTCGATCTCGGCATAGATCGCCTGTCCCACCTCGGCCAGCGCGCGGCCGCGACCGCTCGCGACGAAGGGCGGGCGGCCTGCTGTGATCGTCACCTTGGTTTCGGTGTCGGGCACGAGCTTCTCCTTCACCTTCTCGTCGAGCGCCGCCTTCAACTTGGCGATGCCATCGGGAATGGTGAGGCGGATGTCGGCGCCGGCCTCGGCCTTTTCCGGAATCTGGTTGCGTACGGTGCCGGCCTGCGCCGTGGTCCAGTTGAGCTGCGTGCCGGGGATCGACTTGGCGAGGTCTTTGGTTTGCAGCAATTGATGGGCGAGCTCGATCAGCGCGTTGCGGCCGAGATCGGGCGCAGCGCCGGCATGCGAAGCGCGTCCTTTCACCTCCATCTTCGCCGTCGCGGTGCCGCTCGCCCCCAACAGCAAGGAGTCGTTCTTTGCCGGAGGCGAAGCCGCCGTCGGCTCGCAGGAGAGCACGACGTCGTGCTGGTCGGCGAGCTCCGCGATCATCTCGCCCGACCCGATCGACCCCACCTCTTCATCTGGATTGAACGACACGGTGAGCCTGGCATAATCGTGCCAGCCGGCATCCTTCAGTATCTTGAGCGCATGCAGCACCACGGCGATGCCGCCCTTGTCGTCGGCGACGCCGGGGCCATAGATGCGGTTGCCGTCGACGCGGTACGGCTCGCTCGCGAGGACGCCGCGCTGATAGACCGTGTCCATATGCGCGATCAGCATCAGGTTTCGCGTGCCCGAGCCCTTGAACGTGGCGATCACCATATCGGCGCCGGTGCCGGCGGTGGTCTTGCGTCGCTCGGTGGTGGCGCCGAGCGCCTTCAGGCGCGCTTCGGTGAAGTCGGCCATCTTCTTCAAGCCTTCGGCGTCGCCGCTGCCGCTCTCGATCATCACCATGTCACGCAGCGTCTCGATCAGCGGCGCCTTCTCCTGCTCGGCCGCGGCTTTCAGCTTCTCGTCGGCGGCCGCGACCGCGCTCGTAGCGCTGGCGGTGAGACCGAGCAGCGACAGAGCAAGCAAGGGAGTGAGGCGGAATGTCATGAGGTGTCCTTTCCCGTATCGAGCGGCGGCACCGCGCGATGCGACGGAACCGTAACACCTGGGCAATCCAGATGCCACGTTTGGCTAGCGCTCAAGCACCTCCACATCGAGCGCCGCAATCCGCTCGGCATCGGCCAGCGCCTCGATTCCCGCGATCCGGTCGCCATTGAAGGTGACACGAAGTGCGATGCGCAGATGTCCGTCGAGGATGACGGCGACGCCGATCTCGCCGTCGACCAGTGCGGTCCGTGCGGCCTGGGCGCGGCCCTTGTAGAGCTGCGCCACCGCATCGGCGCCGCGAATCTCGGGCAGCGAGCCGAGCCGCACCGCGGCTTGGTCGGCGCGGAATACGACGTCGGGATCGAGCACGGTCAGCAGGCCCTCGAAATCGCCTTCGCGCGACGCCTTGAGGAAGGCATCGACGATTCCGCGCTGGTGCGACAGGTCGGTCTCGGGCACCGGTGCGCCCTGCACCCGCCGCCGGGCGCGGCTCGCGAGCTGCCGCGACGCCTCGACCGAGCGGCCGACGATCGGCGCGATTTCCTCGAAGGGCACGGCGAACATGTCATGCAGCACGAAGGCGAGGCGCTCCGCCGGCTGCAAGGTCTCCAGCACGACCAACAGGGCCGCGCCGACGGAATCGGCCATCTCCGCCTCGCGCTCGCGCGTCTCGTCGATGGGCTCGGGCACGTGCGGGCCCATCGGATCCTCGCGGCGCGATTTCCGTGCGCGCAGCATGTCGAGGCAGATCCGCGCGACCACCGTCGTGAGCCAGCCGCGCAGGTTCGCGACATCGGACATGTCGTAGCGGCTGACCCGCAGCCAAGCCTCCTGCACGGCATCGTCGACCTCAGCACGCGACCCCAGCATCCGGTAGGCCACGGCGCGCAAATGGTCCCGGTTGGCCTCGAACTGATGGCTAAGAAAATTTTGTTCGGTCATCGGTCACATTCCCTCATTGCGATCCGTCATGCCCATGACGAAGCCAATCCGGCCGATGTGACCGGAACGTTCGAAATTCAACAGACGGAGACGCAAGATGATGCACGCTCGCATGAATCACCCGGTAATGGTCCTGCCTGAGGCCATGAACCATCTTCAATCCATTGGCAACCTGACCAAGCAGGGTCTGCCGGAAAAGCTCCTCGAACTGGTGCACCTGCGGGCCAGCCAGATCAATGGCTGCAGCGTCTGCGTCGATATGCACCCGAAGCTCGCCCGTAAGCTCGGGGAGACCGACGAGCGCCTGTTCGCCGTGTCCGCCTGGCGCGAAGCGCCCTATTTCACCGAGGCCGAGCGCGCCGCGCTGGCGCTGACCGAGGCGGTCACGCGCCTTGCCGATCGCGAAGATCCGGTGCCTGATGCGATCTGGAACGAGGCCGCAAAGCACTTTGACGAACGCGAGCTCGCAACGCTGATCCTCGCGATCGCGACGATCAACGTCTGGAACCGGCTGAATGCGACGATCAAGATGCCGGTCGGCGTTTGGAAGGTGTGAGGCCTCTTCCTTCCCCTTTCCCCGGACGCAGGGGAGGGGCG
This sequence comes from Bradyrhizobium sp. 147, assembly GCF_023073935.1. Classification (NCBI taxonomy): domain Bacteria; kingdom Pseudomonadati; phylum Pseudomonadota; class Alphaproteobacteria; order Hyphomicrobiales; family Nitrobacteraceae; genus Bradyrhizobium; species Bradyrhizobium sp. 147. Next base: position 83,862 of record NZ_JADPKL010000125.1, on the reverse strand, counting down.
AAGAGAGCGCTCCTACTCCGCCAGGAACCTGTTCACCGCCTCGCCGAACTCCAGCGGCGCCTGTTCGAACATCCAGTGGCCGGCGTTCGGAATAACCGCCGTCTTGCTGCCCGCGATGTGCTCGGCGAGCACGCGCCACGTCACCGACAGGCTTCCCGTCGTCGCGCCGCCGCCGATCAGCAGCGTCGGCGTCCTGATCGCCTGCGCATCGGCGAGCGTGTAGGGCTTGCGCTGCTCGTTGATCTGGCCGAGGAAAGTGATCGCGTTGTCGCGCAGTTGCTGCTTGGCCGCCGCCGGTACGCGCCGCCAGGAGCCGTCGCCTTCGATGCCGTCGTAAAAATTCTGCAGCGCGCCCTCGATGTCGCCGGCGCGGATCATCTCGACGGAGCGCGCCGTGCGGGCGGCGAGCGGCGGATGCGCGGGCGTGCCTTCGGGAACCGGCAGGCTGGCATCGAGATCGCCGCCCGGCTCGGCCAACACCAGTTTTCGCAACAGATCAGGCCGTGTCTGCGCTACGCGGAAGGCGATGTGACCGCCGCGCGAATGCCCCATCAGGTCGACCGGTGCGGGCCTGACCTGCTCGATGAGGGCGATCACGTCGAGGACGTGCTGGGCCATCTTGTAATCGTCGCCGACGGCATCCAAATGCTCGGGAAAGAAGTGGCGCAGGCTGACCGAGATCACGCGATGATGCCTCGACAGCGGTCCGAGCACCGAATACCAGGTGCGGAAATCCCCTAACGTGCCGTGCACGCAGACCAGCGGCGGACCGTCTCCGACTTCGAGATAGGCCATGTCGTAGCCGTTGACGCGAAATGTCTGCATGATCAGCTCGCCAGAAAATCCAGGACCACTTCGGAGTATTTTTGCGGCGCTTGCTCGAACATCGGGTGCGTCGCGTTCGGGATGATCGCTGTCTTCGAATAGGGCACATGCGCCGCGAGCGCATGCAGCACCTTCGGCAGCAGGCCCTTGGTCCGCGCGCCCAGGATGAACAGCGTCGGCATTTTGATGGACTCCGCATCCGCCTTCGAGAACGGCGGGCGGTTGTCGCGGACCTGACCGATCAGCGTCATGGCGTTGTCGCGCAGATTTTGCTTCACCGTCGCCGGCAGCCGCGGCCAGGTGCCGGGGCCCTCCAGCGCGTCGACGAAGACGGCGAGGCCGCCGTCGACGTCGCCGGTCGCGATCCTCGCGGCCGACGCCGTAAAGCGCGCCAGCAGCGGCGAGGGGCCGCCGACATAATCGGGATCGAGGCTCGCATCGAGCTCGCCGCCCGGCTCGGCGAGGATCAGTCGCCGCAGCAAATCCGGCCTCCGCTGCGCCACGCGGAAGCAGATGTGCCCGCCGCGGGAATGGCCCATCAGGTCGACTGGGCCGAGGTCGAGCTGCTCGATGAAGGCGATGACGTCATCAACATGCTGGGCGATCGAATAGGTGTCCCCGACGCCGTCCCACCGCGCCGGGTAGAAGTGCCTCAAGCTGACAGCGATCACCCGATGTCGCTGCGACAACGGGCCGAGCACGCAGCCCCAGACGCGGAAGTCGTTCAGCGAGCCGTGCACGCAGACCAGCGGCGGGCCGCCCTTGGCTTCGCCCACGTCCAGATAGGGCATGTCGTATCCGTTGACGTGGAGGCTTTGCATTCTGGGCCCGCGCGAAGGAACAGGAACTCTGTGCAAGATTCCCCGGAAACCGGGTGGATCGCAACTATTTCCAAGCCTAAATTCGAACGGACAACACAATCGGGCATGCGACAAGGACGCAGCCAGGAACCAAGCCATGACTGACCAGCATTTTGCCCTGTTCGACACCAGGATCGGCCTGTGCGCCATCGCCTGGGGCCCGCGCGGCATCAATGGCACGCAACTGCCGATGGGCGGCGAGCAGAAGATCCGCACCCGTATTCATCAGCGTCATGCCGAGGCGACCGAAGGCGAGCCCACCGCCGAGGTGCAACACGCGATCGATCGCATCGTCAAACTGCTCGCCGGCGAACCCGATAATCTCACCGACATCCTGCTCGACCTCGACGGCGTACCCGAGTTCAACCGCGGCGTCTACGACATCGCCCGCACCATCCCGCCGGGCAAGACCATGACCTATGGCGACATCGCCAAGCGGCTTGGCGGCGTCGAACTGTCGCGCGACGTCGGCCAGGCGCTCGGCCGCAATCCGTGCCCGATCGTCGTGCCCTGCCATCGCGTGCTCGCGGCCGGCAACAAACCGGGCGGCTTCTCGGCGAATGGCGGCGTGGTGACGAAGCTGAAGATGCTCGAGATCGAAGGCGCGCTGGTGAACCACACGCCGAGTCTGTTTGATTGAGGAGGCTGCCACCCTCCCCTGGAGGGTGAGCGCGCCCTAAATCTTCGCGACCGTGTTCGGCCAATATTTGTCGCGCAAGTGCCGCTTCACCAGCTTGCCCGTCGGCGTGCGCGGCAGCTCGGCTTCGAAATCGATCGAGCGCGGGCACTTGATGGCGGAGAGGCGGCGCTTGCAATAGGCGATCAGGTCGGCTTCGAGTGCTTTGCCGGCACGGCTCATGTCGTGCGGCTGCACCACCGCCTTCACCTCTTCGCCCATCTCCTCGTTCGGCACGCCGAACACGGCGACGTCGGCGACCTCGGGGTGGGTGATGAGCACGTCCTCGGCCTCCTGCGGATAGATGTTCACGCCGCCGGAGATGATCATGTAGGATTTGCGGTCGGTGAGGTAGAGGAAGCCGTCCTTGTCGAGATAGCCGACGTCGCCGAGCGTCGACCAGCCCTTGGCGTTGTAGGCCTTCTTCGTCTTCTCGGGGTCGTTGTGATAGGTGAAGGCCGGCGCGTCGGCGAAATAGACCGTGCCGATCTCGCCCACCGGCTGCTCCTCGTCGTTCTCGTCCAGAATCTTGATCGTGCCGACCACAGCGCGGCCGACGCTGCCGCGGTGCTCCAGCCATTGGTGCGAAGTGCAGACGGTGACGCCGTTGCCTTCTGAGCCGGCGTAATACTCGATCAGGATCGGTCCCCACCATTCGATCATCTTGGCTTTGACATCGACAGGGCAGGGCGCGGCGGCGTGGATCGCGCCCTTGAGCGTGGAGACATCGTATTCGGTGCGCACCTCGTCCGGCAGCTTCAGCATGCGCACGAACATGGTCGGCACCAGCTGCGACTGCGTGACCTTGTATTTTTCGACCAGCTTCAAAAATTCCTCGGCGTCAAAATGCTCCATGATGATGGAGGTGCCGCCGAGCACGATCGCCATCATGTTGAAGCGCAACGGAGCCGCGTGATAGAGCGGCGCCGGCGAGAGATAAATGCTTTCGGCGTTCATGCCGCACATGTCGGCGCAGAGCACGCGCAGAAACGGATTCGGCTCGTCGATCGCTTTGCCTTCGAAGGCCTTCTTGACACCCTTGGGCCGCCCGGTGGTGCCGGACGAGTAGAGCATATCGTAGCCGGCGACCTCGTCTGCGATTGGCGCCGTCGGCTGCGCGGCGGCTTCCTTATCGTAGGAGCGGAAGCCCGGTGAGGGCTCGTCCATCATGTAGAAGATCGGCTCGCCGGCGGCGCCCCTGATCAGGCCCTTGATCTGGTCGGCGCATTTCGGCGTGGTGATGACGACCTTGGCGCCGCAATCGTTCACGATGTAGTCGATCTCGTCCTGCTTCAAATAGCGGCTGATCGCGGTGTAATAGAGCCCGCTGCGTTGTGCTGCCCAGCAGATCTCCATGAAGGCGAGCCGGTTCTCCATCAACAGCGCGATGTGGTCGCCGGCCTTCAAGCCAAGCGAGCGGAACAGATGCGCGCCCTGGTTCGAGAGCTCGTCGAGCTCGCGATAGGTGATCGCCTTGCCGGTGCCGGCCATCCGATAGGCGATCTTGTTCGGCGTGGTGCGGGCGTGGATGGAGGGGTGAGTCATGGGCGTTTCCTCAAAACGCGAATGGCGAGTAGCGAATGGCGAGTAGGGAAGAAGGGCAAACCGCTCTTCGCCTGATCACCATTCGCTACTCGCCACTCACTACTCGCTTTTGTTTTTTTCTTACAGTCGTTCGACGATCGTCACGTTGGCCATGCCGCCGCCCTCGCACATGGTCTGCAGGCCGTAGCGCTTGCCGCGCTGGTGCAGGGCGTGGACCAACGTGGTCATCAGCTTGGTGCCGGAGCCGCCGAGCGGATGGCCGAGCGCGATGGCGCCGCCGTTGACGTTGAGACGCTCCGGGTCGGCGCCGGTGGTCTTCAGCCACGCGGTCGGCACCGAGGCGAAGGCCTCGTTGACCTCGAACAGGTCAATGTCACCGATTTTCATGCCGGCCTTCTCCAGCGCGCGCTTGGTCGCGTGCAGCGGGGCGTCCAGCATGATGACGGGATCGCCGCCCGTCATGGTCATGTGATGAATGCGCGCGAGCGGCTTGACGCCGAGCTGCTTCAGGCCGCGCTCGTTCACCACCATGACGCCGGAAGCGCCGTCACAGATCTGGCTGGCGCTGGCCGCGGTGAGCTTGCCGTTCTCGGCGATCAGCTTGACGCCCTTGATGCCGTCGAGGCTGACGTCGAAGCGGATGCCCTCGTCGATCTGATGGGTGTCCTTGCTGCCGTCCGCACGGGTAATCTCGAGCGGCACGATCTCCTGCTTGAAATGGCCGGCTTGCGTCGCCGCGATCGCGCGCTGATGGCTGTTGTAGGAATATTCGTCGAGCTCATCCTTGGAGAGGCCGTACTTCTCCGCCATCATCTCCGCGCCGGTGAACTGGCTAAAGACGATGTTCGGATACTTCTTCTCGATGCCCGGACTCTTGTAATTGCCAAAACCGTTCTTGGCCGGGAGCTGTGACGACAGGCCCATTGGCACCCGCGTCATCGATTCCACGCCGGCCGCGATCACGACGTCCATCGCACCGGACATCACGGCTTGCGCGGCGAAGTGCAGCGCCTGCTGCGAGGAGCCGCACTGGCGGTCGATCGACGTGCCCGGCACGCTCTCCGGCAGTTTTGAGGCCATCACCGCGTTGCGCGCGACGTTGTTGGACTGCTCGCCGACCTGCATCACGCAGCCCATGATCACGTCCTCGACCTGGGCGGGATCGACCTTGGTGCGGTCGACCAGCTCGTCCAGCACCTTGGCGGCGAGATCGGCCGGATGCCAGCCGGCGAGGCGGCCCCCCTTGCGCCCGCCCGCGGTGCGCGCAGCGGCGACGATGTAAGCCTCGGCCATGTCGGTTTCTCCCTGAATTCTTGATTGGGGTTGGTTGTCGGGGAGGGATTTAAGGGGCGTGAGATCGTTTAGTCAATCGATCAATTAACTCTTGTGATGCGGCGCGGCTTGGGCTTATCTGCGCGCCTCACGAGGCATGTTCAGGGATCTCTGTGGCTACCAGCGTACCGACCAAGCTCCCCAGCGGGAAGAATTCCACGGCAGAGAAATTGCTCGTGGCCGCAAGCGAGCTGATGATCGAACGCTCCTCGATCGAGATCTCGCTCTCCGATATCGCGCAGAAGTCGGGCGCCAACGCCGCATTGGTCAAATATCACTTCGGCAACAAGGACGGCCTGCTGCTGGCATTGCTCGCGCGCGATGCTGCGACCGAGCTGTCCAATCTCGAATACCTGCTGGCGCAGCCCATCACGCCGACGGCGAAGCTGAAACTGCACATCGGCGGTATCATCCGCGCCTATTACCGGTTCCCTTACATGAACCGGCTGATCCACTATCTGCTGCACGAGACCAGCGCGAGCTCCGCCGACGAAGTCTCGAAATTCTTCGTTGCGCCGCTGCTCGACTTTCACCGCCGCCTGCTCGCCGAGGGCGAGCGAAGCGGCGAATTCCGCGCCACCGATCCGGTGCTGTTCTACACCAGCCTGATCGGCGCCTGCGACCATCTGTTCTTCGGCCGGCACGCGATGTCTCGCGCGACCGGGGTCGGCCCGGTCACCGACGAAGTCTGCCGGCAATACATCAAGCACATGGAAACGCTGATCTGCGGCGGCATCCTCGCGCAAGCCGAGGAAGCTGTCGCGGCCGGATGATCCGGCCGAGCTTTCAAGTCCAGAGAAGAAACGCCCAAGGAAAGGTACAAGCGATGCAGTTGAAAGACGTAGCCGTTCTCATCACCGGCGGCGGTTCGGGGCTTGGTGCCGCGACCGCCCGGGCCATGGCCGCCAAGGGCGCCAAGATCGGCGTGATCGACCAGAGCAAGGAAAACGCCGAGAAGGTTGCCGCCGAGGTGAAGGGCGTCGCGCTCCATGCCGACGTCACCAGCGAAGAGCAGATCAAGGCGGCGATCGCCAAGGCAGAAGCCGCGCATGGCGTCGCGCGCGTACTGATGAACTGCGCCGGCATCGGCGGCTCGCAGCGTATCGTCGGCCGCGACGGCGTTTACCCGCTGGAAAAGTTCGCCCGCATCATCAACGTCAACCTGATCGGCACTTTCAACTGCCTGCGCCTGTTCGCCGAGCGCCTGGTCACGATCGAGCCGCTCGGTGAAGAGCGCGGCGTCATCGTCAACACAGCCTCGGTCGCCGCTTACGAAGGCCAGATCGGCCAGATCGCCTATTCGGCCTCGAAGGGTGGCGTCGTCGGCCTGACGCTGCCGGCCGCGCGCGACCTCGCCAGCCAGAAGATCCGCGTCAATACCATCGCGCCCGGCCTGTTCTTCACGCCGCTCTTGATGGGCCTGAACGAGGAAGCCCGCAAGAGCCTGGGCGCCCAGGTGCCGCATCCTTCGCGCCTCGGTGACGCCGCCGAGTACGGCATGCTCGCCGTGCACATCGTGGAGAACCCGATGCTGAACGGCGAGACCATCCGCCTTGACGGCGCGATCCGTATGGCGCCGAGGTAGACTCTCTTCTTTCCTTCTCCCCTTGTGGGAGAAGGTGGCGCGAAGCGCCGGATGAGGGGTCTCTATCCGCGGACGCAGACCCCTCACCCGAGCGAACTCGTGGCTACCGACGTGCATGCCCTCTCCCACAAGGGGAGAGGGCACAATAATAGGCACCTCACGCGCACATGCACGAGGCCCCAATGTCCCGACCGCTGCTGATCGAGCATGATGACGGCGTTGACCGGGTGACGCTGAATCGTCCTGAAAGCCTCAATGCGCTCGATCCGGCCTTGATCGATGCGCTCAATGTCTATTTCCAGCGCATTCAGCGCAATCGCGACACGCGCGTGGTCGTGCTGAAGGGCGCGGGCAAGAATTTCTGTGCCGGCCTCGATCTCAAGGCCGCGATGGCTCGTCGTGTCGGACAGCAGGAGCCGCCTGGCGTTACCGAGTCGCTGGATTCGCAGCGGCGCATCGCCGACATCGTGATGTTGATGCGGCGCTGTCCGCAGCCGATCCTGGCTCTTGTGCAGGGCGCCGCGGCCGGCGGCGGCTTTGCGCTGGCGCTTGCCTCCGACATCCGCATCGCCACGAAATCGGCGCGCATGAATTGCGCTTTCATCAAGCTCGGCCTCGGCGGCTGCGACATCGGCACTAGCTATTTCCTGCCGCGGCTCGTCGGGGTGTCCGTGGCGTCCGAGTTGATCCTGACGGGGCGTTTCATCGGCGCCGACCGCGCGCTCGCGGTCGGGCTCGTCTCGGAGGTCGTCGACGAGGACAGGCTCGATGATGCAGCCGCGCCTTATGTCAACGCGATGATGACGGCCTCGCCCGTGGGGCTGAGTCTCTCCAAGGAATGTCTCAACATGAGCGTCGATGCCGGTTCGCTGGAAGCTGCGATCGCAATGGAAGACCGCAACCAGGTCCTGTGCAGCCGTTCCGAGGAATTTTCGGAAGGCATCAGGGCCTTCCTTGAGAAGCGAAAGCCTGTCTATATCAAACGCTAAAGACAAAGATCCGCCAAGGACAAGAAATTCCGGGAGACGCAAAATGAGTGGAAGCGCGGCGGCGGTGATGACGAAACCCGCCTTTCGCAAGGTCGAGTGGCTCAAGCGCGACATCGCCGTCGAGCGCCGCGGCGACGGCACGGTGGTGCTGAAGTCGCGCATTCCGCTGCAGCCTTACGAGAAGCACATTCCGGCTTCGCTGGCGAAATGGGCGAAACAGGCGCCCGAGCGCATCTGGCTCGCGCAGCGCGGCGGAGCGAATCGCGAATGGCGCAAAGTGTCCTATGGCGAAGCCAAGCGCACCGTGGATGCGCTGACGCAAGCGCTACTGAACCTCAAGCTCGAGGGACGGCCCGTCACGATCCTCTCCGGCAATTCGATCGAGCACGCCCTGATGACGCAGGCCGCGATGCAGGCGCGCGTTCCGGCGGCGCCCGTGTCGCCGGCCTACTCGCTGATGAGCCACGATCATGTCAAGCTGAAATATCTGTTCGATTTGATCAAGCCGGCCGTGGTGATGGTGCAGGACGGCCCGATCTTCGAAAAGGCACTGAAGGCGCTCGACCTCACCGGCGTTACCGTCGTTCACGTCGCGCGTCCCTGCGACGGCATCAAGAGCGTCAGCTTTGCCGAGCTCGCCGCAACGCCGGTGACCGCCGAGGTCGAAGCGTCGATTGCACAGATCACGCCCCAGACCGTCGGCAAACTGCTGTTTACCTCCGGCTCGACCGGCATGCCAAAAGCCGTCATCAACACGCAAGAGATGATGTGCGCTAATGCGGCGATGATGATGCAGGTGCGGCCCCGTGATCCCACCGGTCCGATCTCGACCATGCTGGACTGGATGCCCTGGAACCACACCATGGGCGGCAATGCGGCGTTCCACCCGATCCTCGTCGAAGGCGGTACGCTCTATATCGATGACGGCCGGCCGATGCCGGGCCAATTCGAAGAGACGCTGCGAAACTTGCGCGAGATCTCGCCGACCTATTACGCCAACGTGCCGGCCGGCTATGCTGCGTTGGCGGCGGCGATGGAGAAGGACGACGCGCTGTGCCGCTCGTTCTTCAAGAACCTGTCGATCATGGCCTATGGCGGCGCGCGCCTGCCGGACGATCTCTACGATCGCATGCAGGCGCTCGCGGTGAAGACGACCGGTGAGCGCATCGTGTTCTACACCGGCTGGGGCTCGACCGAGACCGCGCCGACCTCGACCGGCACGTATTGGGAGACCGAGCGCGTCGGCCTGATCGGCCTCCCGTTCCCCGGGGTCGAATTGAAGATGGTGCCGTGCGGCTCGAAATACGAACTGCGACTGCGCGGCGTCAACGTCACGCCCGGCTATTTCGGTCAGCCTGAGCTAACGAAGAAGATGTTCGACGAGGAGGGTTTTTACTGCATCGGCGATGCCGGCATCTTCGTCGACGAGAAGGATCCGGTGCAGGGCATCATCTTTGCCGGGCGCGTGGTGGAGGATTTCAAGCTCACCACGGGCACCTTCGTGCATGTCGGCTCACTCCGTACAGATGCGATCGCGGCCGCAACGCCCGTCGTGCATGACGCGCTGGTCGCGGGACAGGATCGCCCGTTTATCGGCCTGCTGGCTTGGCCGAACCTGCACGCTTGTCGCCAACTCGTCGGCAATCCCGATCTGAGCTTTGCGGATGCGGTCAGGCACCCCGAGGTGATCGCCTGCTTCAGGCGCGGGCTGGAGACGCACAACCGGGAATGCGAAGGCGCCAGCAGCCGCATCATCGCGCGTGCCATGCTGATGGCCGAACCGCCCTCGATCGACGGCAACGAGCTCACCGATAAGGGCTACATCAACCAGCGCGCCGGCTTAGAGCGCCGCGCATCGCTGGTGGAGCGGCTTTATGCGGATGAGCCGGATGAAGATGTGATCGTACTGCGATGAATGCGCAACTCTCAACCTCGTCATTCCGGGATGGCCGAAGGGCCAGGCCCGGAATGACGGCTCAATGAGTACGACGAAAAGGTAGCCCGCCATGAACTTCGATTTCTCCGACGATCAGAAGCAGCTCCGCGACCAAGCGCGCAAATTCCTCGCCGAAAAGTGCTCGCCGAAAGCCGTGCGCGTCGTCCTCGACGGCAAGGCGCCCTATGACAAGGAGCTGTGGAAGGGCCTTGCCGAAATGGGGTTTCTCGGCGTCGCGATCCCGGAAGAGTTCGGCGGTGCGGGCGCCGGCCATCTCGAGCTCTGCGTGATCGCGGAGGAAATGGGGCGCGCGAACGCGCCGGTGCCGTTCTCCTCAACTGTCTACCTCGCCGCCGAAGCGCTGCTGATCGCCGGCAGTGACGCGCAAAAGAAAAAGTGGCTGCCCGCTATTGCCTCGGGCGAGGCGATCGGCACGCTGGCGCTGTTCGAAGGCAAGGGCAATCCGTCGCCGAAGAACGTCAAGCTGACCGCTTCGAATGGCGCGCTCAATGGAGTCAAGAAGCCGGTCGCCGACGGCGCCATCGCCAATTTCGCGGTGGTGGCCGCGCGCACGGGATCGAGCGGACGTGAGAATGACATCTCGCTGTTCCTGGTCGATCTCAGGGCCGGCGGCGCCGAAGTGAAAAGCCTCACCAACCTCGATCCGACCCGTGGGCAGGCCGAGATCACCTTCAGGGACTGTAAGGCCGAGCCGCTGGGGGGCGCCGGCGAGGGTTGGAGCATCCTCACCCAGGTGCTCGACCGCGCCGCGGTGCTGTGCGCGTTCGAGCAAGTAGGCGGCGCCGACCGCGCCCTGGAAATGGGCCGCGACTACGCCCTCGACCGCATCGCCTTCGGCCGGCAGATCGGCTCGTTCCAGGCCGTAAAGCACATGCTCGCCGACATGTATGTCTCGGCGACGCTGGCACGCTCCAACAGCTATTACGGTGCCTGGGCGCTCTCGACCAACGCAGCCGAATTGCCGGAAGCCGCCGCCGCCGCGCGCATCAGCGCGACGCAGGCGTTCCAGCACTGCGCCAAGAACAACATCCAGGTTCACGGCGGCATGGGTTTCACCTGGGAGTTCGACTGCCACATGTACTACCGCCGCGCCAACGCCATGGCGCTCGGGCTCGGCAGCCTCACCTATTGGGAAGACCAGTTGATCGACCGCATGCGCAAGAAGAACGCGGCCTGATGTGATTCCGGGACACGCGAAGCGCGAACCCGGAATCTCGATTTGAGTCGGTAACCTCTGGATTCCGGGTTCGATGCTTTGCATCGCCCCGGAATGACCGAAGAAGAGAAAGAGCCATGAACTTCGACGACACCCCGCAAGAGGCCGAATTCCGCGCCACCGCCCGCGCATGGATTGATGCGAACGCGCCCAAGCAATACGAAGAAGAGCTGCGCAAATCTTCGCTCGGCCGCACCCAGCTCAGGAACGCGAACATTCTCGAGGTCGCAAAGGCCTGGCAAAAGAAGAAGGCCGATGCCGGCTGGGCCTGCCTGCACTGGCCGAAGGAGTATGGCGGCCGCGGCTCATCGCCCATCGAGCGCGTGATCTGGCAGCAGGAGGAAGGTCCGTTCGGAAAGCTCTCCCACATGTTCATCATCGGCCACGGCATGTGCGGGCCGACCATGATGGCGTTTGCGCGCGAGGAACATAAGCGCACCTATCTGCCGCCGCTCGCTTCCGGCGAGAAGGTCTGGTGCCAGCTGTTCTCCGAGCCGGCCGGCGGCTCGGATGTCGCGGGGCTTCGTACTCGCGCGGAGAAGGACGGCGATGAATGGGTCATCAACGGCCAGAAGATCTGGACATCAGGCGCGCATTATTCGGACTACGGCATCCTCTTGACCCGCACCGATCCGACCGTGCCCAAGCACAAGGGCCTCACCATGTTCTTCCTGGACATGAAGAGCCCGGGCGTCGAGGTCAGGCCGATCAAGCAGGCGAGCGGTGCGTCCGATTTCAACGAGGTCTATTTCACGAATGTCCGCATCCCCGATCACCAGCGCCTTGGCGAGGTCGGTGACGGCTGGAATGTCTCGCTGACCACGCTGATGAACGAGCGCATGTCGATTGGCGCAGGCGTCTCGACCGGCTTTCCGGAGCTGTTCGAATATTGCTCCAGCCTGATGCTCGACGATGGTCCTGCGATCGATGATCGCGCCGTGCGCGCGAAGCTGGCGAATTGGGCGGCGAAGGCGAGCGGCCTGCGCTACACCAGCATGCGCGCGATCTCGGCGCTATCGAAGGGCGAGCGGCCGGGGCCGGAGAATTCCATCGGCAAGCTGGTGGCAGGCTCGATGATCCAGGACGTCGCGACCTACGCGCTCGAGTTGCAGGGTGCGGCTGGTGTCGTCAGCAGTCCAGAGGATGCCGAAGTCGCGGGCCGCTTCCAGGCGATGCTGCTGCGTGCACCGGGTACGCGCGTCGAAGGCGGCACCGACGAGATCATGCGCAACATCATCGCCGAGCGGGTGCTGGGCCTGCCGGGCGACATCCGTGTCGACAAGGACGTGCCGTTCAACAAGATCCCGACAAAGGGAAGAGGTTAATCATGTCCCGGACGCGGTACGGTACGAAGTACCGCTCCGCCGCGCCGGGACCCCGAGCTACAATGGGCCCCGGCTTGGCAGCGCACCGCTTTGCGCTGCGCGGCGTCCGGGTCAGGGAGAGGAGAGTTCGAAGATGAATTTCGACGACACCCCGCAAGAGGCCGCATTCCGCGAGACCGCGCGCAAATGGGTCGAGGCCAACGCACCGAAGGAACTCCATGCCGAGCTGTCAAAATCTTCGCTTGGCCGAATCCGCCTTGCCAAGCAAGACATCGTCGAGGTCGGCAAGGCCTGGCAGAAGAAGAAGGCGGAAGGCGGCTGGGCCTGCCTGCCCTGGCCGAAGGAATATGGCGGCCGCGGCGCGACGCCGATCGAACGCGTCATCTGGCAACAGGAAGAGGGCGTCTACGGCAAGCTGACGCAACCGTTCCAGATCGGCGAAGGTATGTGCGGCCCGACCGTGATGGCCTTCGGCAGCGAAGATGCCAAGCGCCGATACTTGCCGAAGCTCGCCTCTGGCGAGGAGATCTGGTGCCAGCTTTTCTCGGAGCCGTCGGCCGGCTCCGACGTTGCGGGCCTCCGCACCCGTGCCGAGAAGAAGGGCGATAGCTGGGTCGTCAATGGCCAGAAGATCTGGACCTCGGGCGCGCATTATTCCGATTACGGTCTCTTGATTGCGCGTACCGATCCGAACGTGCCGAAGCACAAGGGCCTCACCATGTTCTTCCTGGACATGAAGAGCCCGGGCGTCGAGGTGCGTCCGATCAAGCAAGCCAACGGCATGCAGGAATTCAACGAGGTCTATTTCACCGACGTCGTGATCCCCGACAGCCAGCGCCTCGGCGCCGTCGGCGAGGGCTGGAGCGTGTCGCTGACCACGCTGATGAACGAGCGCATGTCGATCGGCGCGCGGCTCGCAACCGGCGTGCCTGAGATATTCGAGTTCTGCTCGAATCTGATGCTGGAGGACGGACTTGCGATCGACGATCCCGCCGTGCGCTCGAAGCTCGCCAGTTGGGCCGTGAAGGCGAGCGGGCTGAAATACACCAGCTACCGCGCGATCTCGGCGCTGTCGAAGGGCGAGCGACCGGGCCCGGAGAATTCGATCGGCAAGCTGGTCTCGGGCATGATGCTCCAGGACATCGCGACCTACGCCATGGACCTCCAGGGCGCAGCCGGTGTTCTCACAGGCAGCGACGAGGAGACGGCGCAGGGCCAGTTCCAGCAAATGCTGCTGTCCTCGCCCTCGATGCGTATCGCCGGCGGCACCGACGAGATTTTGCGCAACATCATCGCCGAGCGGGTGCTAGGTCTGCCGGGCGACATCCGCGTCGACAAGGACGTGCCGTACAACAAGATCCCGACCAAGGGACGGTGATGCGGCATTGTAGGGTGGGTTAGCGCTGCGGATGCGCGAAGCGCGATCCGCTGGGCGTAACCCACCACTTCGGTGGCCGCGGAAACAAAAGAGGTGGGTTACGCCTTCGGCTAACCCACCTACGAGGAAAGCAACGCGAGCTGATCCATGGACGCACAAGTGAAACAAATCGACCGCATCGGCGTGCTCGAAGAGCTGCTCAACGAGCGCTACTCCGTTCGCGCTTTCCTCCCCAAGGAAGTCGACCGCGCCACGATCGAGCACGTGCTGAAGACGGCGCAGCGCACGGCGTCCTGGTGCAACAGCCAGCCCTGGCAGGTCGTCATCGCCAGCGGCGCGGCCAAGGAGCGCTTTCGCCAGGCGATCTATACGGAAGCCTCCGGCGGTCTTGGCGACGATTACGATTTCACCCCGCCGCGCGAATATGTCGGGGTCTATCTCGAACGCCGGCGCGAAAGCGGCTTTCAGCTCTACAACACGCTCGGCATCGCCCGCGGCGACAAGGCGGCCTATGCCAGGCAGGCGCTGGAGAACTACAATTTCTTCGGCGCGCCGCATGTCGCGATCATTCACACCAACGAGCCGCTCGGCATCTACGGCGCGATCGATTGCGGCGCCTATGTCTCCAACTTCATGCTGGCCGCGCAGGCGCTTGGGCTCGGCACCATTCCGCAGGCGGCGCTGGCGCGCCATTCCGGTCTGATCCGCCGCCACTTCAGCCTGCCCGACGATCGCCGGATCGTCTGCGGCATCTCGTTCGGCTATGCCGACCACGCGCACAAGGTCAACAGCTACCGCACCTCGCGGGCGAGTGTGGCCGATACCGTGACCTTCGTGGAGGAGTGATCGGCGCTGCGAGCTTGGCGCCATCGGCGACGCGCAAAGGCGGCCGCGGAAGCGGCCGCCTTTGTTTGTCTCACCCAGTTGACGCCGCCGTCAGCCGCCGCTGCCGCCGATCACGGCCCTTACGGTCTCGTCGGGCCCAAAGTCCTCGGCGCCCTCGACATAGAGCAGCGCAGCGAGCTTCGAGCGGGCGCGGTTGACGCGGCTCTTGATGGTGCCGACCGCACAGCCGCAGATCGAGGCCGCATCCTCGTAGGAGAAGCCGGAGGCGCCGACCAGGATCAGCGCTTCACGTTGGTCCTGTGGAAGCTTGTCGAGCGCCGTACGAAACTCCTCGAATTCGAGATGCGCGTTTTGCGATGGTTGCGTCTTCAGCGTCTTGGCGTAATTGCCTTCGGCGTCCTCGACCTCCCGCCGCCGCTTGCGATAGTCGGAGCGGAACAGGTTGCGCAGGATCGTGAACAACCACGCCGGCAGATTGGAGCCAGGCTGGAACGAGTCGATGTTGGCGAGCGCGCGAAGCAGTGTCTCCTGCACCAAATCGTCAGCGCGGTCCGCATTGCCGCTGAGCGAGATCGCGAACGCGCGCAGACTCGGCACGGCCGCCAGGATGTCGTTACGCAGGGAGTCGGTGAGAGGCATTAATCCCTCCCATTGCTGTTGTCGTTGGATCCGCCCTCATTTTCCACTTGGGAAGTCGCTCCTTGTGCATCAAGCTTCTTGATCAGTTCAGCGAACCGATCCGGAACCCCCTGCCGCACGACATCGTCGTACATGGCGCGCAGCTGATGCCCGATCCGGGATTGGATCTCCGGAGTGAGCCCTCCCTTGCCGGGGGTCGTGCTTTTGCTGGCTTGAGACTTAAGATCTTTCATGACCTGTTCCACGTTTCCCCGAGTTAAGTGACTGTAAAATCGAGAAATTTTCTCAACCGGGAGCCGTTCCCTGGATAGGCACAATGCGAGCTGCGAGAAAAAGTTCCGCGCAATGCGGAACTTTTCTGAAGCTGAGGCGTAAACAGCCGAGCAGGGGAACCCGGGCCCCCCGCGTAACGCCTGACCTAAGGGTGACCTCAAGGCTGGCCCGAAGATGAATGGAGTGGGGATGTCCCGTTCACAGCTCGTTGCTGAACACTTGCCGCTGTTGCGCCGGTATGCACGTGCCCTGACGGGCAGCCAGGCCTCCGGTGACGCCTATGTCGCCGCCATGTTGGAAGCCATGCTTGGCGATCCGTCGGTGCTCGACGAGAGCCATGGGCCGCGCGCCGGCCTGTTCCGGCTGTTCACCCAGATCTGGAATTCGGTCTCCGTCAACGACGATGCCGAGGTGACGACACTGCCGATGCCGCCGGAACGGCGGCTGTCGAACATCACACCCCTGCCGCGGCAGGCCTTCCTGCTGCTCTCGCTCGAGGGCTTTTCGGAAGAGGAAGTCGCCTTCATTCTCGGCACCGACGTGGGCGAGACGCGGCGGCTTGCGGACGCCGCCGGACGCGAGATGGCGGCCGAGATCGCCACCGACGTGCTGATCATCGAGGACGAGACCTTCATTGCCATGGACCTCGAGAGCTTGGTGAAGAATCTCGGCCATAACGTCGTCGGCGTCGCGCGAACCCATGCCGATGCGGTGGCGCTGGCCAAGAACAAGCGGCCCGGCCTGATCCTCGCCGACATCCAGCTCGCCGACGGTTCGTCCGGATTGGACGCCGTCAACGAGCTGCTCCGCACCTTCGAGGTGCCGGTGGTGTTCATCACCGCGTACCCCGAGCGATTCCTCACCGGCGAGCGCCCCGAGCCCGCGTTCCTGATCTCAAAACCGTTCCAGCCGGCGATGGTGTCTGCGGTGGCGAGCCAGGCGCTGTTCTTCCAGCGCAACTCGCGCAACCGCACGCCGAAGGCACCGGCGGCCTGATAGAGGCTCCCGCGCAAGATTGATCCGGCGTGCTGCAAGGGCACGCCGGATTTTTAGTGTTTGCGTGCCACGGCTTGACTGGCATCGAATTGGCCGCTCATACCTCGTGCATCGGACTTCCCTCGGAGGCGTGCACATGGACCAGCAACTCCTCGATCGCCTGGCCATCCGCGACCTCGTCGAGAACTGGGCGGTGTGGCGCGACGCCGGCGACTGGGAGCGCTTTGCCACGGTCTGGCATGATGAAGGCTGGATGTCCGCCACCTGGTTTCAGGGGCCGGCGCGGGATTTCATGCGCGTCAGCCAGGAGGGGTTCGCCAAGGGCGTGCGCATCCTGCATTTCCTCGGTGGCACCAGCATCGACCTCGAGGGCGAGCGGGCCATCGCCCAGACCAAAATGACGATCTCACAGCGGGCCCTGGTGCACGACGTGCTCTGCGACGTCGTCTGCACCGGACGCTTCTACGATTTCCTGGAGAAGCGGCACGGCCAATGGGGAATCGTCCGCCGCCAGCCGATCTACGAGAAGGACCGAATCGACCCCGTCGATCCCGCCGCGCCGCTTCAGCTCGACCAGAAAGCGCTCGCCGCCCTTCCCGAAGGCTACCGCCACCTCGCCTACATGCAGGAGCTGATCGGCTACAAGGTCAAGCGCGACATGCCGGGCCTCACCGGGCCTGAAGTCGAGAAGCTCTATGGTGAAGGGCGGGACTGGCTGGCGGGGACGGCCAAATAACGCGAAGCAAAAGTGAGCCCCAGACAAAAGTAAGGCGCGACTGGCATCACCACAGTCGCGCCCTACGTCGCCGGCTTATGGGGCAGGGGGGAATAGCCGGCTGCTGAGACGACTCCTGCCCGCGAAAGTCGTTCCACGCCTTGCAAAATATTTTGCGCGGCCGGCGACTTTTTTCGCACACGGTTAAGTGATCGTGACGGCCGAGAACCCCTGATCCTTCGTCAGCGTTGTTCCCGCGATCGCCATGGGGCGAGGGATCGACAGCCATGTCACAGACTCAAAAGGCATTTTTAGGCGCCGTCGCGATTGCCGCAACGCTGGGCGCGGTGCAATTGGCCTCCGGCCACGATCTGGCCGACCGCTGGCAGGCCGTCGCCGATATTCCCAGCCACAGCACCAACTACGCGCCAAGCCACAACGTCAACCGAACCGGCAAGGCCGACCGCCTTGGCGAGATCAAGCCGGCACCGGTTCCGACCCGAACCGTGTCGATGCGACTGAATGACCTTGCCGATACGTCGGTGCTGCTGCGGGTGCCGGCGGTGATCGAGACCGGCAATGCGAAGCCGCCGGTGCTGCTCCAAAACCAGAATCAGGGCCTGCAGAAGGCGCGCAGCAAGCCGACGATCGCCTGCGAGCCGATGGTCAGCTCTCTGACCGAGATCGCCAAGCTGCTCCAGCCCGGCCGCTGCGTGACCTGATCTGGGCATTCGTCCAGTCAAGGCAGGCTCTGCCGCGCCCCTTCACATCCTCTTGATCCGCCGTGTCGTCGCGCTATATCCGGGTTCCTCCCTTTGATTTGACCGGGTAAGCGCATGACGACGTTAGATACGGCTGTGCATACGCAGCCTTTCCAGGCCGAAGTTTCCGAACTGCTGCACCTCATGGTGCACTCTGTTTATTCGGAAACCGATATCTTCCTCCGCGAACTCATTTCCAATGCCTCCGATGCCTGCGACAAGCTGCGCTACGAGGCGATCGCAAGTCCGGCGCTGCTGGGTGAGGGCGACGCGCTCAAGATCCGCATCATCCCGAACAAGACAGCCGGAACGCTCACGGTCGCGGACAATGGCATCGGCATGGAGCGCCAGGAGCTGATCGATCATCTCGGCACCATCGCCCGCTCCGGCACCAAGGCGTTCGTGTCGAAGCTGAAGGAAGCCAAGGACGGCCTTGGCCTGATCGGTCAGTTCGGTGTCGGCTTCTATTCCGCCTTCATGGTCGCCGAGAAGATCGTCGTGATCAGCCGCCGTGCCGGTGAGAGTGACGTCTGGAGCTGGACGTCCTCCGGCGGCTCCGGGTTCGAGATCGCCCGTGCCAGCGACGAGGACGCGGCACGCGTGGCGCGCGGCACCGAGATCGTCCTGCACCTGAAGGACGACGCCAAAAAATACCTCGAGACCTACGAGATCGAGCGCATCGTCGGTGCCTATTCCGACAACATCCTGTTTCCCATCGAGCTCGTGCCTGGTGAGGGCGAGCCGCGCCAGATCAATTCGGCAAGCGCGCTGTGGCAGCGCTCGAAATCCGAGCTGACCGCAGACGACTACAAGAAGGCCTATCAGCAGATCGCCTCCGCCTTCGATGATCCCGCGATGACGCTGCATTACCGCGCCGAGGGCCGATATTCCTACGCCGTGCTGCTGTTCGCGCCATCGACGAAACCGTTCGACCTGTTCGAGCCGAACCGCAAGGGCCGCGTCAAGCTTTACGTCCGCCGCGTCTTCATCACCGATGATGCCGATCTGTTGCCGGGCTATCTCCGCTTCATCCGTGGCGTCGTCGACAGTGAGGATCTCCCGCTCAACATCTCCCGCGAGATGCTCCAGAACAATCCGCAGCTCGCGCAGATCCGCAAAGCCGTGGCGACCCG
The DNA here is from genome assembly GCF_023073935.1 of Bradyrhizobium sp. 147. Lineage (NCBI taxonomy): Bacteria > Pseudomonadati > Pseudomonadota > Alphaproteobacteria > Hyphomicrobiales > Nitrobacteraceae > Bradyrhizobium > Bradyrhizobium sp. 147. The sequence goes on along the minus strand of NZ_JADPKL010000125.1, from coordinate 64,811 downwards.
CGTTGTGTCCGAGCTCGAAAGCCTCGCCGAGAAGGATCCGGAGAATTTCGCCAAGATCTGGGATGCCTTTGGCGCCGTGCTGAAGGAAGGCATCTACGAGGATTTCGAACGTCGTGAAAAGCTGCTGGCGCTGTCGCGCTTTACCACGACGTCGGGTGAGAAGCGGTCGCTGAAGCAGGTGATCGCCGATTTCAAGCCGAACCAGACCGAGATCTACTATCTCGTCGGCGACAGCATCGAGCGGCTGAAGTCCAATCCGCGGCTTGAGGCCGCGACCGCGCGCGGCATCGAGGTGCTGCTGCTGTCCGATCCCGTCGACGCCTTCTGGACCTCGATGCCCTCGGAATTCGAGGGCAAGCCGCTGAAATCGCTGAGCCAGGGCGATCTCAACCTCGACCTGATCCCGCGCGTCGACGACAAGGACGAGGCGAAAAAGGATGAGCCTGAGGCGGATGAAGCCGCTACTATCGCGGTGATCAAGGCGGCGCTCGGCGAGCGCGTCAGCGACGTCAAGGCCTCGACGCGGCTCACCAGCTCCGCCTCGTGTCTCGTCGCCGACAGCCAGGGCCCGAGTCGCGAACTGGAGCGCATCCTGGCGCAGCAGAATCGCGGCATGAAAACCAAGCCGATCCTCGAGATCAATCTGCGCCATCCGATGGTGGGCGCGATCACCAAGGCGCAGGCGGGCTCGAAGGTGGTCGATGATCTCAGTCTGCTCCTGCTCGAACAGGCGCAGATCCTGGACGGCGAATTGCCGGAAGATCCGGCGGCGTTTGCGGCGAGGCTGAACCGTCTCGTGCTGCAGGGGCTCGGCGGCTAGCTTGCTCCACTCACCTTGCCGTCATCTGTCCCTGGGAACAGTCGCCTCTTGCGTGGTGTTATGCCATATGAGGCGGCTGGCATCCGCGCCGGCGCGCCTGACCAAATCGAGGATTTCGCCATGCGCCTGTCAATCTTGATGCTCATCGCGGTCGTCACGGTGCTGGGCGCGTCAGATGCCGGCGCCCAGACCTATGATCCGCGATACCCGGTGTGCATGCACGTCTATACGCCCGGCGGCTTCACCGGTGGCGGCGGTGACTATTTCGACTGCTCGTTCACCTCGCTGCCGCAATGCCGCGCCACGGCGTCGGGCCGCTCGGCCAGCTGCGACGTCAATCCTTATTACGCCTTCGATGAACCGCCGCCGCCGCGCCGCCGCCACAAGAAGGTGCACTAGCGCTTCCACGATGCGACCTCTGGGGACTGTCTTCATGCGCCACTCACTCGGCCTGATCATGACTTTCGGTGCCATGCTGGCGGCTGCGCCGCTGCATGCGCAGACCTTCGACCCCCGCTATCCCATCTGCATGCACGTCTATTCCGGCGCGAACGGCGGGGGCGGGGAGTGGTACGACTGTTCCTTCATCTCGATACCGCAGTGCCGCGCCACGGCGTCGGGCCGCGCCGCGACCTGCGACCTTAATCCGTACTATCCTGTCAACGCCCCGGCCTCGCGCCCGCGTTACAGGCTAAACGGTTAGCGCCGGGCGTATCGCCGCTCCGCCTCGCCTGGGGCTTACCGCTACACTTCCTGAACCCCGGCAACTCGACCACCTGCGCTAGCGATCGTCTCGGCCATCGGCATGCCGCCGATCCCTCCGGCTTGATCAAGGGTCACTAGCGTTAATCCCGTACTAACCGGGTTTACCCTGTCTCTTAACATCTGGGCAGGCTCGCAGGTCTAAGCTGCTGGATCAGCACACACGGCCTGAGAGAATGAACGGCATGACCACCAGTGTCATTGAGCAACCGAAAGTCGCGCGCGCGCCCTCAGCTTCGAAAATCTGGCTGAAGGCGATCGAGCTCACCGCGCGGATCGAGACTCTGCCGGGCCGTCTGTTCGCTGACGTCGTCGACGATTGGGCGCGACGCCAGCCCGATCGCGCAGCGCTGGTCACGGACGAGGCCACTCTCGACTACGAAGGTCTGTCGAAGAGGATCAACCGCTATGCGCGCTGGGCGCGCTCGGCTGGAATTGCCAAGGACGACACCGTTGCTCTGATCATGCCGAACGGCATCGACTATGTCGCGGCCTGGCTCGGCATCGGCCGTGTCGGCGGCGTGGCCGCGTTGATCAACACCAAACTCGTTGGGCAATCGCTCGCGCATTGCATCGATGTCGCAAAGCCGTCGCATGTCATCGTTGCGCATGAGCTGACGCGGATGCTGGATAGCGCCGCGCCGTATCTGAAGACCGAAGCAAAAGTCTGGACCCACGGCGATGCCCGCGGCGAACGCGCGATCGACGTGGCGCTGGCCGCGTTCGACGATGGAGCGCTCTCGCCGGACGAATATGGCAACGTCACCATCGATGACCGCGCGCTGCTGATCTATACCTCGGGCACCACCGGCCTGCCGAAGGCCGCCAGCATCAGCCACCGCCGCATCCTCAACTGGAGCTTTTGGTTCGCCGGCCTCACCGGGGCGACGCCGCAGGACCGGCTCTACGATTGCCTGCCGCTGTTCCACTCGGTCGGCGGCATTGTCGCGCCCTGCAGCATGCTGGCTGCCGGCGGGTCGGTGGTGATTGCGGAGAAGTTTTCGGCTTCGCATTTCTGGTCCGACATCGTCCGGCATGACTGCACGCTGTTCCAGTACATTGGCGAGCTCTGCCGCTATTTGCTCAAGGCGCCGCCGTCGGAATATGAGAACGCGCATCGTCTGCGGCTCGTCTGTGGCAACGGCCTGCGTGGCGACATCTGGGAAGACTTTCAGGCGCGCTTTTCCATTCCCCGCATTCTCGAATTCTATGCGGCGACCGAAGGCAATTTCTCGCTGTTCAACGTCGAGGGGCAGCCCGGCGCGATCGGCCGCATTCCACCGCTGCTCGCGCACCGCTTTCCCGCGAGCCTCATCAAGCTCGACCCCGACAGCGGCGCGCCGCTACGCAACGAAGAAGGCTTTTGCATCGCCTGCGCCCGCGGTGAGACCGGGGAAGCGATCGGCCGCATCGGTACCGCGGACCAGGGCGGCGGCCGTTTCGAGGGCTACACCGACGCGGGCGAGACCGAGAAGAAGATCCTGCGCGGCGTCTTTGCCCGCGGCGATGCCTGGTTCCGCACCGGCGACCTGATGCGGCTCGACGACAAGGGCTTCTTCCACTTCGTCGACCGCATCGGCGACACCTTCCGCTGGAAGGGCGAGAACGTCGCGGCGTCGGAGGTGAACGATGCCGTGCGCGATTTCACCGGCGTGATCGATGCCACCACCTACGGTGTCGGCATCCCCGGCACTGACGGTCGCGCCGGCATGAGCGCGCTTGTCGTGAACGAGGGCTTTGACATCGCCGCGCTGCCCGCGCATCTGGGACAGCGCCTGCCGCCCTATGCCCGCCCCGCTTTCATCCGCATCTGTTGCGAGATCGACGCGACCGAGACCTTCAAGCAGAAGAAGGGCGACCTCGCGCGCGACGGCTTCGATCCGGACGCGATAGCGGATCCGCTGTTCATGCTGGACCCGAAATCCGGCGCCTATGTCGCGCTCGACGCCGAGGCCTATGCGCAAATCGTGAACGGCACGATCAGGCTGTAACGCTGCGAAAATGCGCAGATAGGTCCAATTTTATCTGAATTGTCCAAGAAGCCATTTACTTCTGTCGGGTAAACAGGCGGTGATGGGGAGGCGGTCAGCAAGAGCCGCCGCAACGCGAACGATCGATAACAACAAGCGAGCCAGCCATGTCGGTAAGGTCTAAGGTCATTGAAGCGATCCAGCAGATCGCCAAGGAGCAGCACGTCACGCTTCCCGCACTCTCGGACGATCTGTCCCTGCACGAGACGGGCTTCGACTCGCTCGCCTTCGCGATCCTGGTCGCGCGCCTCGAGGACGAGACCGGCGTCGACCCCTTCACCATTTCCGAGGACGCAGCGTTCCCCGCCACCGTGGGCGATTTCGTGCGGGCCTACGAAAATGTCCCCGCGTGAGATCTTTGCGCTTCGCGACCATCTCGGCGCGGAGCTGAAGGGCCGCACGCTCTCGGACGCGCACCAAGTTGTGTCGCTGACGGACATCCTGTCGCACACCGTCCTGGGTGGCTGCCTGCGCGAATTGTCCGGCCGCTGCGTGCTCCTCAAGCTATCCGACCAGCTCCGGTCGGGCCTTGCCATGATCGAGCTCGACGGCATCGCCCGTCGCATGCTGTTGTGCCCGCCCGATCTCAATCCGGCGTATCTCGACACGTTGATCGCGGATGCCGGAATCGATGCTGTCGTCGCCGACGACGACGATGGCTGGACCAGCACCGGTGTCGCGCTCATCGTCACGGCGAAATTGCCGCTCGAAGCGGCCGCGCCGGCGAAGACCGAACGTGCCACGGAATGGCTGATGCTCACCTCGGGCACCTCGGGCGTGCCAAAGATCGTCGGCCATACGCTGGAAGCTCTCACCGGCGCGATCGTCGCCGAAGGTCCGCCGCGCGGGCCTGCGCCGGTATGGGCGACGTTTTACGACATCCGCCGCTATGGCGGCCTGCAAATCTTCCTCCGCGCCATCCTCTCCGGCGGCTCCATGGTACTGTCGGATCCGCATGAGGCGTTGGCCGATCACGTCGCGCGGCTGAACGCGCGCGGCGTATCGCATATTTCCGGCACGCCCTCGCACTGGCGCAAGCTCCTGATGAGCGGCTCGACGACACAGTTCGCGCCGGCCTACGTCCGTCTCTCCGGCGAGATCGCCGACCAGGCGGTGCTGGACGGCCTGAAGGCGGCATTTCCCAATGCCTCGGTCGGTCATGCCTATGCCTCGACCGAGGCCGGCGTCGGCTTTGCTGTCAATGACGGGCTTGAGGGCTTTCCGGCCAACTATCTCGGCAACCGCAATGGCGTCGAGATGAAGGTGGTCGACGGCTCGCTGCGCATTCGCTCGACGCGCACCGCACATGCTTACATTGGCCGCGACGCTGCCGCGCTCACCGACGCGGACGGCTTTGTCGACAGCGGCGACATCGTTGAGTTGCGCGGCGATCGCTATTATTTCATCGGCCGCCGCGGCGGCATCATCAATATCGGCGGGCTGAAGGTTCACCCCGAGGAGATCGAGGCCGTGATCAACCGCCATCCCGACGTGCGGATGTCACGGGCCAAATCCCGCCGCAGCCCGATCACCGGCGGCATCGTTGTCGCCGACGTGATTCTCGCCGACGGCTGCGATCCTGCGCGCACGAAAGAGATCCGCGACCAGATTCTGGATCAGTGCCGCGCGCAATTCGCCTCACACAAGGTGCCGGCGGTCATCCGCTTCGTCGAGGCGCTCGATGTCACTCCGGCCGGCAAACTGGCGCGCACCGATGCATAACGTTCTGGTCACCGGCGGCAGCCGCGGCATCGGCCTTGCGATTGCAAGGCGCCTCGCCGGCGCAGGCTTCAACGTGATTGCGGCCGCACGGCGCGAGAGCGAGGAGCTCAAGGCCGGGATCGCGGCGTCCGAAGCACGCCTGCATTTCCGCGCCTGCGATCTCGCCGTGATCGATGCGATCCCGGCGTTCGCAAAGCTCATCCGCGACGAATTCGGCCCGATCTACGGCCTCGTCAACAATGCCGGCCTCGGCACCGAAGGCCTGCTCGCGACCATGCACAATTCCGAGATTGCGGCGCTGGTGCAGCTCAACGTGCTGTCGCCGATCATCCTCACCAAATACGTGGCGCGGCAGATGATGGCCGATGGCGCCGGCCGCATCATCAACATCTCATCCATCATCGCGACCACCGGCTATAACGGCCTCTCGGTCTATGGCGCCACCAAGGCCGCCGCCACCGGCTTCACCCGCTCGCTGGCGCGCGAGGTCGGCAAGCTCGGCATCACCGTGAACGCGATCGCGCCGGGCTTCATCGACACGGAGCTGACGCACAATCTCTCCGACGAGGGACGCAAGCGGATCGCCGGCCGCAGCGCGCTGCGCCGCCTGCCGGAGACCGAGGACGTCGCGCGCATGGTGGAATATCTGCTCGGCGAGGGCGGGCGCAACGTCACTGGCACCGTGTTCACGATCGACGCGGGGAATACGGCCTAAGTGGAACTCCGCTGCCGCCGTAGAGTTGATCCGGCCCAATTTCAATTCACCGGACGTGGTCGTAAGATGCTCGCAACCGGTTGGGTTACGTCAATCGATCTGCCCTAACCGACAGGGGGAGCAGTCCATGACCATGCCTGACATGACCGCTTCAAATCAGGGCCAGACGGAGCAATCCCGCGCGACGTCCGATGACGGCCATTGTCCGCCGATGACGCATCAGAATTCCGGTGGCAACGGCCATGAGATGTATCCGCAGCAATTCGTGCATCTGATCGGCTGTCATGACGCCTCTCTCGATGTCTTGCGCAAGCGTCAGGACGAGAAGCTGCACTAGCCGCTCACGTCCGGTGCTTCAAGGTCTTCGGCAAATCAATCAGCGACGGTGGCGGTCAGCCTTTCCGGCATCTTCACCGATTGCGGTCGAGGCCCGTATGCCGGCGTACGGCTCATTTTCGATAGATCAAGAGTAAACACTATTTGCGATGCGCTGTTGATGTCGATCAAAGTGCGGCATTGCATCGCGGTGCGAGCTTGTTGTTCAGCTCCATTTGACCAATGATCGGGACGTCGCGGCGAGACCGGCCGGCGAACCCGGATCGGTCCTGCCGCGTACCTGTTTTGCAACGTGCCATCCCAACCATCCGGCATCTCCCGATGACATCAGGCGAATCCTTTTACAGCGGCATTCCGGTCTTCCGCGGTTTCACCAGCCTGATGGATCCGGTGCTGTATTCGCCGCTGCCGGACAATTGGAGCATCGGCGTTGCCGACATCGTCGATTCCACCAAGGCGATCGCGGCGCAGCGCTACAAAGCGGTCAACATGGCCGGCGCCGCCGTGATCGCGGCGGTGACGAACGCGTTGGAGGGGCGCGAATTCCCTTTCGTGTTCGGCGGCGATGGAGCGAGCTTTGCGGTCGCGCCTCACGATCTCGAACTTGCCCGCGACGCGCTGGCGGCAACCGCGACCTGGGTACGGGAGGAGCTCGATCTGAAGATGCGCGTCGCCCTGGTGCCGGTCAGTGCCATCCGTGCGCAGGGCCTCGACGTACGCGTCGCACGCTTCGGTCCGTCGGCGAACCTGTCCCATGCGATGTTCTCCGGCGGCGGCCTGGCCTGGGCGGACGCCGCGATGAAGCGCGGCGAGTTCGCGGTGGCTGAAGCGCCAAACGATACGCAGCCCGATCTCTCCGGCCTGTCCTGCCGCTTCGAGGTAATGCCTGCGTCACGCGGATTGATTCTGTCGGTGCTGGTGATGCCGGCGCGCGGCGCTGACCCGCTGGCTTTCCGCAAGGTGATCGAGGACGTCATCCATCTCGTCGAGCGCAGTCCGGATGGCGGCCGTCCAGTGCCTGCGCAGGGGCCGCCGCTGAAATGGCCGCCGCAGGGGCTGGATTATGAAGCCCGCACCAAGCGCGGCGGCCCTCTGCTCGTGCGCCGCGCCACCGTCCTGGCCTACACGTTGTTCGCCTATCTGATCATGCGCTTCGACATCAAGGTCGGCGGCTTCGTGCCAAGCGTCTACAAGCGTCAGGTGGTCGAGAACTCGGACTTCAGGAAATATGACGACGGACTGCGCATGATCCTCGACTGCACGGCCGAGCTCGAACGCGCGCTGAGCGATCGTCTCGCTGCGGCCGCGCGCGATGGCATCGTGCGCTACGGCCTCTACCAGCAGGACGCGGCGATGATGACCTGCTTCACGCCCTCGGCGCTGCGCAGTGATCACGTCCATTTCATCGACGGCGCGCGGGGCGGCTATGCTTCGGCTGCCACGGCGTTGAAGGCGATGGTGGCGTGAACCGCTAGCGTCCCGCGCGCGTCCAGGTCTCGCCGCCGCAGAGTGCGCCGACGCAGCCTTCGACCCGCAACGAATCCGCGCCAGTCACCGTGACGCTGCTCGCATAGGTGCTGCCGTCATCGGCATTGTAGATCTGGCCCGACCATTTGTTCGGAGCTGACGGCTGCATGTCGCTGAACAATGGCAGGCCGATCATCGGACGCCTCGCGAGCGCGGGATTGGGATTCTTGCTGTCGGTCGCGGCCTGGCCGGTCGCGGTGTCATAGGGTTCGCGCAGCCAGACGATGTGGCCGCAGATGCCACCGCCGCATCTGCTGATCTTCACGCGCGCATCGCCTGCCTGGGTGAGCCACGTGCCGTCGGCGCTCTGCGCCTGGGCGCTCGTTGCGCCAAGCAGTGCAGCCAGGACGACGAAGGGAAGCGCGAATTTGCTGAACATGGAGAGTGCCCCGAAAATGAAGGCGCCTCCCATAGCAGGCCGGCAGGATAGTGCAACGCTGGATAGAATCACATTCCCGCGCTTATTGCCTGCGCCTATTCGCCTGCGCTCATTTGCCCCAGCGCACGAAGGCGACCGAGGCGGCAGTCGACAGCCCGAACACGACCATGGCGCCGCCGACCAGAGCGAACAAGGTCCAGGCCGGCGCCTGCACCATCATGAGGCTGACGCCGCCGACCGCGACGATCAGGAGCCGCGCCGTGGAGGCGAGCACGGGCCCGCCGACGCGCGCCGCGCCTTGTGAGGAGAAATACAACGATACGCCCATGCCGAAGAACACGAAAGCCGGACCTGCCCAGTAGAAATAGCTGTAGGCAGCGGCGGTTACGCCGGGATCCCGTGTGAAGAGCGCGACCCATAGCGACGGATCGAGCGCGATCACGAGGCCGATCAGGCCGACCGTGAGCCCGGAGGCGGCGGCCGCGGTCCAGGCCACGCGCCGCGCGCGCTTCAAATGTCCGGCACCGATCGCCATGCCGACCATCGGCACCGATGCGATGCCGAAGGCGAAGGTGATCGGGATCAGCAGGAATTCCAGCCGCGACCCGATGCCGTAGCCGGCCAGCATCTCGGTGCCGAAGGTCGCGAGGATTTTTGTGAAGATCAGAATGGTGAGCACGGTCTGGAGCGGCGACAGGCAGGCCACCGCGCCCACCTTGAGAATGTCCAGGAACATCGCCCGGTCGAAATGGAAGGCGCGGACGTCGAGCTGCAACCGGCTGCGGCCGGACAAGAGATACCAGAGCAAAAAGACCGCGGCGCAGCTGAACGCGATCAGTTGGCCGCTCGCGACGCCCGGCATGCCGAACTGCTTCACGCCGAACAGGCCGAGGCCCAGCGTGCCGCCGAGCGCGACCTGGAGCACGCTCGCCCCGATCAGCGTCATCGAAGGCAGACGCATGTCGCCGGTGCCGCGGATCGCCGAGGCCAGCGTGTTGACGAGCCAGATCGCGACCGCGCCGGAGAACAGCACCTGCGAATAGCCGCTGGCCTCCTCGAGCACGCGCTCGCGGCCCCCGAGCAGCGCAAAGAACGAGCGGCCGAACACGAGCATCATCACTGTGAAGAACAGCCCGCCGCAGAGGCCGATGATGGCCGCATGCAGCGCGAGCGTCGCGGCGCGGTCGCGATCTCCCGCCCCGAGCGCGCGGCTGATCGCGGAGGAGACGCCACCACCCATCGCGCCCGCGCTCATCATCTGCGTCAGCATTGCGAATGGAAACACCAGCGCGATCGCGGCGAGCGGGATCGTGCCGAGCCGGCCGATATAGGAGGTCTCGGCGATCGCAACCAGCGTGCTGCCGACCATCGCGATCATGTTGGGGATCGCGAGCCGCAGCAATGTCGGCAGGATCGGCGCCGTCAGCAGGCTGGCGATGGGGGAGACGACCGGCGCAATCGGCGGGACGGCGTCTGCAGAGGCGTCGATCGTCATGTTCACCGGGCGGGATTTTAAATGATGGCTGACATATTATAGGCGTGAGGCGGCCGGCGCAGCCCTCGCTCACGCAGGGCTCACCACGGCAGGCCGCATAGGTCGATGGTGCCCAGCGTCGGCGCGCGGACGATGTCGAAGACGTAGGGTGCCATGTAGTCGAAGCGGATTCGGCCCTCCGGCTGCTCGCAATAGACCTCGCCCTTGAAGGGCTGCCATCTGCGTGCCTCGTAGAACGCGAAATTGTGCGGCTCGCAGAACAACAGCGCGAAGCGCACCGCCTCGTTGGCGCGCATGGTGTGCACCGCTGCGTCCATCGCCATGGTGGCATAGCCGCGGCCGCGCCGGTCCTCGCGGGTGCAGACGCCGCCGATGCCGCCGACATGGACCTTCTGCCCGTTCCAGGTGACGGTTCGGAAGTAGACGCCGACATGGCAGACGAGACCATCCTCGGGCGTTTCGATCAGCACGCGGAGATCGGCATTGGCCCATTTGACATAAGCCCAGGGCTTATCCGCAACCATGTGCGGGCCCCAGACCGCCTGGTGCAGCGGCTCCGCGATCGGCCACGAGGCGTCGCCGTTCAGAATGTCGATTTCGATGCTCATGACTTTCTCTTTCGCGGTCGAAGCATTCGTTCTGCGATAAGCGCCTCAAAGGCAATGATATTTTGTACCAGGGCACCCAGCCGTGCGAATGCCCGTGCTGCGACGATTTTTGCAATCGTGCCAAGCGTCCGCCTCACGCATATTCGCAAATTGGCGGTATTTAACGGCGACGGAACCTTCTATAAGGGGTGACCGTTAGAACTCGTTCCCCACCAGTTGCGGACAAGAAGCCATGACCTTTACGCTGCCCCCCCTCCCTTACGCCTATGACGCCCTCGGCCAGTACATGTCGAAGGAGACGCTGGAATATCATCACGACAAGCATCATCAGGCCTACGTCACCAACGGCAACAACGCGCTCAAGGGGACCGAATGGGAAGGCAAATCCCTTGAAGAGATCGTCAAGGGCTCGTTCGGCAAGAACCCCGCGGTGTTCAACAATGCCGGCCAGCACTACAATCACATTCATTTCTGGAGCTGGATGAAGCCCAATGGCGGCGGCACCAAGCTGCCGGGCAAGCTCGAGAAGAAGATCAACGAGGACCTCGGCGGCTTCGAGAAGTTCAAGACCGACTTCCAGGCGGCCGGCGTCGGCCAGTTCGGCTCCGGCTGGTGCTGGCTCCAGGTCAAGAACGGCAAGCTTGAGATCTCCAAGACCCCGAACGGCGAGAATCCGCTGGTGCACGGCGCCACCCCGATCCTCGGCTGCGACGTCTGGGAGCACTCCTACTACATCGACTATCGCAACCGCCGTCCGGACTATCTCAAGGCGTTCGTCGAGAACCTCGTGAACTGGGAATACGTCGAGTCCCTGTTTGAGAAGGCGTAAGGTCTCACCTCGTTATCCGGGATGGTGCGCCAGCACCAGACCCGGAATCTCGAGATTCCGGGTTCGCACTTCGTGCGTCCCGGAATGACAGACAAGGCGGTCGCATGCGCGGCCGCCTTTTTGCTGTGCGGAATTCGTCTGCTCTGCGGAATTCGTTGGCGTCTCGCATGGCCCTGCGCAGGGCACGCAACGCGCCCGCCGCGCTAATGTTTGCATCGTGAGGACGGCGCCCCTAATCAGGACGGGCATCCCCTCGATCCGACCCAAGCCCGTTTGTCAGAACCTTCCCCGAAAGACCCGGCGTCTGCCGAGGACGCGGACTCCGAGCCGCGGCCTGGGCGTGTGCGCAAGCCGCTGGTGGTGGTGAGCGCCGCTCTGGTCTGGCGGCGTGACGGCACGGGCGGTGTTCTCGACATTCTCACACACGACCTTTCGCTATTCGGCGGCATCCTGCCGCGCGTGCTGGCCGGCTGTCTGCTCGGCGCCTTCATCTCGGAGATCCTGCCGCATGAAAAAGTCTCGCGCTCGCTCGGGCCGAAATCCGGCCTGATGGGGCTTCTGATCGGCACCGCCTTCGGCGCGATCCTGCCGGGCGGTCCCTTCACCGCCTATCCGGTCGCGAGCGCGCTGCTCGCGGTCGGCGCCGATTTCGGAGCCACCATCGCCATGGTCGTGAGTTGGACCCTGATCGGCTACGGTCGGGCTGTGGCGTGGGAAATCCCGATCATGGGCACCGATTTCACGCTGTGGCGGATCGTGATCTCGCTGCCGCTGCCGGTGCTTGCCGGCGCGCTCGGCCGCTTCGTCTATGTCCGGCTCTATCCGAGCCGATCACGAAGGATGACGAGACGTGAGCGCCGCGTTTCTGATCGACATCTTGTTGTGGAGTTCGGTGTTCGGCGTCGGCCTGATCGCCTTCCGCCGCGGCCCTGCCGTGTTCAAGGCTTCGCTGCGCGAAGGCTCGATGGACTTCATCAACATCGTGCCGCGGATCGCGCTGGGAGTGATCGGCGCCGGCTACATCGCCGCCATCATCCCGCAGGAGGTGATCACCGGCTGGCTCGGGCCGGACAGCGGTTGGCTCGGGGTCGCATCTGCTGTGGTCGCCGGTGCCGCCACGCCGGGCGGACCTGTCATCGGCTTCTCCATCGGCACGGTGGCGCTGAAGTCGGGCGGCGGGGTGCCCCAGGTGGTTGCCTATGTCGTTGCCTGGGCCCTGTTCGCGTTCCAAAGGGTGATCCTGTGGAGATCCCGTTCATGCCGGCCCGTTTCGTCTGGTTCCGCTGCGCCGTATCGATGCCGTTCCCGTTCGTGGCGGCCGCCATCGCCATGCTGATCGGCAAGCCTTGAGCCCGGCGTGGACAGACGAAATGTTATAATATAACGTCCTGCCATGGTTCCCGCCGTGTCTCACGCCCGTCACCACGACCACTCCCACGACCACGTGCATTCGCACGGGCACGACCACACCCATGCCCATGTCCATGATCCCGCTTCGCCGCATCCGGCCCAGGCGGCCCCGTGGTCGATCCTGCGCATGACCATGGCCGGCCGCCTCGCGGCCGCGCTCGCCGTCTGCGCGGTGCTCTGGGGCATGGTCTTTCTGGCGATGAGGTGACCATGGCGGCGCTACACTTCCACAATGTCACGCTCGGCTATGACCGGCATCCGGCAGTGCACCATCTCAATGGCGAGGTCGCATCCGGCGCGCTCGTCGCAGTGATCGGCCCGAACGGCGCCGGCAAGTCGACGCTGCTGCGCGGCATCGTCGGCATCCTCAAGCCGCTCGACGGCAGCATCCATCTGGGCGGCCTCGACAGCAGGGACATCGCCTACCTGCCGCAGAGCGCCGAGATCGACCGCAGCTTTCCGATCTCGGTGTTCGATTTCGTCGGCACCGGGCTGTGGCGCGGGACCGGCCTGTTCGGCGGCATCGGCAAGGCTGCGCGGGACAAAATCCTGCGCGCAATCGCCGCCGTTGGCCTCAACGGTTTCGAGAACCGTCCGATCGGCACGCTCTCCGGCGGCCAGATGCAGCGCGTGCTGTTTGCCCGGGTGCTGCTTCAGGACGCGAGCCTGATCGTGCTCGACGAGCCTTTCAACGCCATCGACAGCAAGACCACGGCCGATCTGCTCGCGCTGGTGAAGGATTGGCACACCGAGGGCCGCACCGTGCTGGCCGCGCTGCACGACATGGAGATGGTGCGTACCCATTTCAGCGAGACACTGGTGCTGGCGCGCGGCCCCGTGGCCTGGGGGCCGACGGCCGAGGTGCTGACGCCGGAAAACCTGATGGTCGCGATGCGGATGTGCGAGGCTTTCGACGACAGCGCGGCGGCCTGCGCGGGCGACGACGGGCGGTCGCAGGCGGCGTGATTGCAAATGACCTATGACGCGCTGATCGGTCCGTTCACCGAATTCGAGTTCATGCGGCGGGCACTCGCCGCCGTGATCGCACTGTCGCTGGCAGGCGCGCCGATCGGCGTGTTCCTGATGCTGCGGCGGATGAGCCTCGTCGGCGATGCCATGGCACATGCGATCCTGCCGGGCGCCGCCGTCGGCTTCCTGCTCTCCGGGCTCAACCTGTTCGCGATGACCGCCGGCGGCCTGATCGCCGGCTTTGCGGTCGCGATCCTCGCCGGTGTGGTCGCGCGCTCGACCGGGCTGAAGGAGGACGCTTCGCTGGCCACCTTCTATCTGGCCTCGCTGGCGCTCGGCGTCACCATCGTCTCGATCAAGGGCACCAATATCGACCTGTTGCATGTGCTGTTCGGCAACATTCTCGCCATGGACGACCAGACGCTGCTGGTGGTGGCCTTCAACGCCACTGTGACGCTGCTCGTGCTGGCGGTGATCTACCGCCCGCTGGTGATCGAGAGCGTCGATCCCTTGTTCCTGCGCACGGTGAGCCGCGCCGGGGGCCCTGCGCATCTCGCCTTCCTCGCGCTCGTCGTGATCAACCTCGTCAACGGCTTTCAGGCGCTCGGCACGCTGCTTGCGGTCGGCCTCATGATCCTGCCGGCCGGCATTGCGCGATTCTGGTCGCGTGATCTCACCGCCATGATCTGCATCGCCGTGATTGCTGCCGCGGTCTCGGGTTATGCCGGCCTTGTGCTGTCGTTCCAGACCCGAGTGCCGTCGGGCCCTGCGATCATTCTGGTGGCGACGGTGCTCTACGTGGCCTCCGTCCTGTTCGGCCGCGTTGGCGGCATCGTCCGGCAATTGTTTCCCGGCCGGCATCTGGAAGCGTGACGATGCGGCTCATCCTGCTTTGCGTGCTGTTGCTGATCGCCTCGCCGCTGCACGCCGCCGAGCGGCTCAACGTGGTTGCGAGCTTCTCGATCCTGGCCGATTTCGTCCGCAATGTCGGCGGTAACAGGATCAATCTGACCACGCTGGTCGGCGCCGACAGCGACGTCCACGTCTACACGCCTGCGCCGAGCGATGCGAAGCGGATCGCCGATGCAAAGCTCGTCGTCGTCAACGGGCTCGGCCTCGAGGGATGGCTGCCGCGGCTCGTGCAGTCCTCGGGCAGCAAGGCGACGGTCGTGACTGCAAGCGCCGGTATCACGCCCCTGAAATTGGGTTCGGCCGCAGATCCGCACGCCTGGCAGTCCATCCCCAATGCCAAGATCTACGTCACCGACATCGCCAATGCGCTCGCCGCTGCTGCCCCGGATGACGCGGCGTTCTTCCGCGCCCGGGCCAAAGCCTATCTGGAAACGCTCGAAACTCTCGACAGTGAGGTCCGCGAAGCCGTGGCGAGAATCCCACTGGAGCGGCGCAAGGTGATCTCCACCCACGACGCCTTCGGCTATTTTTCCGCCGAATACGGTATCCAGTTCATCGCCCCCTTGGGCGTCTCCACCGAGACCGAGCCCAGCGCGCGCGACATCGCCGCGATCATCGGCCAGATCAAGGCCCAAAAAATCCCGGCTGTATTCCTGGAAAATATCAGCGACGACCGGCTGATCCGGCGGATCGCGGCCGAGACCGGCGCAAAGGTCGGCGGGACCCTGATTTCCGACGGTTTAACCGGCGAAAAGGGGCCTGCACCCACTTACATTGACATGGTCAGGCACAATATAAAGAGCCTGATCAGCGCGCTTGACCATTAGGGCAGGGGGCCACCCCGCCTCGCGTCGCGCGAAAGCCCGAAGTCCGGAGTTGTTATGTCTGAAGTGACCTCCCCAAAAATTCCCGTGACCGTCCTGACCGGCTATCTCGGTGCCGGCAAGACTACGCTTTTGAACCGCATCCTGTCGGAAAACCACGGCAAGAAATACGCTGTCATCGTCAACGAATTCGGCGAGATCGGCATCGACAACGATCTTATCATCGGCGCCGATGAGGAAGTGTTCGAGATGAACAACGGTTGCATCTGCTGCACCGTGCGCGGCGACCTCGTGCGCATCATGGACGGCTTGATGAAGCGCAAGGGAAAGTTCGACGCCATCATCGTCGAGACCACGGGCCTTGCCGATCCCGCGCCCGTCGCCCAGACCTTCTTCGTCGACGAGGACGTGCAGAAAAACGCGCGGCTCGACGCAGTGGTGACGGTCGCCGATGCAAAGTGGTTGTCCGACAGGCTGAAGGACGCGCCCGAGGCGAAGAACCAGATCGCGTTCGCCGACGTGATCGTGCTGAACAAGACCGATCTCGTCAACAAGGGCGAGCTCGCGGAGGTCGAGGCACGCATCCGCGCCATCAATCCCTATGCGAAGCTGCATCGCACCGAGCGCTGTTCGGTGGCGCTAGCTGACGTGCTCGATCGCGGCGCGTTCGACCTCGACCGCATCCTCGACATCGAGCCGGATTTCCTTGAGGCCGATGATCATGATCACGACCATGATCATCATCACCATGATCACGGCCATGGCCTGAAGCACTACCACGACGAGGACATGCAGTCGCTGTCGTTGAAAACCGACAAGCCGCTCGATCCGAACGTGTTCATGCCCTGGCTTCAGAACCTGGTGCAGGTCGAGGGCGGCAAGATCCTGCGCTCCAAGGGCATCCTCGCCTTCCACGATGACGATGACCGCTACGTCTTCCAGGGCGTCCACATGATGCTGGAGGGCAACCACCAGCGGAAGTGGAAGGAGGGTGAGCCGCGCGAGAGCCGCCTCGTCTTCATCGGCCGCGAACTGCCGGAAGAGGCCATCCGCAAGGGTTTTGAGAGCTGCATCGTCTCGTGATGAAAGAGTTTACGCCGGCTCCCGAGTCCGCCTCGATCGTCTCCGTCACCGACCGCGTCAAGCCGATCGCGCTCGGCATGGGCGTGACCTCGGCGCATTTCCTCGCCGATCGGGCCGCCTTCGTCGGCGGCGAGGAGAAAGTCGCGCTGGTCGACCCCAAGGGCGAGATCAGCACGGTCGCCGTGCACAGCGGCGGCATTCTCTCGACCGCCTCCGACGGCAAGCGCCTCGTCATGGGCGGCGACGACGGCAAGGTCGTCTCCCTCGATGCCAAGGGGGAGGTGACGCTGCTCGCCACCGACCCCAAACGGCGCTGGATCGATGCGGTGGCGCTGCATCCAGATGGCGCCTTAGCCTGGTCGGCCGGCAAGACGGCGAACGTCAAGAGCGGCAAGAACGAGGAGAAGTCGATCGAGGTGCCCTCGACCGTCGGCGGGCTTGCCTTCGCGCCAAAAGGCCTGCGGCTTGCGATCGCACATTACAACGGCGCGACGTTGTGGTTTCCCAACATGGCTGCCACAGCCGAATTCCTGCCGTGGGCCGGCTCGCATCTCGCCGTCACCTTCAGCCCGGACAACAAGTTCCTGGTCACCGCGATGCACGAGGCGGCGCTGCACGGCTGGCGGCTCGCCGATAACAGGCACATGCGCATGACCGGCTATCCCGGCCGCGTCCGCTCGATGTCCTGGAGCGCCGGCGGCAAGGCCCTGGCGACCTCGGGCGCCGACGCCGTCATCCTGTGGCCGTTCGCCAGCAAGGACGGTCCGATGGGCAAGGAGCCGGCCATGCTCGCGCCGCTGCAGGCCCGCGTGTCCGTGGTGGCCTGCCACCCCAAGAACGATATCCTTGCCGCCGGCTACAGCGACGGCACCGTGCTGATGGTGCGGCTGGAGGACGGCGCGGAGATCCTGGTCCGCCGCAACGGCACGCCACCGGTGGCCGCGCTCGCCTGGAACGCCAAAGGCACGCTGCTGGCGTTTGCGGATGAAAATGGGGACGGCGGCCTGCTGGAGCTTTAATCTGTCATGGTCCCGGCCGTATAGGGGGCCATGCGGTTTCTGACGACATTCCAAATTGCCGATTTCGCAGACACGCTGATCAGCCTGTTTACGGCCTTCGTGCTGGGGACGCTGATCGGCGCCGAGCGGCAGTACCGCCAGCGCACCGCGGGCCTGCGCACCAACGTGCTGGTCGCGGTCGGCGCCGCCGCCTTTGTCGATCTCGCCATGCATCTGGATGGCGCCGCCGGCGCGGTGCGGGTGATCTCCTACGTCGTCTCCGGCATCGGCTTCCTCGGCGCCGGTGTCATTATGAAGCAGGGCATGGACGTGCGCGGGCTCAATACGGCCGCGACGCTGTGGGCCTCCGCCGCGGTCGGCTCCTGCGCCGGGGCCGACATGGTCGCGCAGGCCGCGGCGCTGACCGTGTTCGTCATTGCCGGAAACACACTGCTGCGTCCGCTGGTCAATGCCATCAACCGCATTCCGCTGAATGAGCGGGCACTGGAGGCGACCTATTACTTCAAGCTGGCGGTGGCGGCCGACGCTCTGCCTGACATGCGCGACCGCCTCGTCGAGAGGTTGGAAGCCGCGAAATATTCGGTCGCTGATATCGACCTGGTAGAGATCGGCGAGGACATCCTGGAGATCGTCGCAAAGCTGGTAGCGACCGCGGTCGATCCGAACGAGCTGAACGCGGTCGCGACGGATCTCCAGCACCTTCCGGGCGTGCGCCACGCCACCTGGGAAGTCAGCACCACGGATTAAGCGCGGCGTTTTAGCGCGCAGGGGTGCAGTTCCCGCCCGGCCAAGCGCGGAACCCGCGCGCGGCCATTTCGTTGGTCCCGTGGACAAACGCGGTGATCGACATGACAGGCAATGACAAGCGCAGACTGAAACTCGACCTGATGATCGCCTGCACGCTGTTCGCCGCGGGCGTCGTGGTGTCGGGCCTGTCGCTGGCGCAGATTCGCGCCGAGAACCGGATGCAGATGGCGCAGGCAACGCCACCGCTCCAGGGCACTCCTTCGGACGATCAGGGCAAGACGCCTGCGGAGTCCAAGCCCGGCGGTGATCGCCCGACCACGCCGGCTCCCGAGCCCGCACGGCCCGAATCCCAGACGCAAGGCGCGGCGACCAAGCCCGCGCTGCCGGCCGCGCCTGCGGAGAAGATCGCGCCGCCGATCAAAGAGAAATAACGACAGCCAGTTGCGGCGTCACGGGTGGGCTTGTCCCGGCCGTCCACGTTCTTGGCGTCCCGCGAAAGAAAGTGCGTCGATGCCCGGGACAGGCCGGACATGACAGCAGAGCCCTCACCGCACCAAAATATTCCGGAACTGCCACGGATCGCTCGTGTCGATATCTTCCGGGAACAGTCCCGGACGATCGGTCAGCGGCGTCCAATCGGTGTAGAAGCCCTTCACCGGGCCGAGATAGGGCAGCTGGATTTCCAAGAGACGTTCGAAATCCATCTCGTCGGCTTCGACGATGCCTTCGTTCGGATTCTCCAGCGCCCATACCATGCCGGCGAGCACGGCGGAGGTCACTTGCAAGCCGGTGGCGTTCTGGTAGGGCGCAAGCCTGCGGGTCTCTTCGATGGAGAGCTGCGATCCGTACCAATAGGCATTGTTGTCATGGCCGAACAGCAGCACGCCGAGCTCGTCGATTCCGTCGACGATTTCGTTCTCATCGAGGATGTGGTGCTTTTCCTGCATCTTCGCCGCGCGGCCGAACATTTCATGCAGCGAGAGCACGGCATCGTCGGCCGGATGATAGGCATAGTGACAGGTCGGCCGATAGATCGCGGTGCCCGATGCGTCGCGCACCGTGAAGTAATCGGAGATCGAGATCGACTCGTTGTGGGTGACGAGGAATCCATACTGCGCGCCGCGGGTCGGGCACCAGGTACGCACGCGCGTGTTGGCGCCCGGCTGCATCAGATAGATGGCGGCGCCGCAGCCCGCTTCGTGGGTCCGCGCATTCTCCGGCATCCATTTCTCATGGGTGCCCCAACCGAGCTCTGAGGGCTGCACGCCTTCCGACAGGAAACCTTCCACCGACCAGGTGTTGACGAAGACGTCAGGCTCTTTCGGGTTCCTGGAGCGCTGGGTGTCGCGTTCGGCGATGTGAATGCCCTTGACGCCGGCCTGCCGCATCAGGTCCGCCCATTCGGCCTTGGTCTTCGGCTTGGGGGCATTGAGCTTCAGATCCGCGGCGACGTTGAGCAGCGCCTGCTTGACGAAGAAGGAGACCATGCCAGGATTGGCGCCACAGCAGGAAACGGCCGTCGTGGAGCCCGCGGGGCGCGCCTTCTTGGCGGCCAGCGTCACTTCGCGAAGAGCGTAGTTGGAGCGCGCTTCCGGGCCCTTCGAAGCATCGAAATAGAAGCCGAGCCAGGGCTCGTTGACGGTGTCGATGTAGAGGGCGCCAAGTTCGTTGCAGAGCTCCATGATGTCGGTGGAGCCGGTGTCGACCGAAAGATTGACGCAAAAGCCCTGACCGCCGCCTTCGGTGAGCAGCGGGGTCAGCAACTCGCGATAATTGTCCTTGGTCACGCCCTTCTGGATGAAGCGTACATTGTGCTTCTCGCAATGCGCCTTGCGGCCCTCGTCCTTGGGATCGATCACGGTGACGCGCGACTTGTCGTAATCGAGATGCCGCTCGATCAGCGGCAACGTGCCTTTGCCGATAGAGCCGAAGCCGACCATGACAATGGGACCGGTGATCTTCGCGTAGATCTGCGAGGCGGGGCTCATGGGATGGTTTCTCCGGAACGTGATGGCAGACAAAGAGCGACGGTGTGGATCAGGCGCTGCGGCGCTTGGCGGTGACTTCGATCTCGACCTTCATCTCAGGCTTGTAGAGCGCCGAGACGACCAGAAGCGTTGCGGCCGGGCGGATGTCGCCGAGGACTTCGCCGCAGACGGCGAAATGGGCGTCAGCGTCTTTGATGTCTGTGAGGTAGTAGGTCGCGCGGACGATGTCGGCCATCTCGAAACCACCCTCCTTCAGGGCGGCTTCAATGGTCTTGAAGCAGTTGCGTGACTGGCTCGTGACGTCGGCCGGCATCGTCATCGTCGTGTAGTCATAGCCCGTGGTTCCCGCGACGAAGGCGAACTCGCCGTCGATCACGGCGCGGCTATAGCCGGCGGCCTTCTCGAATGGGGAGCCGGTGGAAATCAGGCGACGGGACATGCTCTCGGACCTCAACTGAAGAGGGGGATGTTTCGCGGGTTTAAAGGGCGTTTCTCGGGCCCGTGCAACCCCAAACGAACGCATCAAGTCAGCCGCAGCCGGGCATGGCCGCTGGCTGCGGCTTCGGTCGTTGCGATCACCGCAATGCCTTAGGCCGCGTGTGCCTGGAGAGCGCGAACCGCCCTCCGTTTGGGCAGGGCCGCTCCGGTCGGAACGATCATCCCTGCGGCGCCGTCGAGCGCACCTTCCGCAAACTCGATCGCCAGCAGCCGGTTGCGCTCGAACGGGCCGGGCAGCGACAACGCGCCGGTTTTCTCGGGCGAGAAGCCGAAGCGAGCGTAGTACGGGGCGTCGCCGAGCAGGATCACGGCACCATGCCCGCGCGCCCGGGCGGCGGCCAGCGCTTGATGCATCAGCGCGGCGCCGATCCCGAGCTCGCGGCAGGCAGGGTCGACCGCCAGCGGTCCGAGGACCAGAGCGGGCCTGCCTCCGGCGCTGACGTGCCACAGCCGCACGGTTCCCACGAGCTGTCCCTCGCGCACGGCCGACAGGGCAAGGCCTGCGGCGGGGGCGCGTCCGTCGCGCAGGCGCTGGCAGGTCCGGCCATGGCGGTTCTCGCCAAAGCAGGCATCGAGCAACGCTTCACGCATCGCGACGTCGGCAGCACGCTCCGCTCGGATCGCGAACGGAGCGGCTTTCGAAGTGAGGGCGATCTGTGGCTTCCGAGGAGCAGTCATGGCGCGTCAGTCCCCGCTTGAACGGACATGCGAGAGGCACATCGGTCCAAGACGTCGTCAGAAATCGAAATTGTGAGGGAGGAGCCGGCAAGCCGGCTCCCGGGTTCGTCAGGCCCCAAGAGAGAGGCGGATCAGATGTGGTACGTCTTCAGCGGCGGGATGCCGTTGAACGCCACCGACGAGTAGGTTGACGTATACGCCCCGGTGCCTTCGATCAGCACCTTGTCGCCGATCTCGAGCGTCACGGGGAGCGGATACGGGGTCTTCTCGTACAGCACGTCGGCGCTGTCGCAGGTCGGGCCCGCGAGCACGCACGGCGTCATGTCCGCACCGTCGTGACGGGTACGGATGGCGTAACGGATCGACTCGTCCATCGTCTCGGCGAGACCGCCGAACTTACCGATGTCCAGGTACACCCAGCGCACCTCGTCCTCGTCGCTCTTCTTCGAGATGAGCACGACCTCGGACTCGATGATGCCGGCATTGCCCACCATGCCGCGGCCCGGCTCGATGATGGTCTCCGGGATCTGGTTGCCGAAGTGCTTACGCAGCGCGCGGAAGATCGACCGGCCGTAGGTCACCACTGGCGGCACGTCCTTGAGGTACTTGGTCGGGAAGCCGCCGCCCATGTTGACCATGGAGAGATTGATGCCGCGCTCGGCGCAGTCGCGGAACACCTGCGAGGCCATCGCCAGCGCACGGTCCCACGCCTTCACCTTGCGCTGCTGCGAGCCGACATGGAAAGAGATGCCGCACGGCTCCAAACCAAGGCGCTTGGCGAGGTCGAGCACCTCCACCGCCATCTCCGGGTCGCAGCCGAACTTGCGCGACAGCGGCCATTCGGCGCCGGCGCAGTCATAGAGGATGCGGCAGAACACCTTCGCGCCGGGGGCGGCACGGGCGACCTTCTCGACCTCCGCGGCGCAGTCCACAGCGAAAAGCCGAATGCCCAGCGCGAAGGCGCGCGCGATATCGCGCTCCTTCTTGATCGTGTTGCCGAAGGAGATGCGGTCGGGCGTCGCTCCAGCGGCCAGCGCCATCTCGATCTCGGCGACGGTCGCGGTATCGAAGCAGGAGCCCATGGAGGCGAGCAGGGCCAGCACTTCCGGCGCCGGGTTCGCCTTGACGGCGTAGAACACGCGGCTGTCGGGCAGCGCCCTGGCGAAGCTCTGGTAATTGTCGCGCACGACCTCGAGGTCGACGACGAGGCACGGCTCGGTGTCGAGGCCATCCTTGCGGCGGTTGCGCAGGAATTCCTGGATACGTTCGGTCATGGCACTCTCCCAAACGGCCCAGCGACGGGCCCGTTCAAAACATGACGTCGGATAAGAGCGCTCTGGCCAAATCGCGCGATGGAGGCGCGACGAAGCCAAAAAACTCAAACCAGACTGTGCTGCCGTGGATTGGTTGGGAGTGTTCCCGCCCGCACACCTGGCAATGAAGGACAAGCCTTTTCAGTAGCCCGCGCCGGCGTTGGACTGCCGGTAGAGACCAAAAAAGCCCGATCCGTCGTTGCTTTAAGTCGCGTCCCCCGTTGAGAGCGGGGTGCGCCGGTTCGCCTCCGGCTGCCAGTCACGGTTGCAAAGAGTGAAGTCACCTTCGACAAGGCATCCCTTGAGAGAGATGCTGGGCGCTCCGGGTTTGCTTTCAGTCCGTCGACTTTTCAGTCTTTCGACTTTCAAGTCTTCCGGCTTCTGCACGTCCGAAGAGCCCCTCGGCTTCTTCACCCCTTGGCGGCTGTCCGGCCTCTTGTCCGGATACCTACCGACTGACACACGACCACAGGCACGTGCGAAATTGGGCAAGTCCGCACATAAGCGTTTTGAATCGGCTTCGCAAGAATTTTTTTAGGCTGAGAACAGAATTGCCTAACACCTGCTTGCGCAGTGTTGAGCGAGCGAGGCGGAAGATGAACGAGCGTTAAGTTTTTTCGTGCAGCGCGCGTATCTCGCGCGCGAAGACGCGTCAGCGGCGCTTCGTGAACGGCTCGATGCGCTGAGCTGTGCGGATGAACGCGGTCATCACCAGCACGCCGAGTGCGAACAGCACGGCCTGGAGGATGTGCGCGCCCTGGTCGCCGAGCCCGAACAGGATTGCGAGCGCCCAGCCGCCGGCAAACGCCGCGCCGAACACCTCCGCGCCGATCAGGATGGCGGCGCTGATGACGGTGATGACGCTCGGCCAGGCAATCTGGCGGGAAGAGGAGGCAGGCGCGTTCATGAGTTCAGGGACCCCGTGTCTTCGAGGGCCGCAATCTCCCCGAAAAGGCGGTCGGGAGCAAGGGCAAACGGCCCAAAAAAGCCCCATCGCGTGCTATAGCTGGCCACAACAAATCGGCTCAAAAACCGGGACTTGTGATGTCAGAACTCCGCCAAATTACGGACGCCGAGACCAACCCGCTGCTGAAGGCCTGGGTGACGCCGTTCGCGACCCCGCCTTTCGACGAGATCAAGCCGGAGCACTTCCTGCCCGCCTTCGAGCAGGCCTTCGCCGACCATGCCGCCGAGATCGCGGCGATCACCAACGATCCGGCCGCGCCCGACTTCGCCAACACCATCACGGCGCTGGAGCGCTCGGGCAAGCTCTTGAACAAGGTCGCGGCGGTTTTCTACGACCTCGTCTCGGCGCATTCCAACCCGGCCATCCTGGAGATCGACAAGGAGGTCTCCTTGCGGATGGCGCGGCACTGGAATCCGATCATGATGAACGCCGTGCTGTTTGGCCGCATCGCCCAGCTGCACGAGAACCGCGCCAATCTCGGTCTCACGCCCGAGCAGCTGCGCCTCCTGGAGCGCACCTACACCCGCTTCCACCGCTCCGGCGCCGGCCTCTCCGACGAGGCCAAGACGCGGATGGCGGAGATCAACGAGCGGCTCGCCCAGCTCGGCACCAGCTTCAGCCATCACCTGCTCGGCGACGAGCAGGACTGGTTCCTGGAGCTCGGGGAGGCGGACCGCGAGGGCCTGCCGGAGAGCTTCGTCGCCGGCGCCAAGGCTGCGGCAGAAGAGCGCGGCATGGAAGGCAAGGCCATCGTCACGCTGTCACGCTCCTCGGTCGAATCGTTCCTGAAGAGCTCGGCGCGGCGCGACCTGCGCGAGAAGGTCTACAAGGCCTTCATCGCGCGTGGCGACAACGGCAATTCCAATGACAACAACGCAACCATCGTCGAGATCCTGAAGCTGCGCGAAGAGAGCGCCAAGCTGTTGGGCTACCCGACCTTCGCCGCCTATCGTCTCGAAGACTCGATGGCCAAGACGCCGGAAGCGGTGCGGAGCCTCTTGGAGCGGGTCTGGACGCCGGCGAGGGCGCGCGCGCTCGCCGACCGCGACGACATGCAGGCATTGATCACGGCCGAAGGCGGCAACTTCAAGCTCGCCCCCTGGGACTGGCGCTTCTACGCCGAGAAGCTGCGTCTTCAGCGTGCCAATTTCGATGACGCTGCGATCAAGCCGTATCTTTCGCTCGACAACATGATCGCCGCCGCCTTCGACTGCGCCACGCGCCTGTTCGGCATCACCTTCGAGGAGCGCAGCGACGTTCCGGTCTGGCACCCGGACGTTCGGGTTTGGGAGGTGAAGGGCAGGGACGGCAAGCACAAGGCGCTGTTCTATGGCGACTACTTTGCCCGGCCCTCGAAGCGCTCGGGCGCCTGGATGACTTCGCTGCGCGATCAGCAGAAGCTCGACGGCGAGGTCGCGCCGCTGGTTCTCAATATCTGCAATTTTGCCAAGGGAGCCGGGGGCGAGCCTTCGCTGCTGTCGCCGGACGACGCCCGCACCCTGTTCCACGAGTTCGGCCACGGCCTGCACGGCATGCTCTCCAACGTCACCTATCCTTCGCTGTCGGGCACTTCCGTGTTCACCGACTTCGTCGAGCTGCCGTCTCAGCTCTACGAGCACTGGCAGGAGCGGCCCGAGGTGCTGCAAAAGTTCGCGCGCCACTACCAGACCGGCGAGCCGCTGCCGGACGACCTCCTGCAGCGCTTCCTTGCCGCGCGAAAATTCAACCAGGGTTTTGCCACTGTCGAGTTCGTCTCCTCGGCGCTGATCGACCTCGAATTCCACACTCAGCCGGCTTGCGCCGCGCAGGACGTGCGCGCCTTCGAGAGACGCGAGCTGGAGAAGATCGGCATGCCCGAGGAGATCGCGCTGCGTCACCGGCCCACGCAATTCGGCCACATCTTCACCGGCGATCATTATGCCGCCGGCTATTACAGCTACATGTGGTCGGAGGTGATGGACGCCGACGCTTTCGGCGCGTTTGAGGAGGCCGGCGACATCTTCGACCCTGCCGTTGCCAAGCGCCTGCACGACGACATCTACGCCTCGGGCGGATCGGTTGATCCGGAAGCCGCCTATGAGGCCTTCCGCGGCCGCCCGCCGGAGCCGGACGCGCTGCTGCGCCGGCGCGGCCTGCTCGACGCCGCGAAGGCGGCGTGATGGGCATGCGCGTCCTTCTCGGCCTGCTGCTCGCCGCCGGCCTGTCGCTCGCAGCGGGGCCGGCGCGCGCGCATCCGCATGTCTGGATCACCGCGACCAGCGAGTTGCTCTTCGCGGCCGACGGCACCATCACCGGCGTGCGCCACGCCTGGACCTTCGACGACATGTTCTCGGCCTATGCGGTGCAGGGGCTCGAGAGCAAGACCAAGGGCGCCTATACGCGCGAGGAGCTAACGCCGCTGGCGCAGACCAATGTCGAGTCGCTGAAGGAATACGCCTACTTCACCTTCGCGAAGGCCGACGGCAAGAAGGAGCGGTTCCAGGAGCCGGTCGACTACTTCCTCGACTACAAGGATACGGTGCTGACCCTGCGCTTCACTTTGCCGCTGAAGAACCCCGTCAAGCCCAGGCAGCTGATGCTCGAAGTGTTCGACCGCTCCTTCTTCATCGACTTCCAGATGGCCAAGGACAATCCGGTCAAGCTGGTCGGCGCGCCCGCCGGCTGCCAGATGAAGCTGGAGCGACCGAACGACGGCACCGCGAGTGCGCAGAAGCTCAACGAGCAGACCTTCCTGAATGGCGAGAACTCGAATTTCGGCATGATGTTCGCCAACAAGATCACCGTGGATTGCCCTTGAAGCCGTATCTCTCCCCGTTCGCGCGCGGGCTGCTCGCCAGCGCCGCGGTTTGGTTCGTGGTGGCAGCTGCCGACGCCGCGCTCCACGATCTTCTTGCGCAAAATCCGTTCGGCGCGCCGCGGCCCACGCAGGCGGCGGAGCCTGAAGCCAGCGGCCTCATCGGCTGGCTGTTGGCAAAACAGTCGGAGTTCTATCGCCAGATGTCGGCGACCATCCGCGCCGCGAAGTCCGACGGCTCGGCGGTGTGGACGCTGCTCTTTATCTCGTTTGCCTATGGCATCTTTCACGCCGCCGGCCCCGGCCACGGCAAGGCGGTGATTGCCTCTTATCTCGTCGCCAATCGCGAGACCGCGCGGCGCGGCATCGCGCTGTCGTTCGCCTCCGCGCTGATGCAGTCGCTGGTGGCGATCCTGATTGTCGGGATCTCCGCCTGGATCCTGAATGCGACCGCCAAGACCATGTGCAAGGCGGAAGGCGCGATCGAGATCGCGAGCTATGGCCTGATTGCGCTGTTCGGCCTGCGCCTTGTCTGGGTCAAAGGCGGCGCCTTCATCCGCGCGCTTCAGGTAGCCCAGCCGGTGCCAGCGATGGCAGGCGTGCCGCATGACCATGGCCACGGCCATGATGCGGATGATCATCATGGCCACGATCATCATCACCATCACGATCGCAGCCACGCTCGCCATGAGCATGGGCATGGCCACGTCCATGACGAGCACTGCGGTCATTCCCATGGGCCCGCTCCGAGCGAACTCGCCGGCCCCGGCGGCTGGCAGCGCGGCTTTGCCGCGATCCTGACCGTCGGCATCCGCCCCTGCTCGGGCGCGATCCTGGTCCTGGTGTTCGCGCTGGCGCAGGGCCTGTTCTGGGCCGGCATCGCCGCGACCTTCCTGATGGGGCTCGGCACCGCGATCACGGTCGCTGCCATCGCGGTCGTCGCGGTCTCGGCTAAGAACATTGCCGCGCGCCTCAGCGCCGGCCGCGACGGGGGCGGCGCCCTCGTCATGCGCGGCATCGAGTTCGGCGCCGCCGGCCTGGTATTGCTATTCGGCGTCGGCCTGTTGTTCGGCTACATCGCCGCTGAACGGACAACGTGTTTTTGAGCCGCGCTCGCGTGCCCCGGCTCTGCGGAGCAGCGCATAGGGCGCCGGACCGCGTGCGGGCACGGCACCTTAAACCGGCAGAAACCGCTTTAAGGCCGGCATGAAGAAGATCCCGAGATTGATGGCAAAGCCGATGCTCCAGAGGATCGAGCGCAGCGTCGGGCGGTTGCCGAGATAGGTCAGCACATAGGCGATCCGCACGATCAGGAACAGTGCCGCGAGCTCATCGATCAGCCGCTGCGGCGAATCCCGGAATTCGGCGAGCAGCACCGCGAAGGCGAAGAACGGGAAGGTCTCGATGCCGTTCAGGTGCGCGCCGAGCGCGCGCTGCGCGAGGGCGTCCTCGAAGAAGGCGGGGTCGCGCGGCTGGGAATTGTCGAACGTGCGAAACCTGGCCCATTTGATCGAGACGATCGTTGCAAGGTAAAGCAGCAGCGCTCCCAGGACGCACCATTCCGCGAGTGTCATCTTCCCTCCCGCTTGGGTGCGACCCTAGCGAAATCGGCCTCATCTTGACAAGTTCGGAGCAACGCGCGACCCACGGAGCCATGACCAGCGTCGTTCCCATCGAAAGCGCGAAACCGGCAGCTCAATCCGCTCTGCCCCGCGTTGGCGTGCTTCTGATCAACCTTGGAACGCCCGATACTGCTGACGCGTCCGGCGTGCGGGTCTATCTGAAGGAGTTCCTCTCGGATGCCCGCGTCATCGAGGACCAGGGCCTGGTCTGGAAGCTGGTGTTGAACGGGATCATCCTGCGCAGCCGCCCCCGCACCAAGGCGCTGGACTACCGCAAGATCTGGAACAACGAGCGGGACGAGTCGCCGCTGAAGACCATCACGCGCTCGCAAGCCGACAAGCTCGCGATCGCGCTGTCGGATCGCAGTCATGTCGTCGTGGACTGGGCGATGCGCTACGGCAACCCGTCGATCCAGGCGGGCATCGACGCGCTGATCGCAAAAGGCTGCGAGCGCATCCTCGCCGTCCCGCTCTATCCGCAATATTCCGCCTCGACCTCGGCGACCGTCTGCGACGAGGTGTTCCGCGTGCTCGCCCGCCTGCGGGCGCAGCCGACGCTGCGGGTGACGCCGCCTTACTACGCGGACGCGGCCTATATCGAGGCGCTCGCAACCTCGGTCCAGACGCATCTGGCGAGCCTGCCGTTCAAGCCGGAGCTGATTGTGGCGTCCTTCCACGGCATGCCGAAGTCCTACGTCGACAAGGGTGATCCATACCAGAACCACTGCATCGCCACGACGGAGGCGCTGCGCCGCCGGCTCGGCATGGACGAGACAACGCTGCTGCTGACCTTCCAGTCGCGCTTCGGCAATGACGAGTGGCTTCAGCCGTATACGGACAAGACCATGGAGCGTCTGGCGAAAGACGGCGTGCGCCGCATCGCGGTGGTGACCCCGGGCTTTGCCGCCGATTGCCTGGAGACGCTGGAGGAAATCGCGCAGGAGAATGCCGAGATCTTCAAACATAATGGCGGCGAGCAGTTTTCCGCGATCCCCTGTCTCAACGACAGCGAACCCGGCATGGACGTGATCCGCTCCCTGGTGCTGCGCGAGCTTCAGGGCTGGATTTGACGTTTACGATGGGGCGGCAAATCCAACCTTTGGCGCTAGGTCCGCGCCGCATCCTTTCAAGAGCGCCCTCGCAAATACATAATCGTTGCCATTCCCGTTCTGTACGTCTTGTGCAGAATCGCGCCGGTACCGACGTTAGTCGCGACCGCTGAACCGGTAGGGTTGCGATCCCGACCAATGACAGCGCGGGAAAGGGCCTTTTCCCGTTTGGAGGAGATATGAGCGGTTTCGACATTTTCGCGATTGTTCTGGTGTTGCTCGTCATCGTTACGCTGGTGGCGGGCGTGAAGACGGTGCCGCAGGGCTATGATTGGACTATCGAACGTTTCGGCAAATACACGCAGACGCTGAGCCCCGGGCTCAATCTGATCGTGCCGTATTTCGATCGCGTCGGGCGCAAGATCAACATGATGGAGCAGGTGATCGACATTCCCGAGCAGGAGGTGATCACCAAGGACAACGCCACGGTGACGGTGGACGGCGTCGCCTTCTATCAGGTGTTCGACGCCGCGAAAGCGAGCTACGAGGTTTCCAACCTCACCCAGTCCATTACCGTCTTGACCATGACCAACATCCGCTCGGTGATGGGGGCTATGGATCTCGATCAGGTGCTTTCGCACCGCGACGAGATCAACGAGCGCCTGCTCCGCGTCGTCGATGCCGCGGTCTCGCCCTGGGGTCTCAAGGTCAACCGCATCGAGATCAAGGACATCGTGCCGCCAGCCGACCTCGTCGAGGCCATGGGCCGGCAGATGAAGGCCGAGCGCGTCAAGCGCGCCGACATTCTCGCCGCCGAAGGCCAGCGCCAGTCGGAAATCCTGCGCGCTGAGGGCGCCAAGCAGGGCCAAATCCTCCAGGCCGAAGGCCGCAAGGAAGCTGCGTTCCGCGACGCCGAGGCCCGCGAGCGGTCGGCGGAGGCCGAGGCCAAGGCAACCCAGATGGTCAGCGAAGCGATTTCCAAGGGCGATGTCGCCGCGCTGAACTATTTCATCGCCGACAAGTATATCAAGGCGTTCGGGCAATTGGCCGACTCGCCAAACCAGAAGGTCATCATGCTTCCGGTCGAAGCTATGAGCATGCTGGGTTCGCTCGCCGGCATCGGCGAGATCGCCAAGGCGACGTTCGGCGAGAGCGCCGCGTCCGCTGCGCTCGCTCGCCGTCCCGGCTCGGTGCCGCCGACCGGCAGCACGCCGCCGGCCGCGCCGCCGCAGGGATAATCAAAGAGGTCGTATCATGGCCGACATGTTGGTATCGCTCGGCACCTGGAATTGGCTGATCTTCGGTTTCATCCTGATGGCGCTGGAGGTGCTGGCGCCGGGCATCTTCCTGTTCTGGCTCGGGCTCGCCGCGCTGCTGGTCGGCCTGATCTCGTTCACTGTCACCGTGTCCTGGCAGATCCAGCTCGTGATGTTCGCAGTCTTCGCTGCCGCCGCCGTGCCGGTGTGGCGCCGCCTGGCGCGGCCGAAGCCGGACGCCAGCGCCAGCCCCTTCCTCAACAAGCGCACCGAGGCGCTGTTAGGGCGCGAGTTCACGCTGGAGAAGCCGATCATTGACGGCGCAGGCACCGTCCGCATCGGCGACACGGTGTGGCGCGTGGCTGGCCCTGACACTCCGGCCGGGACGCGCGTGAAAGTCGTGCAGGTCGATGGCGCGAATCTTACTGTGGCCGCGGCGTAGCTTCCTTGCCCACCCCTCCAGGGGAGGTAAACAAGATCGCTACCTTTTCCATCGCTCGGCAAAACGGTGCAATGGCATGAATGTCTCGCACAGCTCGCGTCCGAGCGGCGTCAATGCGTAACCTCCGCCTTCGCCAAGCTCGACGAATCCCGCTGCGCGCAGCTCCGTCAGCCGCGCCTGCAGCACCGTCGGCGAGGCTTCGTCGCAGGCGCTGCGCAGCGCGCGCGAGGTGAGGGGCTCGCCGCGCAACTCCCACAATATCCGCAGGCTCCAGCGCCGGCCGAGCAGGTCCAGCAGCGCCATGATCGGCCGCCCGGTGCGCGAGCCGCGGACGCGGCGTTCTGATGCTGGCTGCTTTGCCATACCGGCCTGTTGCGTAGCGCTACAGATAATGTAGCGTGTTGCTACGATAATTGTAGCAACGGAAGCAGTCCATGTCTTCTGCCATGTCACCCTCCTCGCCGCGTATTGCGCCGCTCGATCCGCCTTATCCCCCGGAGATCCAGGCGCAGTTCGAGCGCATCATGCGCGGCGCACCGCCCCTGGTGCTGTTCAGGGCGATGGCAAGCCACAGCCGCGCTTGGGACAAGTTTCGCGCCGGCGGCCTGCTCGATCCCGGCCCGCTGTCCCTGCGCCAGCGCGAGATCATCATCGACCGCACCTGCGCGCTGAACGAATGCGAGTATGAATGGGGCGTGCATGTCGCCATCTTTGCCGGGCCGGCAAAGCTCACGGAGGATGAGGTGCGTGCGACGGTGCTGGGCGACGCCATGTCACCGTGCTGGTCGCCGGCCGAGCAGGCGCTGATTGCGGCCGTCGACGCGCTGCATCATCGTGCGACGCTTGATGACGAGGAGTTCGCCGCGCTGTCCGCGCATTACGACGAGGCGCAGATCCTGGAAATCATGCTGCTGTGCGGCTTCTATCGCACGGTGTCGTATCTGGCGAACGGGCTGCGCTTGCCGCTGGAGGAGAACGCGGCGCGGTTTCCGGCGTAGGTCTCTCCGCCGTCATTGCGCGCCACACCCTCGGTGTCATTCCGGGGCACGCGAAGCGTGAACCCGGAATCCATTGGGCAGCGATCTCGGAGATGAATGGATTCCGGGTTCGCGCCCAAACGGGCGTGCCCCGGAATGACTCCCTGGAGTGTGTGCGCCTTACGCCACGCCCGCCCGCAACAGATCGTGCAGATGCACGATGCCGACCACCTTGCCCGCTTCGGTCACGACCAGGGTTGTGATCTTGCGTGTGTTCAGCACCTCGATCATCTCGGTCGCGAGCATCGACGGCGGCACCGTCTTCGGTTCAGTCGTCATGATCTCATCGACCGACGCAGCCAGCAGGTCGGGGCGCATGTGGCGGCGCAGGTCGCCGTCGGTGATGATGCCGACGGCCTCATCCGCATCATTGACGATACAGACGCAGCCAAGCCCCTTGGCTGACATCTCGACCACGGCCTCCGACATCTTGGTGCCGAGCGGCTTGACCGGAATTTCCGTGCCGGTGCGCATGTAGTCACGGACGAATTTCAGCATCGCCCCCAGCTTTCCGCCGGGGTGGAAATGCGCGAACTCCAGCGCGGTGAAGCCGCGGCCTTCGAGCAGCGCGATCGCGATGGCATCGCCAATCGCGGCCTGCATCAGCGTCGAGGTGGTCGGCGCCAGATTGTGCGGGCAGGCTTCGCGTGCCTTCGGCAGCTCGATCACGATGTCGGCGGACTGGCCCAGCGAGGACGCCGCGCTCGACGTCACTGCGATCATGGGAATCGCAAAGCGCGCAGAATAATTCACGAGGTTCTTCATCTCCGGCTGCTCGCCTGACCAGGACAGCGCCATGATGACGTCGTCGGACGTGATCATGCCGAGATCGCCATGGCCGGCCTCGGCCGCGTGCACGAAGAAGGCGGGGGTGCCGGTCGAGGCCAGCGTCGCCGCGATCTTGCGGCCCATATGGCCTGATTTGCCGAGCCCGGTGACGATGACGCGGCCCTTGGCGTTGCGGATCAGGTCCACCGCTCTCGCAAATGTCGCACCCAGCGGGCCGCGCAGGGCGGCGGCGAGCGCGTTGATGCCGCCGCTCTCCGTCTCCAGCGTGCGGAGCGCGGATTCGACGCTATCAGCAATGGGGCCGGATGATGCGGTCATCAGCGGTTTCGAACTCGGCATGTTCAGGTCCAGGGAGGAGGAGCGTTCGCCCGTTGGCACCTGCTTAGCACGCCCGGGCAGGCGAGGCGACGCGCCGGCCAAATCCCTCAACTGGTCATTAACCATAATTGTTTTAAGTCCATTAACGATGGTTCCCGCCAAGCGGTGGGAGCTCGTCGTGAAAGTAGTTGATTTCGTTGGAGTTCTTCCATCGTGGGGTCGCCTCCAGGCACCGGCCGGAGCAAACGCGCGCATTTCCTGCGCGCCGTATTGCCGTGCCTGATGCTGACGGCCCTCGAGCGTGCACCGGCTCTGGCCCAGAGCCTCACGCCTGATCTGTTCAATCCCAACCGCGGCGGCTTCGCTGCGCCCGAGACGCTGCCGACACGGCGCACCGCCGGCGTGCCGCAGGCGCCATCGGACGCGCTGCCGACGCTGCCCGATCCCAACGATCCGCGCAGGCGCCAGCAGCCCCCAGCGATCTCGCGCGCCGGCCAAAGCCCGACCGGTCAGGTCCCGACCTATGGCCTGCCCGCGGCCAACGGCGCGAGCGGCTCCGGCTACGATTCGCTCAACCGCAAGCGGCAGCAGCCAAAACTCTATCCCGGACAGCCGAAGCCGAAGCGCCCCGTCGGCCCCGGCTCAAAGGTCGCGCCGGCAACGCTGGAGCGGACGCTCGGCCCGCCGCGCATCGCGCCGCCACCCTCCGAAACCGCGCACAGGACGCCAGTGCCGCCGGCGATGGCCGGCAACGTGCCCGGCCAGCCGCTGCGCCGCCGCCTCAAGCTGGACGAGGATCCGTTCGGCGCGGTCGGGGACTATGCCGGCAGCTTCCTGATCAAGGGCGGGCTCGAGCTCTCCGCCGGCTACGACACAAATCCAGCGCGTCTCAACAAGCCTGTCGGTTCGCCGGCCTATGTGGTCGCGCCTGATCTGCTTGTGGTGTCCGACTGGGAGCGCCACGCGCTGGTCGCCGATCTGCGCGGCTCGTTCTCGGGCTACACCAACAACATGCCGGCGACCATCAACGGCTTCGCCTCGCCGTCGCCGGTCGAGGTCGATCGCCCCGATTTCACCGGCCATGTCGACGGCCGCCTCGACGTCACCCGCGATTTCAGGTTGACCTCGCAGCTCCGCCTGCGGCTCGCCACCGACAATCCCGGCAGCCCGAATGTGCAGGCGGGTCTTCAGAAATTTCCGGTCTACGCCGCCTATGGCGCGACCGTCGGCTTCGACCAGACCTTCAACCGTTTCCAGGTCGCCGCCGGCGCCACCGTCGATCGCACCGCCTACACCGATTCAAAGCTCATCGACGGGTCGACCTTTGCCAATACCGACCGCGACTTCAACCAATATGGCGGCGTGGGCCGGTTCTCCTACGATCTGAAGCCGGGCCTCAAGCCCTTCCTGGAAATCCAGGGCGACACCCGCGTGCACGACCAGGCCGCCGACCGCAACGGCTACTTCCGCGATTCAAACGGCGGCTATGCCAAGGTCGGCTCCTCCTTCGAGTTCTCGCGCATCCTCACCGGCGAGATCTCGATCGGCTATTCCGCGCGCAACTATGTCGACCCGCGCCTCAGCCAGCTCGCGGGCTTCCTCACCACGGGCTCGCTGATCTGGAATGCGAGCGGCCTGACAACCGTGAAGTTCTTCACCGACACGCAGATCGCCGAGACCACGATCCCGGGCTCTTCCGGCGTCCTGGTGCGCACCTATTCGGCCGAAGTCGACCACGACTTCCGCCGCTGGCTCACCGCCGTGGGCAAGTTCACCTACGGCACGCTCGACTACCAGAACCAGAATCGCAACGATAAGACTTACTCGCTCGAAAGCAATCTGATCTACAAGCTCAACCGCAACATCTGGATCAAGGGCACGCTGCGCCACGACATTCTGGATTCGAACGTCGCGGGGGCGAGCTCGTCGGGGACGGTAGTGATGCTGGGGGTGAGGCTGCAGAACTAGGTAAGACGGGGCGCGTCGCTCGAGGCCACGCTCTCTCGTCCCCACTCCGCTGTCATGCCCCGCGCAGGCGGGGGCATCCAGTGCGCCGCGGCGGATCTGGTGAGTGCGTGCTCTCTAAGGAGAGCCTCTGGAAATACTGGATCGTCCGCCTTCGCGGACGATGACAGCGTCATTTGAAGCTGGCTGCAGCGCGAGCCGGCGACTAGCGCGGCAGATCCGTCTTCCCCATCAGGAACGTGTCGATCGACCGTGCGCACAGCCGCCCCTCGCGGATCGCCCAGACCACCAGCGATTGGCCGCGGCGCATGTCGCCGGCGGTGAACACGTTCGGGCGCGAGGTCTGGTAGTCCAGTGTGTTGGCCTTGACGTTGCCGCGAGCGTCGAGCTCGACCGCGAGCAGCTTCAAGAGGCCCTCGTGCACGGGATGCACAAAGCCCATCGCGAGCAGGACGAGCTCGGCATCGAGCACGAACTCCGTGCCGGCAATCGGTTTGAACTTGTCGTCGACGCGCACGCAGTGCAGCTTCTTGACCTTGCCGTTCTCGCCCGAGAACCTCTGCGTCAGCACGGCGAATTCGCGGATGGCGCCTTCGGCCTGGCTGGAAGAGGTGCGCATCTTCAGCGGCCAGTTCGGCCAGGTCAGGCCCTTGTTCTCGCGCTCGGGCGGGGCGGGCATGATCTCGAGCTGGGTCACCGAGAGCGCGCCCTGGCGCAGCGAGGTGCCGATGCAGTCAGATCCGGTGTCGCCGCCGCCGATGACGACGACGTGCTTGCCGCCGGCCAGGATCTCCTGGACGCCGCCGAGCGGCTCCTCGGAGACGCGGCGGTTCTGCTGCGGCAGGAAGTCCATCGCGTAGTGAATGCCTTCGAGATCGCGGCCGGGGATCGGCAGGTCGCGCGGAGCTTCGGCGCCGCCGGTCAGTGCGACAGCGTCGTACTCGTTGAGCATCTCGCGCGGATCGACATTGCCGTCGGCGCCGACATGGCTGTTGTAGTGGAAGGTGACGCCTTCGGCTTCCATCTGCTTGACGCGGCGGTCGATGATGCCCTTCTCCATCTTGAAGTCGGGGATGCCGTAGCGCAGCAGGCCGCCGGCCTTGGCGTACTTCTCGAACAGATGCACGTCGTGGCCGGCGCGGGCGAGCTGCTGCGCGCAGGCCATGCCGGCCGGACCCGAGCCGATCACGGCGACCTTCTTTCCGGTCTTGACGGTAGCCACTTCCGGCGTCACCCAGCCATTGTCCCAGGCGCGATCGACGATTGCGCATTCGATGGTCTTGATGGTGACGGGATTGTCGTCGATGTTGAGCGTGCAGGAGGCTTCACACGGCGCCGGACAGATGCGCCCCGTGAACTCCGGGAAATTGTTGGTCGAGTGCAGGTTGCGCGAGGCTTCTTCCCAGTTGCCCTGATAGACAAGATCGTTCCAATCAGGGATCTGGTTGTTGACCGGGCAGCCCGGCGTGCCGGGCGCGACCGAGCCTGTGCCGTGACAATAGGGAATGCCGCAGTTCATGCACCGCGCGGCCTGGTCGCGCACCTCCTTCTCGGAGAGGGGAACGACGAACTCGTGAAAATGCTTCACGCGCTCGGCGACCGGGATGTACTTGCGGTCATGCCGTTCGATTTCAAGAAAACCGGTGATCTTGCCCATTAAACCCGTAGTCCCTGCCGCTTAGTCGTTTGCTCTCTCACTCCTCATCCTGAGGGGCGGCGCCCTTTCGCGCCGCGTCTCGAAGGATGAAGGCCCGGATGGTGGCCTCATGGTTCGAGACGGCGCTCCGCGCCTCTTCACCATGAGGTTATTCTCTACGCCCCGATTGCGATCTTCGGCTCGGCGTCCGCATTGGCGGCCATTTCGCGCAGCGCGCGCCGGTACTCGACCGGCATCACCTTGCGGAATTTAGGCAGCCATTCCTTCCAATTGGCAAGGATGTCGGCGGCGCGCTTGGAGCCGGTCGCTTTGGCATGGCGAGAGATCAGCACGTGCAGCCGCTCGACGTCGGAGGCGAGCAAGTTCTTGAACACGTCGACCCGGCCATGCGCCTCGAGGTCACCGGCATGGTGATAGGTGCCGGCATTGATCAGCTCTTCCGACAGCACCGGCTCGAGCTCGACCATCGACAGGTTGCACAGCCGGTCGAAATCGCCGGCCTCGTCCAGCACGTAGGCGATGCCGCCGGACATGCCCGCCGCGAAGTTGCGCCCGGTCTTGCCGAGCACGACCACGATGCCGCCGGTCATGTATTCGCAGCAATGATCGCCCGCGCCCTCGACCACCGCGACCGCGCCCGAGTTGCGCACGGCAAAGCGCTCGCCGGCGATGCCGCGGAAGTAGCATTCGCCCTCGATCGCGCCGTACATCACGGTATTGCCGACGATGATGCTCTCTTCCGGCACGATCGCAGAGTTCCTCGGCGGCTTGACGATGATCTTGCCGCCCGAGAGGCCCTTGCCGACATAGTCGTTGGCCTCACCCTCGAGCTCGAAGGTGACGCCGTGGGCCAGCCAGGCGCCGAAGGCCTGTCCGGCAGTGCCCTTGAGGCTGACATGGATGGTGTCGTGCGGCAGGCCGGCATGGCCGTAGATCTTGGCGACCGCACCCGACAGCATGGCGCCGGCGGAACGGTTGGTGCTGTTGATCGCGGCCTCGATCTTCACCGGCGCGCCGCGGTCGAGCGCAGGCGTCGCCTTCTCGATCAGCGTGCGGTCGAGCACGGCCTCCAGATGATGGTTCTGGCGCTCGGAATGATAGATCTTCTGGCCGTTCTCTTCCTTCTGCTTGACGAACAGCTTTGAGAAGTCGAGGCCCTTGGCCTTCCAGTGTGCGACCAGCTTGGTCTGGTCGAGCAGCTGCACCTGGCCGACCATCTCGTTGAAGGTGCGGAAGCCGAGCGAAGCCATGATCTCGCGGACTTCTTCCGCGACGAAGAAGAAGTAGTTGATCACGTGCTCGGGCTGGCCGGTGAAGCGCTTGCGCAGCACCGGATCCTGCGTCGCGACTCCGACCGGGCAGGTGTTGAGATGGCACTTGCGCATCATGATGCAGCCGGCCGCGATCAAGGGCGCGGTGGCGAAGCCGAACTCGTCGGCGCCCAGCAGCGCGCCGATCACGACGTCACGGCCGGTGCGGAAGCCGCCGTCGACCTGGACCACGATGCGGCTGCGCAGCCGCTCGCGCACCAGCGTCTGATGGGTCTCGGCGAGGCCGATCTCCCAGGGCGAGCCGGCGTGCTTGATCGAGGTCAGCGGCGAAGCGCCGGTGCCGCCCTCGAAGCCCGCGATGGTGACATGGTCGGCGCGCGCCTTGGCGACGCCCGCGGCGACCGTGCCGACGCCGATCTCGGAGACGAGCTTGACCGAGACGTCGCCCGCCGGGTTGACGTTCTTGAGGTCGTAGATGAGCTGCGCCAGATCCTCGATCGAGTAGATGTCGTGGTGCGGCGGCGGCGAGATCAGGCCGACGCCCGGCGTCGAGTGCCGTACCCTGGCGATGGTCGCGTCGACCTTGTGACCGGGCAGCTGGCCGCCTTCGCCGGGCTTGGCGCCCTGTGCCATCTTGATCTGCATCATGTCGGAGTTGACGAGATACTCCGTGGTGACGCCGAAACGGCCCGAGGCGACCTGCTTGATCGCCGAGCGCATGGAATCGCCGTTCGGCATCGGCTTGAAGCGGTCGGCTTCCTCGCCGCCTTCACCGGTGTTCGACTTGCCGCCGATCCGGTTCATCGCGATCGCGAGCGTGGTATGGGCCTCGCGCGAGATCGAGCCGAAGCTCATCGCACCGGTTGCGAAACGCTTGACGATCTCCTTGGCCGGCTCGACCTGGTCGAGCGGCACCGGCTTGCGCTTCTCCTCCTCCGCGTTCTTGATCCGGAACAGGCCGCGCAGCGTCAAAAGGCGCTCCGACTGCTCGTTGAGGATTTTTGCGAAGGTGCGATAGCGCTCCTGCGAATTGCCGCGGGCGGCGTGCTGGAGCAGCGACACTGACTCGGCGGTCCATGCGTGGTCCTCGCCGCGGCTGCGATAGGCGTATTCGCCACCGACGTCGAGCGCGGTCTTGTAGACCTGCGCCTCGCCGAACGCGTCGGCATGGCGGCGCACCGCTTCTTCGGCGATCTCGGAAAGACCGACGCCCTCGATGCGGGTGTGCGTGCCGGCGAAGAACTTTGCGACGAAGTCCGCCTTAAGGCCGACTGCGTCGAAAATCTGCGCGCCGCAATAGGACTGGTAGGTCGAGATGCCCATCTTGGACATCACCTTGAGCAGGCCCTTGCCGATCGACTTGATGTAGCGCTTGACGATCTCGTAGTCGTCGAGCGAGCCGGGCAGGCGGTCCTTCATCGCGATGATGGTCTCGAACGCGAGGTAAGGATTGATCGCTTCGGCGCCGTAGCCGGCAAGGCAGGCGAAGTGATGCACTTCGCGCGGCTCGCCGGATTCGACGACGAGGCCGACCGAGGTGCGCAAGCCGGTGCGGATCAGGTGGTGATGCACGGCGGCGCAGGCCAGCAGCGACGGGATCGGCACCCGGTCGGTGCCGACCATGCGGTCGGACAGGATGATGATGTTGACGCCCTCGCGCACGGCGCTCTCAGCGCGCGCGCAGAGCTCGTCGAGCACCTGGTCCATGCCGGCCGCCCCGAGGCCAGCGTGGAAGGTGGTGTCGAGCGTGCGCGACTTGAAGTGCGACTCGGCGACGTCGGAGATCGAGCGGATCTTTTCCAGGTCCGCGTCGGTCAGGATCGGCTGGCGCACTTCGAGGCGCTTGGTCGTGGCCATGCCTTGCAGATCGAACAGGTTCGGCCGCGGCCCGATGATCGAGACGAGGCTCATCACCAGCTCTTCGCGGATCGGGTCGATCGGCGGGTTGGTGACCTGCGCAAAGTTCTGCTTGAAGTAGGTGAACAGCGGCTTGGCCTTGTCCGACAGCGCCGAGATCGGCGTATCGTTGCCCATCGATCCCGCGGCTTCCTCGCCAGTGGCCGCCATCGGCGTCATCAGGATGGTGATGTCTTCCTGGCTGTAGCCGAACGCCTGCTGGCGATCGAGCAGCGACAGGTTGGAGCGCACGCCGGTGGTCGGCACCTTCGGCAACTCCTCCAGCACGATCTGGGTCCGCTCCAGCCACTCCTTGTAGGGATGGCTCTTGGCAAGCTCGGCCTTGATCTCGTCGTCGGGAATCAAGCGGCCTTGTTCGAGGTCGACCAGCAGCATCTTGCCCGGCTGCAAGCGCCACTTGGTGATGATCTGGTCCTCGGGGATCGTCAGCACGCCCATCTCGGACGCCATCACGATGCGGTCATCCTTGGTCACCAGATAGCGCGCCGGCCGCAATCCGTTGCGGTCGAGCGTGGCGCCGATCTGGCGGCCGTCGGTGAAGGCGATCGCGGCGGGGCCATCCCACGGCTCCATCAGCGCGGCGTGATATTCGTAGAAGGCGCGGCGCTTCTCATCCATCAAGGGATTGCCGGCCCACGCCTCCGGAATCATCATCATGACGGCGTGCGGCAGTGAGTAGCCGCCCTGCACCAGGAATTCGAGCGCGTTGTCGAAGCAGGCGGTGTCCGACTGTCCCTCATAGGAGATCGGCCAGAGCCGGTTGATGTCCTTGCCGTAGAGCTCGGAGCTCACCGAGGCCTGGCGCGCCGCCATCCAGTTGACGTTGCCGCGCAGCGTGTTGATCTCGCCGTTATGCGCGATCATGCGGTAGGGATGCGCCAGCGACCAGGCCGGGAAGGTGTTGGTCGAGAAGCGCTGGTGAACGAGTGCCAGCGCGCTCTCGAAGTCCTTCTCGTGCAAATCGGGATAGTACTTGCCGAGCTGGTCGGCGAGGAACATGCCCTTGTAGATCACAGTGCGGCAGGACATCGAGCAGGGGTAATAGCCCGCAAGTCCGCGGTCGCGGCGCTGGTAGATCGCTTGCGAGATCGACTTGCGCAGGATGTAGAGCCGGCGCTCGAATTCGTCCTCGGTCTTGGCGGTGCCGTTGCGGCCGATGAACACCTGCATGCAGGCCGGCTCGGTTGGTTTCACGGTGATGCCGAGCGAGGAATTGTCGGTCGGCACGTCGCGCCAGCCGAGCAGCGTCAGGCCCTCTTCCTTGATCTGGTCGGCGATGATGCTCTTGATGACGTTGCGCCAGGCGGTGTCGCGCGGCATGAACAGCGCGCCGATGGCATATTCGCCCGGGTTCGGCAGCGCGAAGCCGAGCTCCTTCGCCTTGCGGCTGAAGAAGGCGTGCGGGATCTGCACGAGGATGCCGGCACCGTCACCGGCGCGCGGATCGGCGCCGACGGCGCCGCGATGCTCCAGGTTGCAGAGGATGCTCAGCGCGTCCGCGACGATCTCGTGCGACTTCTTGCCCTTGATGTTGGCAATGAAGCCGACGCCGCAGGAGTCCTTCTCCAGGCTCGGATCGTACAGGCCTTCGGCTTTGGGGCGCGAATTGTGTTCCTGAATCGGATCGGTCGTTTTCGAGGCGACCGTCGCCGACAGCTGTTCTGCCACGATGTTTGCGCGCCCGAATTGCGACCCGTTCATTGTCCTGTCCTCTCCATGCGGCAAGCTGCCTCACCGCCATCTTCGGCGCACCTTGGGCGTTCCGCGGCACCCGCCTCTGGGTCACCGCTCGTCCGCTAGCGAGCCGCATTTTCTTAAATTCAGGCCTAGGCGTTCTTCGTCCCCGAGAACGGCTTTGCCTGCTACCTTCCGGCGCTCGAGAGCACCGCTTTCGCTGCAATCCCCATGCCGGGACCGCAAGCAAAATTGAGACAGCTTTCCTGTCCTAACCATCACCTTGCCAAATTTTTGTCTAGCACACAAGCGCGCACAAGTCCCGATTCCCGAGGTGTCATTTCCCTCTTTCATAGGGCCGCAGCCCCGGTTTTGAAGCAGACGTGCCCCGATCCGGCCCCGCGGCCGCCGAAATCCCAAATGAAGCTTCGGATCAACCCTTCGGAAGGCGCGCCACGCCGCGCGAAGCGAAAGAGGGCCGCCGTCGGGGGGCCTGACAGGAGCGTCTCGACCATGAAGTTTTTCACAGGATGTGTGGCTGCCGCCCTGGCTCTGGCCGCAAGTGCGGGCCATGCGCAGGTTCCCCCGAACGGTATCGCGAGAGGGGCCGTTATCGCAGTGTCGGATTTCGACGGACCCTATGCGCCGCCGGAGGCCGCGCCGCCATCGCCGCCGCGTTACGGCTATGGCTACGGCTCCGAGGGGCGCGGTCCGGCCCCGGTGCTGCTGCCGTCGAGCGAGGTCTATGCGGTGCTGCGCGAAAACGGCTTCTCGCCGCTCGGCATCCCGCGCCTGCGCGGCAGCGTCTACACCATCGCAGTGATCGACCCTCGCGGCGACGATGGCCGGCTGGTGATCGACGCCCGCGACGGACGGATCATCCGCTTCATGCCCGCCAGTGACGCCTACGGCATGGCGCCCGCCTATGACGAGCGCGCGGTCGCGCCTTACGGGCCGCAAAGCGCGCTGCCGCCGCCGATCGTGATCCGCAGCGGCCCGCCGCGCCCGCCGGCTTCGATTCCGCATGTCGCCAGCCGCACCGTGCCGCTGCCCAAGGCCGCCCCGCGGCTCGGGGCGAGCCCGGTGGCCGCGGCGAAGCCGGCCGAACCCGCGCGGCAGGAGGCTCAGGCGCCGCCGCCGGCACAGGCACAGCGCGCGCAGCAGACCACTGCCGTGGCCGCAAAGCCTGCCGAGGCTGCTCCGCAGGCGGCCCCGCCAACCGCCGCTCAGGCCAAGCCGGCGCCGGCGATCATGCCGACCCAGGAGATGCCGGCCGCACAGGGTCTGGATTAGCGAGCTGCTGCTTGAGCGACGGCCCGTGTCCTCGGTGTTGTCCTGGCTTGACCAGGACGCTGCGGAGAGATGTGGGAAAAAATAAAGGCGCCCGACAATCTCGGGCGCCTTTGCATCAGGCCATCGTTCCTCAGCTATGCCCATACCCCGCCGCGTTCAGGATCAGCTTCGCCACTTCCCTCGGATGCGACACCAGCGAGAGGTGGCCGGCATCGAGCTCGATCGTGGTGGCGTTCATGCGCTTGGCGAGGAAACGTTCGAGATCGGGATTGATGGTGTAGTCGTTCTTCGACACCGCGTACCAGGTCGGCTTGCTATGCCATGCAGCTTCCGTGGTGCGGCCGGCGAAGATTGAGGCGGCGGTTGGCCATTGCACCGCGTAGAGCTCCTTGGCCTGCTCCGGCTTCACGCCATTGGCGAAATATTTCAGGAAGGCGTCTTCCGAGAGTTTTGTGTAGCCGTCGCGCTCGACAATGCCTGCGCGGGCAGGTCCCGCCGGAAACTGCTTGGACAGCGCGACGAAATCTTCGTTCGCGTCGGGAGCACGTGCAGCGACATAGACGAGGCCGGTGACCTTCGGGTCAGTGCCGACCTGGCTGATCACGGTGCCGCCCCAGGAATGCGCGACCAGCACAGTCGGTCCGTCCTGTTCAGCCAGTACGCGCTTGGTCGCCTCGACCGAGTCCGCCAGCGACGACAGCGGATTCTGCACGGCGGTCACGTGCAGGCCTGCGGCCTGGAGGATCGGGATCACCTCCGACCAGCTCGAGCCGTCGGCCC
Organism: Bradyrhizobium sp. 147; assembly: GCF_023073935.1. NCBI lineage: Bacteria > Pseudomonadati > Pseudomonadota > Alphaproteobacteria > Hyphomicrobiales > Nitrobacteraceae > Bradyrhizobium > Bradyrhizobium sp. 147. The sequence goes on along the minus strand of NZ_JADPKL010000125.1, from coordinate 21,316 downwards.
AGGCGCCGTGCACCAGCACGACGTTGTTGGCTTTCACCGTTTGCGGTGTCTGCGCGTCGGCAAGGCTGATGGGGGCCGCCAAAAGGCTCGCGGCGACGAAAAGGCTGCGCCAGAGTGTCATGATCCTTTTCCGTCTCGTTTTGGTTTCGATGATCATAGGACGGAGGGAAGGGTGGCCGCGTTACGCGACTTCACTGCTCTGTGATGCGGTGCAATAGCGGCACAGAAAACGGTGTCGTGGCGAAGGCCAGAACCCATAGGTCATCGGCCGAGGTGAGGTGTTCGTGCCGGACGGCGAGTCTTCGCCAATCGTCTCGCTGGGGTGTGGGTCGTCGCCTTCGCCAGAACGACGGCGGGAGGCGTGACCACGAACGAAAAAACGCCCCGGGGCACCGGGGCGTTTTCGTAACTTGGAAGTGACGTGCCTTTACGCGGCGGCTTGCGCGGAGCTCTCGATCACCTGCGCCTTCGGGGCGCTGGTGTTGATCGCGATCTGGCGCGGCTTCTTGGCCTCGGGAATCTCGCGTACGAGGTCGACGTGAAGCAGGCCATTCTCGAGCGAGGCGTCCTTCACCTGCACGAAATCGGCAAGCTGGAAGGCGCGCTCGAAGGCACGCGCGGCGATGCCGCGGTAGAGCACTTCGGATTGCGAGTTCTCGTTGGCGACTTTCTCGCCCTTGATCGTCAGCGTGTTTTCCTTCGCGAGGATGGAGAGCTCATCCTTGGCGAAGCCCGAGACCGCAACGGTGATGCGGTAGGCGTTCTCGCCGGTGCGCTCGATGTTGTAGGGCGGATAACCGGGGCTGCCGTCCGATGTTGCCTGGTCGAGCAGGCTGAAGAGGCGGTCGAAGCCGACGGTGGAACGATAGAACGGGGTGAGATCATAGCTACGCATGGTCAAGTCCTCCATAGAGCGACTGTTGGGTAACCCGCCCGCCAATCGGGCCGGGCTTTCGTCTGTGTGCAGCCTGATGTTCCGGTTCCGAAACACTGGTAGCGGCCTGCACGAAAATGATATGGGTGGAACGAGACGGCGTTCAAGAGGGCGGCATTTGCGCCTTTTCGGCGCTTTAGCCCCTTGATTTGCAGTACTTCCCGCCTATGACGCTGGTCTCGATCCCGTCCAATCCCGTCCCCGAAAACGTCGTCAGCGGCACCATCAAGACCCCCGATGGTGCCGAGTTGCGCTTTGCACGCTGGGCGCCGCCGGCGGGCCGCAAGGGCACGGTCTGCATCTTCACCGGGCGCAGCGAGCAGATCGAGAAATATTTCGAGACGGTCCGGGATTTGCGCGACCGCGGCTTTGCGGTGGCGATGATCGACTGGCGCGGACAGGGCCATTCCTCGCGCCGCCTGCGCGATCCGCGCAAGGGCTATGTGCGCGACTTCACCGATTTCGAGGTCGACGTCGAGACCTTCGTGCAGCAGGTGGTGTTGCCGGATTGCCCGCCGCCGTTCTTCGCGCTCGCCCATTCCATGGGCGGCACGGTGCTGCTGCGGGTCGCGCATGCCGGCAAGCGCTGGTTCGACCGCATGGTGCTGTCGGCGCCGATGATCGACCTGCCTGGCCGCACCACGTCGTTTCCGGCCCGCGCGCTCATAAAGACGATGCGCCTGTTCGGGCAGGGCAGCCGTTATGTCCCCGGCGGCAGCAGCCGCATCACCGGGCTCGATCCCTTCATCAACAATCCCTTGACCAGCGATCCCGTGCGCTATGCGCGCAATGTCGCGATCCTGGAGGAGGATCCGACGCTGGGACTGGCGTCCCCGACGGTGGCCTGGGCCGACGCTGCCTTCAGCGCGATGCAAACCTTCAAGCGCGTGAAATATCCGTCAGAGATCCGCCAGCCAATCCTGATGCTGGCGGCCTCCAGCGACACCGTGGTCTCCACCGCTGCGATCGAGGAGTTCGCCTATCATTTGCGCGCCGGCTCGCATCTCGTCATCGCGGGCTCCAAGCACGAGATACTCCAGGAGCAGGACCGTTACCGCTCCCAGTTCTGGGCCGCCTTCGACGCCTTCGTGCCGGGCACGCCGCTGTTCAAGTGAGAGCCCTGCTTCCGCAAGAGTGGTGCGAGGTGTGGACCTGCAGAGATCCTCATTCTCCGCCATGCGGGGAGCTCTTGCGACGAAGCAAATGGCGGTGCTCACAGCGTCTTCAAATACTCGATCAAATCGTAGCGCTCTGCATCGTCCTTGAACGCGCGGCCGATGACGCCGGGGCGTTTCGGATCGCCTTCCTTGCGCTCGAAGGAATGGCCGAGCACGCTGTTGCCCTGGATCGGCTTGCCGTCCGATCCCGTCGCAGAAAATTCCGTTTCGCCGGTCTTGCAACGCTCGTTGGCGGTGACTGCAAAACCGACGGTCTCCGGATCATAGTCGCGGCGGCCCATGCAGAATTTTTGCGGGCGCTCGCCCGCCGGCTTCAGCAACCAATACAGTGAAGGTACCGAACCGTTGTGCAGGTAAGGTGCGGTGGCCCAGATGCCGTTCAGTGGCCGCGCGCGATAGCGCGGATCAGGCGCCGGATTGAGACAGTTCTTGCGCGCGAGATTCCACAATTTCGCCCGCTCGTGCTCCGGCATCTTCTCGTCGTCCATCCATTTGCGGGCGACGAGATCGACCACCGTCATGAGGCCGAGCGCATAGACCATCTCGTTGGGCGAGGTGCTTGCGGTCGGGATGTCGCATTGCCACCATTTCTGGAGATCGGCCGTGTTCACCTTCAGGAAGCCGGGCACATCGACGGTCCTCTTGCTGAGGACAAGGGACTGTTCGGGATCCGTCTTGATCTCGTCGAGGGGGATCGTCACCGCGTTCAGGACCTTGCTGTCGCCGCTCGGCTCCCAATGCTTCGATGACCAGAAGGCCGGGCTGTCGATGGCGGGCAGATGGCATCCGGAGCACATTTCGGTGTAGATCGCACGGCCACGTTCGACGCGATCAGGCTTCAGCCTCCAGGCATCGCCGAGGATCTGCGAGGGCCATTTCGGCGCGAGCAGGCCGCCGAACTTCGGACCGGAGGAAGGATCGACGGCCTTGAACGGATCGGGGCCTCTCAGCATGTCCTCGATCCAGCCGAGTGTCGTGATGTTCACCGAGGAGCGCCACAGCCTGTCCTCTGGATAGGCATCGGACAGGTTAAGCAGGGCCGTCACGCCGAGGGCTTCGCCGGCGTTGCGGATCAGCGGCTGCTCGATCGAGGCGTCGTACTGGGCGAACTTGAACCACGGCACGGTCCAGATCGCGGGATAGCTGACCGGCGCGTCCTGGGCGTGCAGGTTCTTCTCGAATCCCTTGACGCCGCTCAGAGCGAGATCTTGCGAAAAGACCTGATTGCCGATGCGGTTGAGGGCATCGAGCCGGCCGAACCCTTCCTCGGTATCCTTCTGCTGCTTGCCGTCCCAGGTCGTCTTGCCTTCGATCGTTTGTTGCTGGGTTTTTGCCCAATCGATCAGGAAGGTGCCGATCGTGCTGAGCTTCTGCTTGAGCGCGGCGCGGTCCGTCTTGCTGGCCTCAGCGCCGAGCACGCGATCGGCGAAGCGCTGAAAGCGGAACGGAACGTGCAGCGTGTAGGCGATCGACAGGCCCGTCGCGAGCTCGAGCTTCTTCAGGTCGGTCATCGCCGGACCGCCGTCGAAGCGGACGTCGACGCCCTGATAATGGATCTGGCCGGTATGACAGGCCGCGCAGGTCAGCCCGATCTTATCCTCTTCGCGGCGGCCCGTCGCGGGATCGACGACACCGGTCATCCGCGCGAAGCCAACCGGCAGGCCGTCGACGTTCTCCGCCGGCGTCCATCTCGTCGACCAGTCCGACACCTGCGTCGTTTCGTAGACATTGGCGTAGCCGAACCGGCGCAGCGTCGCCGTGTCGGTCAGGATCGACTGCGGGCTCGGGATGAAGCCGAAGCGCTCGAGATAGGCGCTGTCCTTCATCATGCCCGGCTTCGAGAACAGATGAAGGCGCGGTTGCTCCAGCGCCACGAACCACTCATAGGGCACCGGGAAGGTGGCAGTGCCCTGGCTGGCATGATGGAACCAATGCCGGTCCTTCAACGACCAGTTCTGCTCAAGCCAGTAAGCGGCCTTGGTTTCGTGGATCGCCGGCAAGGGTGGCGGCAGAAGATTCACGAGAATGCCCTTCTGCGGCAGCATGGCACGGATCTGGTTGGGGAATTCGGCGACCGCGATGAGGGCGAGGAGACCGAGACCGATCACGACCGCTGCGAGCGCGACGGCCCAGCGAAAGCCGAGCTGGCAGGCCGACAGCAGCGGCTGCGACACGATCCGCTGGCTGATACGGTCCGGGAATTTGCGCTGCTCGAACAGTGTGCGCACGTCGGCCACGCTGAGATAATGCTCCTCGCCCTTCTTACCCTTGCCCATGATCTTCAGGAGGATGGGCCATTCGAACCTCATCAGCAGCGGGTCGTACCAGCGTGCGGCGTTGCCGGCGCGCTGGAGGTTGTCGCGCATGAAGGTCTTGATTTCGACGGCGTTGAGGCCAACCTCGCCGATGCCGGTGTTGGGATCGGTGTAGGTCCGGCCGAAGCTCGCGAGCCGCGTGATCTCGTCCTCGTTGACCTTGCCGTCAACGCCGAGGATGCGCGAGCCGGCCCCTCGCTTGTCGAGCGGACCGCCGCGCAACGCGTCGAGCTGCGCGCCCGACCAGATGGTCTTCAGGACGTGACTGATACCGTTGGCAATGAGCGCAACGCCGCGAACCTGGATGCGGGCCGAGATCTTCTTCACCCCCGTCTCGCCGCTCGCATTCGCAATGGTCTGCGATAGCGTGTTGAGCGGGACGGTCTTGCCGTCGATGAAGCCTTCGCCGACGAGGCCGCGAAGGAACGGACAGGGATTATTTGGCGAAACCTGGATCGAAGGGTCAAAGGGCGGCTTCGAAGCGGCGTGATGCATGGCCCAAATCCGAATCGTGAAAAAGCAGGCGCGCCGTTAGAGCGCGAAAGTTCTAACAAACCGACAGCACGATATACGACTTCAGCGTGTGACGAAGTGTGGCGGATTTCACTGTCTTGGAAAGAAGAGCAGACGTGAGGCTGCCAATGGACTACAATGGACCCGTGGCCCTGTCAGGACTCGGCGGCGCGCTTGACGTCGCTCTGCACCAGGGTCAGCTTGCCGAGCGGCACGCCAGCCTTCAGCAGACCCTCGCGGTAATGGGCGATGTCCTCAGGCCGCTTCCAGTGGAAGTTGCGCAAGTGCCTGTCGACATTCAGGGTTGGATAGTTTGTCATCAGCACGCCGACGGCCTCGCTCGCCTCGCCGCTCCGTCCCATTTGGGCCAATGCCGCGGCGCGGATCGCCAGCGCCTGCATGTGGTTCGGGTTGATGTAGAGCTGCTCGCGCGCCCATGACAGGGTCGCGTCATATTGGCGCAACAGATAGTGACTGAAGGCGTTCAGCGCCGCCCATTGGTAGCGCGGGTCGCTGTTGTCGCGCTGCGCCGCCATCGAGAACAGCTCGATCGCCTCACGGTGTTCGCCGATAACGAAATGGCAGATGCCAAGCACGCCCCGCGCGCCGTTGTCGTAGGGGTTGAGTGCGACCGCGCGCTTGGCGGCGTCCATCGCGGCGTCGTAATGCCCCTCCATGGCGTGGGCCCAGGACAGGAGCGAGAACGCGAAGGAGGAGCGCGGGTCGAGCCGGACGCTGGTCTCGGCGAGGTCCATCGCCTCGGCCCACATCTCGCGCGTGCCCTTGACCCAGCCGAACTGGATGCTCTGGATCTGGATCGTGCCGAGATAGGCATGCGCGATCGACAGTTTGGGGTCGAGGCTGATGGCCTCGCGGAACAGCTCGACGGCGATGGCCAAATCCTCCTTGGTCTGCCGATAGTAGTGCGACAATCCCTTGAGGAAGCGGTCCCAGGCGCTCACGTCGGTCGAGAGCCGCGCCGGCGCCGAGGCTTCGGCGCGGACGATCTCGGTGGCGATGGCGGCGGACAGGTTGGTGGTGATCTCGTCCTGCATCGCGAACAGGTCGCCAATGTCGCGGTCGTAGCGGCCGGTCCAGAGCTGCTCGCCGCTCTCCGGAGCGATCAGCTCGGCGGTGACGCGGATCTTGGCACCGGCGCGCCGCACCGAGCCCTGGATCAGATAGGTGGCATCGATCTCGCGCGCGATCAGCCGGGTGCTCGTGTTCTTGCCCTTGAAGGCGAAAGTCGAGTTGCGGCTCAGCACGCGGTAGAAGGATTGCAGCGACAGCGCGTGGATCAAATCCTCAGTGAGTCCGTCGGAGAAATATTCGTCCTGGGCATCGCTGAGATTGGCGAAGGGCAGTACGCCGACGATCGCGGTGCGGTACTGCTGCGAAAGGGCGGACGCCTCCCTCAGCTCGGGCGCGAGCGGCGGCGCGCCCTCGGGCGTCCAGGTCCAAACTCCGACCGCATCCTTGATGTTCTTGAAGCGATGGTTGCCGGCGTCGGTGAGCGGCACGGTGAGATGCTTGCTCGCCTCGCGATAGGCCTTCGCCGAGATGGCGAAGCCGCCCGGGCTCGCCACCGATTCCAGGCGGACGGCAATGTTGACGTCGTCACCGAACACTTCGTCCTCATCGGCGATGACGTCGCCCATGTGGATGCCGAGCCGGAACTGCATGGCGCGGTCGGCGGGCAGATGATGGTTTCGCTCCGCCATCAGCGTCTGCATCGCGATCGCCGCCTCGGTGGCGCCGACGATCGAGGGAAACTCGAGCAGGAAGCCGTCGCCGGTGTTCTTCACGACACGGCCGCCGTGATTGAGGATGATGGGGTGGATCGCGCTGCGATGGGCCTTGAAGGCAGCATGGGTGCCGGCCTCGTCGCTGCCCATCATGCGCGAATAGCCGGCGACATCGGCGCAGACAATGGCGGCCAGACGTCTTTCCATATCCCAGGAGCTCCAAGGGACCTGCGATCGGCCACGGCGTGGCAGTCGCCCCGAATCCCGCATTTCAAGAACCCTGCCTTTATAAAGCAGATGGGGCCGCGCGAAAGTATGATCCGCATTGCAAATTCGAGTTAATTCCACGCAATTGCGGCAGTGGACGGGGAGGGGCGAACCGACTAAGCCGCTTCAAGGCCGACGGGGGGCATCACATGCTGGGCATTCACGAGATCTGGCTCTTCATCCTGTCGGGCGTGCTGCTCAACATCACGCCGGGCCCTGATACCGTCTATGTCATCGGCCGCAGCATGCAGATGGGCTGGCGGGGCGGCGCCGCCGCCGCGCTGGGCATCAGTTGCGGCTGCTTTTTCCATGTCGCGGGCGCCGCGATCGGCCTTTCGGCCCTGCTGATGGCCTCATCGACTGCGTTCTCGATCCTGAAGCTGGTCGGCGCGGCCTATCTGGTCGTCACAGGACTTCAGATGCTGTGGTCGCGCCCGGCTCTGGCGGCGGTCAGGGACGAGGGCGAACGGAGTTCGCTGCGGCGCGTCTTCCTCCAGGGCGTCTTAACCAACGCGCTCAATCCCAAGGTCGCGCTGTTCTTCCTCGCCTTCCTGCCGCAATTCGTCGCAGCCGATTCACCGCACAAGCCGCTCGCCTTCCTGACCCTCGGGTTGCTCTTCATCTGCACGGGGACGCTGTGGTGCCTGGTGCTGGCCGCCTTTGCGGCAAGGGCGGCCCATCGCTTGCGGAGCTCCGAGGGCGCGATCGCCTGGGTCAACCGCGCGCTCGGCGGCCTCTTCATCTATCTCGGCATCCGCGTCGCCATGCTGGAGACGCGGTGACTTCCGTCAGGCAAATTCCTTCGCCAGCGCGCTGCCGGCAAGATAAAGGCCGAGCAGGATCATTGCGATCAGGAACCAGCGGCGGAACGCCTCCGCTGGCATCCGCGCCCGTACCGACTGGCCGATGAACATGCCGGCAAAGGCCATGGCGAGTCCCACGGCGCCAGGCACGGCGTTGGCGGGCGTCAGCAATCCGACGGCGGTCAGGTTGAAGGCGAGCGCCAGCGTCGCCGTTGTGAAGAACACGCCGAGCGCCTGCACCAGTTCGTCCTTCTCCATGCCGATCGCCTGCATGAACGGCATCGAGGGGATCACCTGCACGCCGGTCGAGGCCGAGATCACGCCGGTGACGACACCGACCACGCCGCCGACCCATTTCTCGTTCTTAGGCGCGACGCGGAACTGGAATTTGTTCAGGCCGATCACCGCGTAGACGACGAGCAGGGCGCCGAGCACGATCGTGCCGTAGCGCGCATGCGGGCCGGTCAGCGCGCCCGCATTGAGCCAGCATCCAATCACGGTGCCGATCATCAGCGGCCAGAGCCGCCTCAGGATGTCGCGCAAATGAGGGCCGACGAAGGTCTGCCAGATGTTGGTGATAATCGCGGGCACGATGACGATGGCGATCGCGCGGCTCGGCGCCATGCTCACCGCGAGCAGGCCCATGGACACCGTCGGCAGGCCGAGCCCGACGACGCCCTTAACGAATCCGGCGATCAGGAACACGGCGGCGACGGCAATGAGAAGGGGGTCGAACATATCCGCACATTGACCTAAGCCTTGCGCCGGCACAATCTGGAGGTTACGGAGACAGCCTTCGCTGAATACGAAGGCTGAGGAGAAACCGTCATGCGCTTCGACCTTGTCGACCTCCAGCTCTTCATCGCGGTCGCCGATCAGCGCAGCATCACCCGCGGCGCGGAGCGGTCGCACCTGGCGCTTGCCTCGGCCAGCGCGCGCATCAAGGGCCTCGAAGATGCACTCGGCGTCGCGCTGCTCAAGCGCGGGCGCCGCGGCGTCGAGCTGACCGCGGCGGGCGAGAGCCTGCTTGATCACGCGCGCCTCGTCATCCACCAGATCGACGCCATGCGTGGCGATCTCGCCGGCTTTGCCAGCGGCGTGCGCGCCAGCGTGCATTTCCTCGCCAATACCTCAGGGCTCTCGGAGCACCTGCCGAAAGCGCTGGCCGGCTTCCTGCGCGAACATCCCGACGTCGCCATCGACATCGAGGAGCGCGAGAGCACCGATATCGCGGCGGCGATTACCGCGGGGGCCGCCGACCTCGGCTTTGCCGCCGAGCACGCGCTGCCAGAGCATATCGAGCGCTTCCCCTTCAGCGAGGATCGGCTGACGCTGGTGACGTCGCGCCGCGGCCCGTTCGCGGGCCGCCGCCAGATCGACTTTCAGGAAGCGGGCGCCTGTGACTTCGTCGGGTTGACCAGCGCCACTGCGCTTCAGATGCATATTTCGAAACATGCGGCGCGGCTCGGCATGCGCCCGCATTTCCGCGCGCGGCTGCGCGACTTCGATGCGATCTGCCAGATGGTCGCCGCCGATGTCGGCGTGGCGCTTGTGCCCGAAGCCGCCGCCCGCCGCTGCGCCAAGACCATGCCGCTCTCCATGGTCCGCCTGCGCGATGCTTTCGCCAACCGGAAGCTCGTGATCTGCGCGCGTAGCTTCAAGACGCTGCCAAGACTGGCGAAGATGCTGGTGGAGCATTTGCGGGCCACGGCGGCATGAGTCGGGTGTTGCCGCGGAATTGCGGTGCGCGACAAGGCGAGCTGAGTTGTCTGCATCGCGCCCGCGCCACCTATGAGGTGGCCGTCCGGAAGTCTCTCTGCGAAATGGTTCTGGCGCTTGCCGCGTAGTCGACAAGCCGAGCCTGCCAAGAGCGGGCAAAAACGATCCTTGCAGCAGATTGCATCTCCAGTGCGTGGACGACAGACGCATCGCCGCGTCGAACGTTCCTACTTCGTCGAGAAGATCGACATGGAGCAGGCGTTGGTGCCAACCAGCGTCTTGGCCGTTTAACGCAGGTTGGTCTCGATGGATTGGCTGCTTCGATGCGCAAGCCTCGCGCCGCGGAGGCGCGATCGTCATAGGAACGTTTGCGCGAGAGATGGCTTGTTTCTCGCGGCAAAAGTGCCGGTTCGCGCACGGGTCATCAATGCAAGGCATCAGATGCTGCTCGCGACAGCGCCGGCATTCAGGGTCATCTTATTCGGTCTCTTGCTGGATGATCTTCTGCAGTTGCGTTGCTCTGTGCCGATCTGACGGAGGAGGTGACCATGGTGGAGTTCAGGCTTCCAAGAAACTCCCGCATCGGGCAAGGAACGGTCTGGCCAAAGCCGCGCAGCAAAAGCTTGCGCGAGTTTCACATCTATCGCTGGAATCCCGACGATGGCCGCAATCCCCGGCTCGACACCTACTTTGTCGACACGACGGATTGCGGGCCGATGGTGCTGGACGGCCTGATCTGGATCAAAAACAACGTCGACTCGACCTTGACGTTCAGGCGATCCTGCCGCGAGGGCGTGTGCGGCTCATGCTCGATGAACATCGCCGGCCAGAACACGCTGGCCTGCACCAATCCATGAGCGAGGATATCCGGGATGGTGAGCCGCTCCGCGTGCTGCCCTTGCCGCATCAGCCCGTGGTGAAGGATCTGGTGCCGGACCTGACGAACTTCTATGCGCAACTCGCCCTCATCGAGCCGTGGCTGCAGACCAGTTCGCCCATGCCTCAGAGGGAATGGCGGCAAAGCCTCGAGGATCGGGCAAAGCTCGATGGCCTGTACGAGTGCATTCTCTGTGCCTGCTGCTCGACGTCGTGCCCGAGCTACTGGTGGAATTCCGAGCGCTTCCTGGGCCCGGCGGCCCTGATTCAGGCCGCGCGATGGATCAACGACAGCCGGGACGAAGCCACAGGCGAGCGCCTCGACATGCTCGAGGACCCTTTCAGGATCTATCGCTGCCACACCATCCTCAATTGCGCCAAGGCATGTCCGAAAGGTCTCAACCCGGGAGAAGCCATCGCCGCCCTGCGCCTCAAGATGGTCGAGCGGAAGTTCTGATCGCTGCAGACGCCACTCCGCAGACAGGAACCATGCCTGCGGCGCTTGCTTATCAATCTCCGAACGGAGGAGTTTGATGGGAAAGAAGCAGTTCGCCGCTTTGCCGTTTCGTCTGGATAATTCCGAACTGCGCGTGATGCTGATCACGACCAGGCGCAAGCGCAGATGGAGTGTCCCCAAGGGATCGCCGATGCGCAACAATGAGCCGCATCTCACGGCTGCGCTGGAGGCCTACGAGGAGGCGGGTCTGGTCGGCATCATTGCGACACGCGCGATGGGCAGCTTCAAGCATCGCAAACGGAAGGGCGACCGCAAGCGGACCATGGACGTTGCCGTCTTCCCCATGAAGGTCCATGGTCAGGAGCGTTGGTGGCCCGAAAAAGGGGAGCGGGAAGCGATCTGGGTCTCCCCGGAAACGGCGGCGCGTCTGGTGCACAAAGCGGAGCTCCGGCGGTTGATTGCCCGCTTCGCGGCGCGAACGGAAAAGGGTGCGTCCTCGCTGCTGAGCGGCAGGCGGGCTTTCTTGTCCAGGAACCAGCGTCCCGCGCAATCATTCAAGCTAGATGAAGCAAAGACCGACAAGGCTTGCATCTGAGGAGCGGCCGCCTCACGAAGTTCTGGCTGCGGCCATAGAACGACGTCGCGCGGTGCTGTTCGTCGGCGCCGGCGTCTCGATGGCCGTCGGATTGCCATCCTGGCAGTCCCTGATCGAGCATCTGCTCGACGATCTCGGCCTCGAACGGGACGTCCTCGAGGGAATGCACGGCGGCTATCAGATGCTTGCGGAGTATTACCGGCTGAAGCGTGGGGGCATCGGCCCGCTCCGCAGCTGGCTCGATCGCAATTGGCGCGTCGATCCAGAGAGAATCGCCACCTCGGAGCTCCACCGGATCATCGTCGAGCTCGATTTTCCGGTCATCTACACAACGAACTACGATCGCAATCTCGAGACTGCCTTCGATGTTCTGAAAAAGCCATACGCGAAGATCAGCAACGCGAAGGAGATCGCGAGCGCTGGCGCCGGCGTCACGCACATCATCAAATTCCACGGCGACTTCGACGATGATGCCTCGCTCGTTCTGACCGAGACCGACTTTCTCAACCGGCTCGCATTCAATTCCCCGCTCGATATCCGTTTTCGCGCCGATGCTTTGGGAAGCACGCTGCTCTTCGTCGGCTACAGCATGTCCGATCCAAACATACGGCTGCTGCTGCACCGGATTTGGCAGATTTGGGATGAATCCGGGCACCGACAGGACCGGCCGAAATCCTTCGTGTTCGTCGCCCAGCGCAATCCGGTGCAGGAAGCCGTATTGGCGAACTGGGGCATCACGACCATTGCGCCGCCTGAGGGAATGGCCGCCGACGATGGTCTGACCCGATTTCTCCTCGACGTGCGTCAGCGTATCGATCGAAGCTCCTAGAGCGATCGCTATCGCCGGCGCACGGTGCAGATCCCGTTCCGGATCGGAGCGACGCTTGCTGCATATTGCATATCCAGAAGGCCCGCCCGCCACCGCTGCGCCACCGCTTCCGAAAGATCAAAGGATTTTTCAGGTCCGGCCTCTTCGCGACCCTGGCGGTAGCCCTGGAGATCGACGAGGTCGTCGCAAACAAGGTCCTGCAGCTCCGCGCGAAGCTGGCGGGCTTCCAGGGCATGGCCCAGGCGCTGAAATGTCTGGTTGCCGTAGGTCAGGTCGCTTTTGCGCTCGGCTGCAGCTTCATCGCCGAGCCACCGGCCGGCAATCTGCACTGGCGCGAACTCAGGGAGGAAGCCGCAACTGGCCAGAATGTGATCCATTTCGATCCGTTACGGCGGTGAGCTGGCGCTCTGCTGTCTCGGCGCCGCTCGGCTCAGCGGCGCGGTCAGTCAAGGCGGGCCCCGGTTGTCGGTCTGATTCAGGCTGATCACCGGTATCCCCTGTGGCGGCGTGCGTAGGCATGTCGAGGGTTGATGCCGCAATAGGCCTGCGTGCCCGATGCGGTCGCCATGCACTGAGCGTAGCTGGCGAACTGGCAATTGCCCGGATAGCCCCAAATCCGGCCCTGGAGGCAGTAGCGATCCTGTGCGACCGCCGTCGCAGGGCCGAAGCTCGTCACAAACGACAGGACGGCGGCAATCATCAGCAAACGATGTTTCATTGAAATCTCCAATTTCGACAATGAACGCGGCCGGTGAGGCTGCGTTCCAAAAAGGGCGCGCAGCACGCGCGTCCCAGGGATTCAAGCGTGCGATTAACCTGTATGAAGCCGCTCGCAGTGGATCGCGGCTAGGGTAATCGCTGCAACGTCTCGATCGGAAGCAGGATACCCGAACAGTCTTCGAGCCTCAGAACTTCAGCATCAATTTGGTCCTCAGCATCCGCGACCAATAGCGTGCTGCGGCTCGTGCTCGCGCTCGACAGCGAGGTCGCCGCGCGCGTCGATCCCCATATCGGATTTGCTGCGTCGAGGCAGCGAGAAGCTGATAGAGGCCAAGGCATACCTCCACGCAATTCCGTATTTCGACCGGCTCGACAAACTATTTCCGGCGTCTGTGGGCTTTACTTTGCCGTCTCCACGCCGGCGTCCTTGATCACCTTCGCCCACTTCTTGGTCTCATCCGCGATGAAGCTGCGAAAATGCTCCGGCTCATCGCCGATCAGCGTCGCGCCTTGGGCTGCGAGCTTCTCCTTCACCGCCGGATCGGCCATCGCCTTCGTCGCAAGAGCATGCAGCGCGGCGACGATCTCGTTCGGTGTGCCCTTGGGGGCGACCATGCCGTACCAGTTCTCGATACGTAGCGCGGGAAATCCCGCTTCCGCGGTGGTCGGCACGTCGGGCGCGGTCGGTGCGCGCTCGGCCGAGCCGACCGCAATGGGGCGCAAGGCGCCGGCCTTGACCTGCGGCAGCAGCACCGGCAGGTCGAGGAACGTCATCTGCACCTGCTGTCCCAGAAGATCGTTCACCGCCGGCGCGGCGCCGCGATACGGCACGTGCACGATGTCGATCTTCGCCGTCAGCTTGAACAATTCGCCGGCGAGATGCGGTAGGCTGCCGGGGCCGGAGGAGGCGAAGTTGAGCTTTCCCGGCTGCGCCCTGGCGAGCGCAATCAACTCGCCGATGTCCTTGGCGGGCACGTTGGTCGCGACCACCAGCATTTCCGGCACGGTCGCAACCAGCGTCACCGGCGTGAGATCGTTGAGCGTGTCGTAGGCGACCTTCTCCATACTCGGGCTGATCGCCAGCGCGCCGGCTGAGGAGATCGCGACGGTGTAGCCGTCGGGCGCGGCCTTGGAGACGGCGTCAGTGCCGAGCACGCCGCCCTGGCCGCCGCGATTGTCGATCAGCACCGGCTGTCCCGACAGTTTCGACATGCGCTGGCCGATCACCCGGGCGATGATATCGTTGGGACCGCCGGCCGGGAACGGCACGATCAGCTTGATCGGCTTGGCCGGAAAATTCTGCGCGGAGGCGAGCGTCGGCAGTAGAAGCAGGAACAATCCGAGGAGCAGCCTGCGTGAGACGGTCATGCAAGCCCTCCGCTCGCGTTGTTATTGGTTCAATAGCTTGAGTGCTTCTTCGTGGACCCTGGGGTCGCCAGCCGCGATGATGCGGCCGCCCCCCTGGGCCGGCTTGCCTTCCCAGGTGGTGACGATGCCGCCGGCGCCGGTCACGATCGGGATCAGCGCCGCGATGTCGTAGGGCTTCAGCTCGGTCTCGACCACGAGGTCGACATGGCCGGCCGCGAGCATGCAATAGGAATAGCAATCGCCGCCATAGCGCGACAGCCGCGCGCCCTGCTCGATGCGGCCAAAGATGGCGCGGTCGCGCTCGTTCATCAGCAGCGGGCTGGTGGTGTAGGTCGTGGCTTGCGAGAGCGAGGCGCAGCGCCGGACCTGGAGCCGCCGCTCGCCGGAGGGCCCCTTGTAATTGGCCAAGCCGTTGTCGCCGGAGAAGCGTTCGCCGATGAAGGGTTGGTGCATCATGCCGAACACTGGCGCGCCCTTGTGCAGCAGCGCGATCAGGGTGCCCCAGATCGGAAAGCCGCCGATGAAGGATTTCGTGCCGTCGATGGGGTCGAGCACCCAGACATAGTCGGCGTCGTCGCGCTCATTGCCGAACTCCTCGCCGACGATGCCGTGCTGGGGAAAGCTGGCCTTGATCAGCCGCCGCATCACTGCCTCCGCGGCGCGGTCGGCTTCCGTCACGGGATCGAAATCCTTGGTCTTGCTCTTGTCGTCGACCGACAATGAGGTGCGGAAGAACGGCAGGATGGTTTCGCCGGAGACGGTGGCGAGCCGTCCGATGAAAGCTGAGAAGTCGATCACCGTCACGGCGTATCCTCGAAAGCGAAAGTCGAATGAAGCTCGCTTCTGCCTAGCTCAAATCGGCACAATCTTGCAGCGCTGTCTTTGAATGCTCCCTGGTATTTTGAATGCCGCAAGCCGGCTGCCTCATCTCAGTCATCTCTTGGCCAAATATCGATCACAGCGTTGAAAACTTAGTTCCAATGATGCCTCGTTCGTATGCAAACACCTATCAACCCATTGAATTTCCTTATCAATGGAAGTGAATCTGGGTTTCCATAGAAGCAACTGAGCCATGTGTGTTTTGCATGGGAAATCGCTCAAAAGCCCTTGCACTTTGTGCGGCGCGGTCGCATATTGTTGCGGTGCGGTAGCGCTTTGCGTTACCGCTGCCCTCCTTGGGCGTTTCCTCCCTAGACTTGGGCCGCTTCTTCATCAGAAGCGGCCCTTTTTTCTTTCGGAGCCTGTTTTCGTTTTCAGCGCGCCGGCGATGCGAAGCGAAACGCGCCCGCCGTTGCTCACGGCCCGGATCGTTCCGGAAAAATCCAAGCTATTCCGCTGCGGCCTGGAACGGGCCGAGATCGCCGAACGGGATCGTGGCCGCCAGCACGTCGGCGAGGATGGCGAAGTCGCTTGCGACTTGCGCAAAGCGCGGACCGCGCTCGCGCCGCCGTTCGTCCATGTAGATCGCGCGATTGAGCTCGAGCTGCACGGCGTGCAAGCCGCTTGCGGGGTTGCCGTAATGCTCGGTGATGAAGCCGCCGGCATAGGGCTTGTTGCGGCCGATCGAATAGCCGAGCCCCGTCATGGTCTCCTCGACGCGGTCGGGAAGCAGCGGCGTGCAGCTCGTGCCGTAGCGGTCGCCGATCACGATATCGGGCCGGCGCGGCTCGTCGCGGGAGACGCCGACCGAGGGCATCGAGTGGCAGTCGACCAGCACCACGGTGCCGAACATCTGGTGTACCTTGTTAATCAGCCGGCGCAGCGCGCGATGGTAGGGCTTATACAGCGTCTCGATCCGCCCCAGCGCGTCGTCGACCAGGATGCGGTCGCGGTAGATCTCCTGTCCGTCACCGACCACGCGCGGAATGGTGCCGAGACCCCCGGCGACCCGCATCGAGCGGGTATTGGCAAAGCTTGGCAGACGGCCTGTGAACATGCGCGGGTCGAGCTCATAGGGCTCGCGGTTGACGTCGACATAGGAGCGGGGAAAGTTGACCCGCACGGTGGGAAAGCCGCGATCGCTCAAATGGCCGATCAGCTCGTCCATGAAGGAATCTTCGGACCGCCGCAGCGTCGGCAGATCGATTCTGGAGGCGCTGAGGAATTCGTCCGGATAGGTCGAGCCGGAATGGGGCGAGTTGAAGATGACCGGGGCACGCCATTGCGCGGGCTCCACGATCTCAAAGGCTGGCGACGTCGCGCCGTCAAACCGGGTCATCTTCTCAGGCTTCGTCCCTTCGCGCCGGGATCTGGCGTGGTCCAGATCGCATTGATTCGGCCGATCGAGCGGCTCTTATGTGTCGTCATTGTCCGGAATCGCAACCATTCTGCCAAGCGAAAAGATGCGATGGCCGTTGGAACACGTCTTAACCGTGCGGGCAGGGAGGTGGGGATGCGTCGGCGGCTCGATTGATTCGATCTGCATTCCGGTTCACAAGGGACCGGCAGTGGCAGCTGTCTCAGGGTTAAGATTTTCACCCCAAATTTACCCTCTGTCGGGCTTAGTGACCTCTGCTGATATCCTCTGGGGATTCGACGTTTCCTGCCATGCCAAAGATCCTGCTCGCCGAAGACGACAACGACATGCGCCGCTTCCTGGTCAAGGCGCTGGAAAACGCCGGTTTTCAGGTCTCGTCCCACGACAACGGCCTGGCCGCCTATCAGCGGTTACGGGAAGAACCGTTCGAGATGCTGCTGACCGACATCGTGATGCCGGAGATGGACGGCATCGAGCTCGCCCGCCGCGCCTCGGAACTCGACCCCGACATAAAAATCATGTTCATCACCGGCTTCGCCGCGGTGGCCCTGAACTCGGATTCGGACGCCCCCAAGAATGCCAAGGTACTGTCCAAACCCGTCCATCTGCGCGAATTGGTCAGCGAAGTGAACAAGATGCTGGCGGCCTGAATCGGCCCCTTCCGTCCTTGCACAGGCTCCCCTGAGCCGTTATAGGGACCCCACCCGATCTAGACGACCTCTAGGGCACGTAGCTCAGCGGGAGAGCACTACCTTGACATGGTAGGGGTCACAGGTTCGATCCCTGTCGTGCCCACCATCCTTCGCTCGCGAAGCGAGAGAAGGATGCCACGCCGAAGCCCAAAGGGCGCAGGCGGGCTTATCGCCGGCAAGCCACGATTCAACGGATACTAACGCGAAGCGTAGACGGACTGGGGTGTCCCTGGAACAGCCCGATGCCATCGGTATTGGTCCGCCATGCCGAAAACCTTCAAGCGCGGCGACCACGTCAGCTGGAATTCGGAGGCCGGCCGCGTGCGCGGCCGTATCCTGCGCGTGCACACCGCGAACGTCGACTACAAGGGCTACGTCCACCACGCCACGCCGGACGATCCGCAATACGAGATCAAGAGCGATAAGACCGATCACGTCGCCCTGGACAAGGGCAAGGCGTTGCGATTGTTGCAGAGCTGACGAACGTGAGGTGGGCAAGGCATCCCCATGGCTCATCCCTTCTTCACCATCGGTCATGCCACGCGTTCGATTGGGGAATTCGTCGAGTTGCTGCGAGGCAGCTCGATCACATATCTGGCCGACGTTCGCACCGTTCCCCGCTCGCGCACCAATCCGCAGTATAATCGCGACACGCTGCCGGAGTCGCTCGCGGCCGTTTCGATCGGCTACGAGCATATCGCCTCGCTCGGCGGCCTGCGCAGCCGCAAGGGCGAGGTGCCGCGCGAGACCAATGCTTTCTGGCAGAACGGCAGCTTTCATAATTATGCCGAC
Organism: Bradyrhizobium sp. 147; assembly: GCF_023073935.1. Taxonomy (NCBI): domain Bacteria; kingdom Pseudomonadati; phylum Pseudomonadota; class Alphaproteobacteria; order Hyphomicrobiales; family Nitrobacteraceae; genus Bradyrhizobium; species Bradyrhizobium sp. 147. Next base: position 3,256 of record NZ_JADPKL010000125.1, on the reverse strand, counting down.
CACGCCATGAGCGCGGCCTTTCACGATGGTCTGGCTCATTTGCGCGATCTCGGGCAGACGCAGCGCTGCGCCATCATGTGCGCGGAAACATTATGGTGGCGATGTCACCGACGCATCATCACCGATTATCTGCTCGCCGCCGGCGAAACCGTGTTTCACATTCTGGGACCAGGGCAGGTCAAACCGGCCGAGATGAACCCGGCGGCGCGCGTTATGGCTGACGGCAGCTTGGTTTATCCTGCGGAAAGTTAGCCAATCGTCGCTATCGCGGCTATTCTTGCCGCAGTCGTAGATCCTCTGCGGTGATGGTCGTCACCGTCACTCATAAATCTACGGCCTTGATCCAAGACGCGAGGCTGCCCATGAGCGTGTCCGTCATCGAACAGGCAAAAATCCAGGCGCAGGTGCTGGTGCCGCTGGTCAAGGCATTGCAGGCCGAGCTCGGCGAGGCGCGCGCCAACGCGCTGGTGCGCAAGGCGCTCGGCGATCTCTATCGCGGCTTCGGCGAGGAATTCTGGAAATCGAAGAACCTGAACAAGAACGAGACAGACCTCGGCCAGGCGGTCGGGTCCGCCTTCACGACCTATGCCCGCGGCGACGCGCTCGCCTATGACGTCATCGAGCAGTCCAAAGACGTCTTCGCCTTCGACGTGAAACGATGCGCTTATGCCGAGTTCTACAAGGCGCTCGGCGAGCCCGAGCTCGGCTTTCTCCTGATCTGCACCGCCGACTTTGCGACAGCAGATGGCTTCGGCCCTGACATCACGCTCACGCGCACGCAGACCATCATGCAAGGCGCCGATCATTGCGACTTCCGCTACCGACGCGACTCCGGCGAGCGCCGGTGAAGGGAGCGCCTCTCACGCCGACGCGTCTTTTGCCCCAGCAGCAGGTCTTTCAGCCCGGTCGGAAACAGGCTCGGGGCACCTTCCACGTCGAGATCGGCGAGATCGAACCAGCGGGCGACGACGTGCGCGCCGTTGTCCTCCCTGAAATCGATGTGGTCGTGATCGCGGAATGCAGCATCGGGAAACTCGACCTCGGAGATGAACATCACCTCGTGCCCGGTTGCTCCCTCGTGCGCGAAGATATTCTCCAGCATCAAGGGCTCGCCTTTGAGGACGACGTCGACGCCGAGCTCTTCGTTGAATTCGCGCGCCAGGGCAGCCCGCCAGCTTTCGCCGAACTCGATCTCGCCGCCGAGCGGGCGCACGCCCTTGATCCGGCCTGCATCGTCACGAACCTCGGCCGCCAGCAGGCGTCCGTCCCGCCAATGCAGGCCGATCGCGACGACCCTGATATGGGCATGAGGACGCCATCTGGTCATGGGGCACCGTTAGTCCGCCTCCGGCCTCTGTGCAACGCGCCGTGTTGCTTTCGCTTCGTCGTTGCGAGCACACCGCAATCATCAGCCGCCTCAAGGAGGGCCTTCATCGATTGGCGCCAGAGCAGCTTGCGGGGGCCGCTGGATCTAAACGCGGCGGCTCCTTAGGTGTCGGCAACAAGCGGTTGTCTCCTCTTAAGGGGACGGCGCCATTGCGAGCATCCGATCGCGCCACTCCAGCCAGGGTTCCGTTTGCCAGTTCCGGACGAAGCAGCCGATGGGCAGGCCGTCGATGACGAGATCGCAGGCGGGCATGCGCAGGAAGCCTGTGCCTTCGAGGAGAGGCGCAAAATGATCGGGGTGGACGGAAACCACGACATAGAACCTTAGATTGCGCTCGGTCGCCCAAAGGGTGGAGTGACAAATCTGCAAGGCGTTCATCGCCGGATTCAATCCGCGTCTTTCGCCCTCCGGTATCGTAAACCTGGACATCAACGATACGGCTATCCCATCCGGATCATGAAGTCCGTCGCCCAGCACCCCGCACACGGCATCCACGACCGGATCAATCGCGGCGCTGCGGTCGTCCAGTCCGTCGAGCCGCAGCACCAAGGTCACCCCACAAACCATGCCATCGCGTTGGCGCGCCACGAGCGCGCGGGTGGCGCTGTGTCGGCTCCAATGTTCAAACAACACGCGTTCGGCGGGCGGCAGCGCACCATCACGCAAGCGTGCGATGCCGCTCGAGTCAGCTTCCGTCGCTGGACCCACTGTTATGCTACCCATCGTGGGATAGTCGAAGTAGCGCTGCATCAGCGGCGAATGGCGGCCAAGGAACTGTAATTCGACTCCGGTCCGCAAGATGTCCCGGCCGTCGCGGAGGCGCCGAATCAAATGCCGACTGATCGAATGTTGAAGTCGTCGTAAGGCCTGAGGGTCTCGCCAACGCAGTTCTTCATCAATCGCCGCCCGCACCAGTTCATGCGGCTGAAGGCCGTGGGGGCTGACTCGCACATAATTCTGCATAGCGAGCCACTCGAACAGCATGGGCGCACTTGCCGAATCCACGACGTCGGACAACAACGGGGCCGTCGTTGTCAATGCCTGTGCACAGACTTCAAGCGCTGTCCGGTGCTGCGGGGTTGGGGCTTCGGCGACGCAGCGGCGGGTTAACTCCCGGACAATATCCGGACCCAATCCTTGAGGGACATGATCCGCGCGCCGAACCTCGGCAGCGAGCATGACCAAAGCTAGCGGATGTCCGTGGCAGAGATCGAGGATCGCGGCATGCGCGTCCTCCCCGACACCGTAAGCCGTGAGCAGATGCGCCGAATCCGTGCGGGAAAGAGAATCCAGGCCGATGCATTGCATTGCTGTGCACCACAGGGGATGCGCGGTCCAATGCGAGTCAGGCGGTTGACGTCCGGCCAACACCACGGTCGTTTGCGAAGGCAAGCTTGGGAGCAACGTATCGCGCACCCAGCCGCTGGCGGGCTCAAGGTGTTCAAACGAATCGATCACCAGCACGTTGCGACCGGATACCAGCCGGCCTGAAGCAAGCACGTCGATACCGTCGGCCTTACTGTCCGGTTCAATTGCGCTTCTTGCGGCACCAATGAGCGCCTCCGGTCTCGGTGGAATACCCGCGGCATCAATCATGAAAAAGCCGACGTCGCTTGTGACCGCTTCGGCGCGCAGCCGCTCCAGCAAGGTGGTCTTTCCGATGCCGCCGGGCCCGTGGATGAAATACAGCGACGTGCTCGGTGCGCTAGGTGAAATGGATGCGCGAAGCGCGCCAAGTTCGGTCTCGCGCCCGACGAAGCGTCTCAAGGCTGTCAATCGGCGTTCGACTGGGACCCCCTATCGGCATCCAAAAGGGACCCCTTTGATCGGCGTGCTCTGCTGGGAGCGCTCGGGTCGTCGGAGCTGGTC
>NZ_JADPKL010000057.1:0-1845 GCF_023073935.1 Bradyrhizobium sp. 147 | reverse complement strand
TGCGTGTTTCGGCAATTCCCGGACAGCGATTTCGGTAATTCGCGGACAGCGATTTCAGTAACTCCGGGACAGGGATTCCGCTAAATCGCGGACAGATGCGGGAGGTTGGTTTTCGGGAGCGCCGTTCAGGCAATGTTCTCTCTCAAGCTGAGTTTGAGAGGGGCAATGCCGAGACGGAAGCAAGCGAAACGAACCACTGTGAAGGACCTACGATCGATCCTGAGGCTGACGTACGAGCAGGGCCTGTCGGTGCGGGCAATCTCGGAACGGCTGCAGATCAGCAAGACCTCGGTTGCCACCTACCTGCTGCGGGCCCGCGAAGCGGGCTTGAGCTGGCCGCTGCCGCCGATTTGCGAGAGCGAGGCGGCGTTACAGCGGGCCTTGTTCCGGCGGGTCGGGCGACCGCCGCAGGACTTGAGCGAGCCTGAGTGGCCACGGGTGGCGCAGGAACTCAAGCGCAAGGGCGTGACGCTGACGCTGCTTTGGCAGGAATACCGGACGGCTCATCCCGACGGCTACGGTTACACTTGGTTCTGCGAGAAGTTTGACGCCTACCGGCGGCGGGCGAACCCAACCTTCCGCCACCGCCACGCGGCGGGTGCGGTGATGCAGACCGACTATGCCGGCCCGACGGTGGAGGTGACCGATCCGCAAACCGGCGAGATCCGTCAGGCGCAGATATTTGTCGCGGTGCTCGGGGCCTCGTCGCTGACCTTCGCTATGGCGAGCTTCGGTCAGCGACTGCCAGATTGGATCGAAGGCCAGACCCGGGCGCTGTCGTACTTCGGCGGAGTCCCCAAGGCGATCGTCTGCGACAATCTGAAGGCCGGGGTCGTCAAGGCGTTGTGGTTCGAGCCGACGCTCAACCAAACCTTTGCCGCCATGGCCGAGCACTACGACACGACGATTTTGCCGACCCGCAGCCGCAAGCCGCGCGACAAGGGCAAGGTTGAAGGCGCGGTGCTAATTGTTGAGCGCTGGATTCTGGCACGGCTGCGCCATCGGCGGTTCTTCAACCTGACCGATCTCAATGCCGCGATCGGCGGTTTGCTGGAGGAGCTGAACAATCGGCCGATGCGCCATATCGGCAAATCCCGCCGGCAGCTGTTCGAGGAGATCGAGCGCGAGGCGCTGGCGCCGCTGCCGAGCGAACCGTTCGAATACGCCGAGTGGAAAACGGCGAAGGTCCATCCCGATTATCACGTCGAAGTCGACAAGACCTTTTACTCGGTGCCGCACCGACTGATCGGTCGTCGGGTGGACGTCCGGCTCACGTATCGAGCCGTCGAGATCTTCCAGGATCACACGCGTGTCGCCAGCCATGTGCGCCGCTCTCAGCGCAGCGGCCATGTCACCGTGAACGAGCACATGCCCAAGGCCCATCAGCGTTACGCCAATATGACACCGGCGAGTTTGATCAAGAGGGCAGCGCGGGTCGGCGTCAACGCCGCCACCCTGGTCGAGCGGATGATGCGTGAGCGCCCGCATCCCGAGCAGGGTTATCGCTCCGCCATGGGGATCATCGCCCTGGCGCGGCGCTACGAGCGCAATCGGCTGGAAGCGGCCTGTGAGAGGGCGCTCGCCATCAACGCGGTCAATTACTCCTCCGTGAGCGCCATCCTCAAATCCGGGCTGGACCGCGCCAGCCCTGCCGCCGAGCCCATCAAAGCCACGCCCTCCCACGCCAACATCCGTGGCGGCGCCTATTATCAATGAAGGAAAGGAAGATCGTGATGCTGACCCACCCGACCCTCGACCAGATGCAGGCCCTCGGCCTTGCCGGAATGGCGGCCGCCTATCGGCAATTGGCCGAACAGGACAATGCCGCCGATCTCAGCCGCGACG
>NZ_JADPKL010000032.1:0-1851 GCF_023073935.1 Bradyrhizobium sp. 147 | reverse complement strand
CTGCTCACCACTGGGCGCGGGAGATTCGGCAGTTTGGACATGATGTGAGATTGATCCCGCCGGCCTATGTTAAACCCTACGTACGAAGAGGAGCCAAGAATGACGCCGCTGACGCGGCCGCGATCTGCGAAGCGGTCACCCGTCCCAATATGCGGTTCGTTCCCATCAAGAGCGGCGAGAACCAGGGCTTCTTGATGCTTCATCGTGCAAGAGGCTTATTGGTCCGCCAACGAACCATGACAGCCTGCGCCATTCGGGCTCACTTTGCTGAGTTCGGAATCATCGTCGGGCAAGGCCGGCAACGGGTGGATGGTCTGGTGGACGTGTTGGATGACGAGCAACTGACGCTACCGGCCCACGCCCGGATCGCACTAGCCGTCCTTGTGAACCAACTGAAGGAATTGGACCGGCAGGTCGAAGCTATCGAGCGCGAGCTGGCTCAGATCCAGCGCGTAAATCCGATGGCGAAGTTGCTGTCCTCGATCCCCGGGATCGGTCCCATAACAGCCACAGCTCTCGCCGCGACCGTGCCGTACGCGACAATTTTCCGCTCCGGGCGGGAGTTCGCGGCCTGGCTTGGCCTGACGCCTAAACAGAATTCCACCGGCGGGAAGGACAGGCTCGGCCGCATAACAAAGCAGGGCGATTCCTATCTCAGGCATTTGCTTGTCATTGGGGCACGCAACGTCGTTCGGTATCCAAAGGCCCGGTCCCGGGTCCGAGCTGGCTGGATCGAAGCCCTGCTTGAACGGCGTCGGCCCATGGTTGTTGCCGTCGCTGTCGCCAACAAGTTGGCTCGGATCATCTGGGCAATGATGACGACCGGTGAGTTCTATCGGCCTAAGCTCGCGGCCTGAGCTGCCGCGCTTTTTTGGCCACCCTAAAGTGTGAGGGCAGATGACGGCGTGATGGAAACCGGCGGAGCTGGGGATCGAGAAAGCCCGAAGAGTTTTAAGCGCAACAAGCGCGACCCGTTGATGAGGCCTCGATCCGCGATCTCCATCAGGGCCAGCGGCCATGGCATCGGTCGCACTAACAGGCCGTATACATGAACGCACCCGACCGGTAACCAAAGTGCTGCTGAAATCCCTTGCATCGGCGGGGCCGTCTATACCTGAAGCTCTCGATGAAGGCATTCTGCATGGGCTTGCCCGGCGCGATGTAGTGCCAGTCGACACGGCTCTGGTCGGCCCGAGCTGAGGATGGCATTGCTGGTGAACTCGCTACCGTTGTCGCTGACCACCATCTTCGGCTTGCCGCGCTCCATCACCAGCCGGTCCAGCTCCCGCGCCACACGGTTGCCGGAGAGCGAGGTGTCGGCCACCAGCGCCAGGCACTCGCGGGTGCAATCATCGACGACGGTGAGGATGCGGAAGCGGCGGCCATCGGTGAGCTGATCCGACACGCAGTCGAGCGACCAGCGGTCGTTCGAGGTCCCGATCGCCCGCTTGCGCCGCCACGGCGACGCACCGCAAGCCTCTCTTCCCGGTAGAGCCGGAACAGCTTCTTATGGTTGATTACGTAGCCCTCCCGCTTGAGCAGAACGTGCAGGCGTCGATAGCCGACGCGACGGCGCTCCTGGGCGATCGCCCTGATGCGCTGGCGGAGGCCGGCTTCGTCCGCCCGGGTCGTCTGGTATCTCATGGTCATGCGGCAGCAGCCGATGGCTTTACACGCCCGCCGTTCGCTCATCCCGTGGGCATCCACGGATGCGCGACAGCTTTCCGCTTGGCCGCGGACGTCCCCACTTCTTTCCCAAGAGGTCCTTTCAGGCCGCGTCGTCCAGCATGGCGTCGGCCAGCACCCGTTTCAGCCGCGTGTTCTCGTCATCCAGCGTCTTCAGCCGCTTGG
>NZ_JADPKL010000009.1:0-1898 GCF_023073935.1 Bradyrhizobium sp. 147 | reverse complement strand
GATAGTGTGCTGCAGAAGCACACAGAAAGGATGATCGAGATGGTCTGAGAATCTGTGTGCATAAGCTGCGGTAGCGATGAGGGCAGGCCCCTCGGGATCGACTTTCAGGAGTAGGTCTCAAATCACTTCAAGCGGCTTCGCTTAAGAGGCGTGGTCGTGAGCGTTGAAGCTAACGGTCGGGTGATACCCGAACGGATACGCGTCCGAGAGACGAATGAAAATGAACCCACCGATGAACCGTCGTAACGTGGAAATCGTCGTCAAAACCAGAGGTGTGTCGTCCCTCTGGGATGAGCCCGCTGGGAGCCTGATGACCGGGTGGGCGGCGACCGGCGTTGAGGGGGCGTGAATCGGATGCAGGCGCTGTCGCGGAACTGCAGGAACCAGTCGCTCCGATGGAAAGGGAGAAGCACAAGCGGAGAAGACCGTGAGGCGAGAGTACCGACGCGGAGCACTGGGACGGACCGATCCGTATTAGCGACGAAGGCTCGTAATGGGGCCGGAGCGAAGGGATCGGGTCAGGTGGGCTGGCCATCGTCGCAACTGGCAACAGGAGGACGTCGATGAACCAGCCGAGCAAGTCGTTCAACATCGATAAGAGAGAGGTGTACGAAGCATATCTGCAGGTGCGATCCAATGGTGGCGCAGCTGGCGTCGACGGAGTGACGATCGAGCAGTTCGAGTCCGACTTGAAGAACAATCTCTACAAGATTTGGAATCGAATGAGCTCAGGCGCTTACTTCCCGCCCCCTGTTCGCGCCGTGTCCATTCCGAAGAAGAGTGGAGGCCAAAGGATCCTCGGGGTGCCCACTGTGGCAGACCGCGTGGCACAGACGGTTGTCAAACAACTGATTGAGCCGGCTCTCGACGCAATCTTTCTGGCGGATTCTTACGGCTACAGACCCGGCAAATCGGCTCTCGATGCGGTAGGCGTCACGCGACAGCGATGCTGGAAGTACGATTGGGTTATAGAGTTCGACATCAAAGGATTGTTTGACAACATCGACCACGAGCTCTTGCTGCGGGCCGTCCGGAAACATGTGACGTGTGCATGGGCGCTGCTCTACATCGAACGATGGCTGACAGCGCCGATTGTGCAAGAGGATGGAACAATAATCGAGCGAAGCCGCGGCACCCCACAAGGGGGCGTGGTGAGCCCGATCCTCGCCAACCTCTTCATGCACTATGCATTTGATCTCTGGATAGCGCGGACGTTCCCCGATCTCAGGTGGTGTCGGTATGCGGATGACGGGTTGGTACATTGTCGGAATGAGATGGAGGCGCAAAGCGTTCGCGAAGCGCTCCAGGCTCGGCTGGCGGAGTGCCGCCTGGAATTGCATCCTACGAAGACGAGGATCGTCTACTGCAAGGACGACCGACGCCGGGGCAAAAGCGAGACGGTCATGTTTGACTTTCTCGGTTATTGCTTCCGGCCGCGATCGGTCCTGGGGCCGCGTTCGCAGAGGATGTTCTGCGGGTTCACTCCGGCGGTCAGCAAGCCAGCGCTGAACGCCATGCGAGCGACGATCCGCGGCTTGAAACTTCGCAAGCGAACCGAAGTGACGTTGGACGATATTGCCCGCGAACTAAACCCGATGGTTAGGGGGTGGATCGCTTATTATGGGCAATACACGCGTTCGGCGCTCTATCCTTTGGCGCGCTACATCAACCAGACGTTGGCTATCTGGTTGAAGCGAAAGTACAAGCGCTTCCATCACCGCTTAGGACGCGCGCGTCTCTTCCTGGAGAAGATCGCGAGTGAGAACCGCAGGCTCTTTGTGCATTGGCAACTTGGCGATGGCGGCAAGCTTGCCTGATGGGAGCCGGGTGAGGCGAGAGTCTCACGCCCGGTTCTGCGAGAGGCTGGAGGTGAAATCCCTCCGGCCTACTCACCCGAC
>NZ_JADPKL010000004.1:0-2006 GCF_023073935.1 Bradyrhizobium sp. 147 | reverse complement strand
CGTCGCCAACCTTCAGCGGAGGGCCAAATCGCTAGGCTTCCTGTTGCAGGCCATTCCGGGGGACGCCAATCCGGCTGTTTCTTAGGAAGGCCGCAGCCTACTTCGCGAAGGAAGCGACATGAAGTTCGCCTTCGTTGCGAAGCACCGGACGATCTGGCCGGTGGCATGGCTATGCGATGCGCTCGGAGTATCGCGGTCGGGCTTCCATGCCTAGCTCAACCGCTCTCCCAGCGCCAGATCCCGCAGCGACGAGGAGCTCGACGGCAAGGTCAAGGCCAGCTTCGCCGCGAGCGACCGCACCTATGGCGCACGCCGGTGTGGCGCGATCTGCTCGCCGACGGGGCGGATTGTGGCCTGCACCGGATTGAGCGGTTGATGCGGCTGCAAGGCTTGCGGGCGCGGCCGCGACGTCGGCGCTTGCCGAAGGACAGCGGCGATCGACAGCTCGAGACCGTACCGGCGAACCTCCTTGACCGGCAGTTCGCCGCCGAGCGTCCCAACCAGAAATGGATCGCCGACTTCACCTATCTCGGACGGCCGAAGGCTGGCTCTATGTCGCAGCGGTGATCGACCTGTTCTCGCGCCGCGTGGTGGGCTGGTCGATGAGTGCCGCCATGACCGCACAGCTCGTGACGGACGCACTGTTGATGGCCGTCTGGCGACGCGGCAAGCCGGATGCGCTGTTGCATCACTCCGACCAGGGCAGCCAGGGCGGATTCAAACGGTCGTCGCAACACCATGACGTTGGAGGTTGCGATGAAGGTTGTAAATCGGCGATCGGCGCGGTCAGGACGGGCGCCATTGCCATCGCCAGGCCGGCCGTCTGTTGCAGGACGCGATAAACAGAATAGATTTTGGAGGGCGATTGCCACAGGGCAGAGCAGCGAAGATGCTGCGCTTGAGGCTGGATTATCGCAACCTGTCGGAAGCAGATTATTCCGGAGGGCGGGCGGCATGCCACCAGCGATGTTCAGATCTTCGGCCAAACCTCTCTCCGGGCGCTACCTTTCGTTGGCTGAACGCGAGGACATCGCCCTTTTAAAGGTGCAGGGCCATTCCATACAGGAGATCGGGCGCCGCTTGGGGCGAGCTGCTTCGACAGTTTCCCGTGAACTGCGTAGGAACGCGGCCACCCGCGGCGGCGGGTTGGAGTATCGGGCAACAACTGCCCAATGGCATGCGGACCGATCTGCCCGCCGGCCCAAACCGACCAAGCTTGCGCTCAACGAAGCCTTGCGCACTTATGTGGAGGAGAGACTAGCCGGCGGCGTCGTAGCCCCGAGCGGAGCTTGTATTCCCGGCCCCTCCGTTCGGTGGAACGGCCGCCGGCATGGCCGTCGAAGGGATCGACGATGGGCCAAGGCATGGAGCCCTGAGCAGATTGCCCGACGCTTGCTGATCGACTTCCGGGACGACAAGACGATGCGCATCAGCCACGAAGCAATCTATCAGGCTTCTCTTCGTTCAGGGCCGCGGTTTACTGCGCAGCGAGCTGACGGCCTGCTTACGAACCGGGCGCGTGTTGCGCGTGCCCAGGGGGCGCGTACGCAGGCGGGCAAGGGCTTTGTCTCGCCGGAGATCATGATCCGCGAGCGACCCGCTGAAGCAGCCGATCGAGCAGTGCCGGGACATTGGGAGGGAGTCTTATCCTCGGTCTTGACAGCTCGGCAATCGGCACGTTGGTCGAGCGGACGACGCGCTTCACACTATTGCACCTTCCCCGGTTGGCGGGGCATGGCGAAGCTCCGCGCAAGAAGAACGGACCAGCGCTCGCGGGACACGGGGCGGAAGCCGGGCGCGACGCGATCTCGCGCACGATCGTCACTTTGCCCGAAGAACTACGTCGCTCGCTGACTTGGGATCAAGGAGCCGAAATGGCTCAGCACGACCGCCTCAAGATTGATGCGTGCGTGTTTCGGCAATTCCCGGACAGCGATTTCGGTAATTCGCGGACAGCGATTTCAGTAACTCCGGGACAGGGATTCCGCTAAATCGCGGACAGATGC
>NZ_JADPKL010000061.1:0-175151 GCF_023073935.1 Bradyrhizobium sp. 147 | reverse complement strand
CTGGCCTGGTCGCGGCTCTCGCCGGTCTTGAATGTGCGATTCGTCATGAACAAAGCGTACACCGACCAACGAAAATGCCCGAGTTCTTGCCCAGCCTCGTCGGGTCAACGATTATTTCGGACTTCCCGAACACGTTGACACGTCTCGGCTTTTCTACTGTGCATGGGGTTGTTTTCGCATATTTTGTTTTGAGCGGCCCCGGCCTGCCGCTACGCTCCTGAAACACGAGAACACCGACCGAGGTGATCCATGCCGATCCAGCATTTCGCGCCCCCGCCGCACGTCAAGGCGCCGCCGCTGTCCTTTGCCACGCGCGTCGGCGACCTCCTGTTCGTCTCCGGCATTCCCGGCTTCGATGCCAATGGCGCGCTGCCCGATGGGTTCGAGGCGCAGTTCGCCAACGTCGTCGTCAACATCAGACGCGTGCTCGACGAGGCCGGCGCGACCATCCGCGACCTCGCCAAGGTCAACGTGCTGCTGACCCGCGCTGCGGACGTCGCCGCCATGAACGCGCTCTATGCCGGCGCCTTCGGCCCGCCGCCCTACCCGGCGCGCACAACTTGCGTGGTGCAGGCGCTGCCCGATCCGAAGATGCTGATCGCGATCGAGGCGGTGGCATCGCTGTCGAAGTGAGCCGCACGAAGTGCGTGTGACTTGCCGGGCACGCGGCCAAACCAAATGCCCGGCGCTGTCTGACATGTCCGTGAACGGCCGCTCTCCGGCTTGCCAAGAACCTGCTTTTACCGCACGAATTTTCGCGTCACACACTTCCCCCACAAGGAGATACTTCATGCGTCGCGCACTCGCGCTCTGTGCCGTTGCCGGCATCGCTTCTTCCGTGTTCGCCGTGCCCGCTTCGGCGAAGGCCGGCTATTACGTGATCCGCTGGGACAACACCGGCATCTGCCAGGTCTGGAACGAGGACCTGCAATACAAGCCGTTCCAGTTCGGCGTGTCGACCTACAAGGTCGTCAGCAAGCCGCTGCCGACCTTCCAGGCTGCCTCCGACCTCCAGATCAAGCTGCGCTCGGAGCGCCGCTGCACGCTCTGAAGCTCACGCAACGGACCGGTTTGAAGGGCGGATCGCAGGAGCGATCCGCCCTTTTCTTTTCGGAAGAGGCTCGCGTTTTCCGGGCCAAATTCACGCATTGTCCCGCGTGTCCGCTTTGAACCTGATCGGCCGGCGGACCTACTCACATCTTGCCGGGGCGTATGCCAAAAACGTCCCGCACCGCCCCTCCCCGTCATTGTCGGGAGGCGCATCCATCTTTCATTTTGAGGAGCTGATCATGCATCGTATTTCCGTGCTCTGCGCTGCCGTCGGTCTTGCCGTCACTGCGTTCGTCGCTGCGAGCCCTGCCGAGGCCGGCTATCACCTGATCCGCTGGCAGGACACCGGCTTCTGCCAGATCTGGGACGAGAGCATCCCGACGACGCCCTGGCCTTCCGACTATGCCCGCGTCAGCGCGACCGTACCGACGTTCGGCGATGCGTTGATGGTGAAAGATCAGGCGCTCAGGAACGGCCATTGCACCTGGTAACGATTCGATCGGCCGACGAAGAGCCGGGCAAGGACGCCAGCGTTCTTGCCCGGCCTTTTTTTGCGTGAACGTGAGCTGACCCGCTCTCACGCGTCCTTGTGCGCACCGGGATGAATCAGGATGTCGCGCGCGGCGGCGAGGTCGATGAAGGCTTGCGCGCTGCCGCCATGGTCGGGATGCATGTCCTTGGCGGCGCGACGATAGGCCCGGTTGATGTCCTCGCAAGTGAGCTGCACGGCGAGCGGCAGGCCGAGCACCTTGCGGGCGCGATCCTCGCGCGACAGCTTCTTCGGCATGCCATTGCGGCGACCGAAGCGCGGTGCGGTCAGATCATGAATGACATCGAGGACCACACCGACGCGGCGCTGGGCCGCCAGCGTGACGCTGTGATCGTCATTGTCCACGGCCTGGCGCAGCACCGGCAGCGCCTGCTCCGCCGCCTGGCGCAGCGTGACGTCACTGCTCATCCGCGCGATCTCGGCCACCAAGCGGCCCGCCTCGGCCCAATCGGCAGACTGCGCCGACCGCAGGCGCTCGAGCGCCAGTTTCCAGGATTCAAGCCGTTCCATCATGCGCGCAACGTTTAGCAATCAAGATCAGTATGCCAAGGCCGCCGTTTCCGACCCCTTAATTTCGAGTTAGCTTTTCGTGAAACTTCACAAAGAAATCGGGAGGAAACTGTCATGGCGTTGCTCGCAAACCACATCGCCGTCATCACCGGCGCCGGTTCCGGCATCGGCCGGGCGATTGCGGCCGGCTACGCGCGGGAAGGCGCGCAAGTGGTGCTGCTCGACGTCAATGCCGACACGGTCGCGGAGGCCGCGCAGGAGATCCGCAAAGCCGGCGGCAAGGCCGAGAGCTTTGCGCTGGACGTGACCAGGCGCGAGGATTGCTTCGTGCTGGCACAGCAAGTCGCCGACAAGGTCGGGCAGGTCTCGATCCTCGTCAACAATGCCGGCATCACCCGCCGCAACGCCTTCACCGCGGAGACGGAGACGGTGGCGAAGGATTGGAACGACATTATCTCGCTCAATCTCAACGGCGTCTTCAACATGACGCAGGCGTTCCTCGCGCCCTTGCGCGCGAGCAAAGGCCGCATCGTCAATATCGGCTCGATCCAGTCCTTCGTGCATCTGCGCACGCCGAGCTCGGCGGCCTATACCACCTCGAAACACGGCGTGCTCGGCTTCACCAAGGCGCTCGCGGTCGAGCTCGGCAAGGAAGGCGTGCGCGTCAACGCGATCGGGCCCGGCTTCATCGAGACCAACATCAACGCCAATGTGCGCGCGACCAATCCGACGCTGGTGCAAGCCTTCGTCGATCACACCCCGCTGGCGCGCACCGGCAAGCCCGAGGACATCGTGGGACCGGCAATCTTCTTGGCCTCGGATCTGTCGGCCTTTGTCACGGGAACGATCGTGATGGTGGACGGCGGATATCGGACGGTGTGAACGAGGGACCAAGCTGCATCCATATACGCGCTGTCATCGCCCATCCGCTTTCGCGGATGATGACGCGGTGTGTGACGCGAGATCGACCCGGATCAGCTCCCATCCCGCGCCAATCGCGGCGGCTTCGCGGCATTGGTGAGGTCAATTGGTGCGATCGTCCACGGTTAACCTTTCATTAACCAAACCCGACCACCGTACATCTACGGCTTGGGGGTCGTTTGTTCTCGATCCGCTTCCAATGATGGAAGCGGGCGTTGATCGGGGAGTATGTTGATGACCACGGTTCATGTCGCCGCGTCCCAGCCGGACGCGCAATTCCTTGCACCCAACCAGATCGTTCCGTTGCTGATCGGCGCGACCGTCGACGAAGTCGAGCGCGAGCTCGTGCTCCAGACCCTGGCGCGCTGCGACGGCAACCGCACGCGTGCCTCGCGCGTGCTCGGCCTGTCGGTGCGCACGCTGCGCAACAAGATCCGGCTCTATGCCGCCTCCGGAATCGACGTGCCCGCCTATCAGGATTAGCGCGCGGTACCGCCAGGCAACCCCGGTCCGCAAGGCAAGCAAGGCGAAGCCGGTCCGCGCGGACCGGCCGGCGCGCAGGGGCCTGTCGGACCGCAGGGGCCGGCAGGGCCGCAAGGCCCGCGTGGCGAGGCCGGGCCGCCCGGTCAATTGCGATCGATCGAACAGGTACTGCCGTGGCTCGAGCAGCTCTTCGACGCCTGGGACGAACGCCGCCGCCAGCGCGAGCGTGAAGCCGCCGAGCGCGAGGCTCTGGAGGCCGCCGTGCAGGAGACAGACGAGCCGACCGCCGATGACGAGAGCGACGGCGGCGAAGACGAGGTCGATAGGAAAAAGTAGAAAAAGAAGAAGCACGGCAACAAGGGTTAGCAGACACCCTATTCCTTGTTTTCGCGTCGCGGCAGCATGCCCATGCGCTCGAACTGCCAGCGCATGGCGCGATACCAGAGATAGCCTACTGCGGCGCCGCACAGGGCGAGGATGATCATGTTCACGCTCGAGAACGAGCCGCCCCACCACATCATCCAGGCAGTCCACAGCACCGTGAGGACGATGGCACCTGCTTTCAGAGGAAGAAGGGGGCGGCTCATGATCCTGCTCCGGGCTGTCAAAATCCCGGCGGTCATCATCGCGCAGTAGGATTCTTGCTTCCGTGAGCCAGATCACGGAATGGGCATCCGGAATCCCTATCCGAACCGCAGCCGCGAGCGCTCCTTTGCCTTTTCCGCCTCGACCTCGCGGTCGCGCGCCGGCGCATGGGTGTGCAGCGAGGCCAACAGCCGCCGCGCCGCCTCCGAGACTTCCGCCACCGCGCGCTCGAACACCTCCTCATTGGCCTGCGACGGCTTGTTGAAGCCGGACAGCTTTCGCACGAACTGGAGCGCGCTGGCGTGGATCTCGTCCTCCGTCGCCGGTGGTTCGAAGTTGAACAGCGTCTTGATGTTGCGGCACATGCAGTCTCTCCGGATATATCCCCCAGGACGGTCGGCAACGGCGAAATCCTACATCCTTCCCCGCACTTCTGTTAAGTTCCGCGGCAACGCGGCCGCCCAATACGTGCCGCATGGGGAGAGAAACATGAAGGCTTCTTGCGCGGCCTTGTCGGCCGTTCTGCTTTCCATCTCGACGTCAGCATGGGCAGCCGATTATCCGGCGCCCAACCAGGGCGACTGGATCGCCAGGGATTTCAAGTTCCACACCGGCGAGACCATGCCGGAGCTGAAGCTGCACTACACCACCGTGGGCGAACCGAGCGGCCAGCCCGTGCTGGTGCTGCACGGAACAGGCGGCTCGGGCGCGAGCATGCTGTCGCCCGCCTTTGCCGGCGAGCTGTTCGGCCCAGGGCAACCGCTCGACGCCTCCAAATACTACATCATCATTCCCGACAGCATCGGCCATGGCAAATCATCAAAGCCGTCCGACGGCATGAAGACGAGATTTCCGAAGTACAATTACGACGACATGGTCGAGGCGCAGCATCGCCTGGTGACGGAGGGCCTCGGCATCAAGCATCTGCGGCTCGTCATCGGCAATTCGATGGGCGGCATGCACACTTGGCTGTGGGGCGAAAAATACCCGAGCGCGATGGACGCGCTGATCCCGATGGCCTCGCAGCCGACCGAGATGGCCTCCCGCAACTGGATGCTGCGGCGGATCATGCTCGACACCATCCGCAACGATCCCGATTACAATGGCGGCAATTACACCAGCCAGCCGCGCATGATGAAATACGCCATCACCGCCTATGGCATCGCCAGCATCGGTGGCACGCTGGCCTATCAGCAGCAGGCGCCGACAGCAGCGAAAGCAGACAAGATCGTCGACGATCGGCTCGCGACGCCGATCACTGCGGATGCCAACGACTTCGTTTATCAGTGGGAGTCCTCGCATGACTACAATGCCGGGGAGAAGCTGGAGCAAATCGAAGCCCCGCTGCTTCTGATCAATTCCGCCGACGACGAGCGCAACCCGCCCGAGACTGGCATTACGGACGCTGCGATGAAGCGGGTCAAGAACGGCCGACTCTTCCTGATCCCAGCGAGCACTGAAACGCGCGGCCACGGCACTACCGGCAATGCGAAATTCTACAGCGAGCAGATCCGGCAATTTCTGCAGACGGCGCCGCAGCGGACGATGTAGGAGCGCCACACGCGCCCTCATCTCGCCAGGCATCATAGGCGGCGCCTCGACGCCGCATATGATTTGAACATGCATTGCGCTGACAGCTCGGACTTAATCGCGCCAACGATACGAACCGACGCGCAGGGCAATCGCGCGCCTTTCGCCGGCAGATGCGGTTTAGCGCGATGGATTTCGTTGGCTGGAGGCGCCTGATCGGGTAGCTTGAGGCAAACCAGAAGCGGAGGCATGCCGTTGACCGATCTTTGCGCCGAAGACCTCGCAACCATCTATGCCAAGCCATCGCCGCGCGTCATTGCGAAAGCGCGGCCCGCGATCGATGCGCATGCGAAAAAATTCATCGAGATGTCGCCGTTCTGCGTGCTCGCGACATCGGGAGCGGACGGCAGCGTCGACGCTTCGCCCCGCGGCGGCGGCATCGGCTTCGTCCGCGTTGCCGGTCCCAACCAGCTGTTGATGCCCGACCGCTCCGGCAACAACCGGATCGACAGTTTTCGCAACGTCGTCGAAGGCTCGGGCTTCGTGCACCTGTTGTTCTTCGTACCAGGGATCGACGAGACGCTGCGCGTCGGCGGACGTGGCACGTTGTCGGCCGATCCGGATCTGCTCGCCTCGATGGTGGAATTCGGCAAGCCGCCGCGCGCCGTGCTGAACGTCGCCGTCAGCGAGGTCTATTTCCATTGCGGCAAGGCGCTGATGCGCTCGAAGCTTTGGTCACCGGAGAAGGTGCAGCGCTCGGTGATGCCGAGCATCGTCGAAATCATCCACGAGCAGACCAGCCTCGGTGAGCCGCAGAGTCAGGAGACCGTGGAGGAGCTCTACAAGACGCAGCTGTAGCTGGCGCAACCGGTGTCGTCCCGGCGAAGGCCGGGACGACAGTGGGGAATGCAGCGCGAACGCGCCAGATTAATGCCCCTCGCCTTCGAGCCCGCCGACGTGCTTTTGCGTGTAGAGTTCGATGCCAATACGGCCGATCAGGTCGAGCTGGGTTTCGAGGAAATCGATGTGGTGCTCCTCGTCGCTCATCAGCTTCTCGAACAGGTCACGCGTGACGTAGTCCTTGACGCCATGGCAGTAGGTCGCCGCTTCCTGGTAGAGCGCCCGGGCGCTCATCTCGGCGGCGAGGTCGCATTCGATGATCTCCTTGACGTTCTGGCCGATGCGCAAGGGATCGAGCACCTGCATGTTCGGAAAGCCGTCGAAGAACAGAATGCGCGCGGTGAGCTTGTCGGCATGCTCCATCTCCTCGATCGACTCCTTGCGCCAGACCTTGGCCATGTCCAGCAGGCCCCAATTGTCGAGGAAACGGTAATGCAGCCAATACTGGTTGATCGCAGTCAGTTCGTGACGCAGTGCCTTATTGAGATATTCGATGACCTTTGCGTCGCCCTGCATGGTTCACTCCAGCTCTTGCAGTCCAAATCGGCCCTAAACCGAATTTAGAATGCTTCTAAATGAGTTTGCGGGCGAGGGCAACCGGCTCGTGGGCACGTAGCCGGAGAAAGGCTCAGCAGACCATATGGAAAGTTTCAGCAGGCTGCGAGCGCGAACTGAGCGGGTTCGACCGTCTCGTCGTTGGCGGCCACAGTGTGGCTGTGCGGACAGCCGGCACAGCAGGATTGGGCACAAGGGCCAAGCGCTTCGTCGATGATGGTTTTGATGGTCCGGGCACAGCGGCCGCATTCGGCGTTACAGCCGAGGCACCCATAAACCTGCTTGGCATGGCGCACGGCGTCGTCGGACTCGGCGACGGCGGCGCGGATGTCGTCATCGCTGAGCACGTTACAAGAACAAACGATCATGGAAGCGGCAGGCCCTTCGGTGATGCGTCATTATCGATATTTAACGGGCCGGCCGGATGCAAAAGGAAAAAGCGGAATTTGAAGCTATTCCAAACTGGCTCGTAAACGGCCTAGAACGGCTCTAAATTAGGGCGTTGCGCTGGATCAAGATTGCAGCGGACCTAGTCGCCGCCACCGCCTCCCCCGCCATCGCCGCCGCCCCCGCAATCCCCGCCGCTGCTGCCATCGCTGCTGGAACAGCTGCCGCCGTCAGTCGAGTTCGCCGTACTGTCACCGGAAAACCAGCTTCCCAGCGAGAAGCCGTCGCTCGTTCCCGAATAGCCGTCGCCGCTGCTACGGCCTCCGTCGCTAGCGGCTGCTGCGCGGGACCGGCGTCCGCGGTTCTGCAGATATGTGATCCAGCCGTAGCCGATCGCGAAGACGATCCCGGCCGCAATCAATGCATTTGCCAACGCGTTGCTCATCATCGCCCCGGAGCTGCGGTCCATACGAATTGGTCGTACCCGGCAAGGGCGCCGTTCATTGATCATTCAAGCGAAGTATGGAACTCTGCCCCAAAGAGTTCCGCATGATTATGCGAAAGGTCAAGCCAATGAAGAAGTCGCTCCTGGCAGTCGCTGCCATCGTCACTCTGGTCCTGACGGCCGGAGCACCCGCCCATGCGCAACGCGGCGTCGCTGCGGGCGTGGCGGCCGGGATCATCGGCGGCGCCATTGTCGGTGGCGCGCTGGCGTCTCCGTATTATTACGGACCGGGCCCCGGTTATTACGAGCCCGGCTACTATCCGCCCCGCTACTACGCTCCGGGCCCCGGCTATGTCGCCGACGACTATTACGGCGGCGGGTGTGTCTGGCAGAAGCAGCGCTTCTGGGACGGCTATGCTTGGCGCGCCCGCCGCGTCAGGGTCTGCGGCTGAGTCGCCCTGAACCGGTTCACTACGGAGGCGCCGTTCATCTTGGAGCCTGAAAAAGACCGCTTTTTCTCGTCACAGCTCCGTGTGCGTTTACCGTGGATTGACCATTTGCGCGCTTCCTAGCCCGACAGTCAATTCCATCAGAGTGTGCGTGAACCTTTGAAACCCGGGCGCCTCTAACTAGGGGGAGCCCATCTCCCAGGAGAGCCCTGAGCATGAAGAAGACTTTAGTTGCCGCCCTCACGGTTGCGACGGTCGCCGGTTCGCTGGTCACCGCCACCCCGCCTGCCAAAGCCGGTGACGGCGTCGGCGCCGGAATCGCGGCCGGCCTGATCGGCGGCGCGATCGTCGGCGGCGCCATCGCGTCGAGCCGTCCCGCCTATGGCGGGCCCGTTTACGTGGCTGAGCCCCCGCCGCCCGCGCCCTGCTACTGGCGTCGTGAGCGATATTGGGACGGCTACGGCTGGGTCGTGCGCCCGGTCCGCGTCTGCTACTGATCCCTTCGCGTGGCGCTCAGATGCGCCGCGAACGAAGCCCGGCCGAGCATCTCGGCCGGGCTTTTTCTTTTGCTGCGCTATCGCGCAGCCTGGATCGAGCGCAGCACCTCTTCGTTCGGCCAGCAATCGACCTTGAGGCCCGCCGACTTCTGATAGGCGCCGAGGGCGGCGCGGGTCTGCATGCCCGCCTTGCCATCGATCTTGTCCTTGTAGAGCCCGATGCGCGTGAGACCGCGCTGCATGGTCTCGACGTCCTTGGTGCGCAACTGCTTCGAAGCCGACCAGGGTGTTGCGAACGGCAGCGGGCTGGTCATGCGGTCACTGAGATGGCCGACGAACAACACGTAGAGATCGGAGAAATTGTACTCCTTGATGACGAAGTAGTTCTTCGTGGTCAGGAACGACGGGCCGTAGATCCCTTCGGGCTGGAGCAACGAGGCCGGCTGCGCCTGCTCGGCCGCGCTGAGTTTCTGCCCGCGCACCGGCACAAAGCCTTCGCGCAGCCACTGGCCGATCGGCTTCGTCACCTCGGGCACGCCGGTGGTGCAATCGACCTTGGCCGGCGCCTGCACCTCGTAGGCCCAGCGCACGCCACTTTGCCAGCCCTTGTTGACGAGCTGCTGCGCAGCGGACGCCAGCGCATCCGGCACCGAATGCCAGATGTCGATGCGGCCGTCGCCGTCGAAATCGACGCCGTGCTTGTAATATTCGGACGGCAGGAACTGAGTGAGGCCGGTCGCACCGGCCCAGGACGAGCGCATGTCGTTGCGCGTCACCACGCCCTCACCGAGGATCTTCAGCGCAAGGATGAACTCGTTGCGGTACTGATCCTTGCGGCGTCCGACATAGGCCTGCGTCGCCAGCACGCGGACGAGATCGTAAGGCAGCGTGTAGCGGCCGTAATCGGTCTCGCGGCCCCAGATCGCGAGCATGACGGTCGCAGGTACACCGGATTTCTTCTCGATCTCGTTCAGCGCGGTGCGATATTTTTGCAGCAGCCGCTGCCCCTCGCCTGCAAGCCGCGCGACCGAGGCTTCCTTGACGTAGTCGGCGGGCACTTGCACGAACTCGGCCTGCGACGGCGCACCGGTGGCGGGCCGACCCGGCAGGATCAGATCGGGCAGCTTGTAGTCGGGCTCGAGCCCGCGCGTCTGTTCCTCGAAGGTCGCGCGCGAGACGCCCGCGGCCTGCGCCTCAGGCCACAGCGAGGCGATGAACTGTGTGAAGGCTGCGTCGGCGGCGCGGGCGGGCGACAGGCCACAGGTGACAGTGATCACCGCAGCGATGAGCGCCCGCCACATCATGCCGGAATCACCGCGTCAGCTTCTTATACTTCACGCGGTGCGGAATGATGCTGTCCTGGCCGAGTCGGCGCATCTTGTCCTTCTCGTAATCCTGGAAGTTGCCCTCGAACCATTCGACATGGCTGTCGCCCTCGAACGCGAGAATGTGCGTCGCGATGCGGTCGAGGAACCAGCGATCGTGGCTGATGATGACAGCGCAGCCGGCGAAATCCTCCAGCGCCTCTTCGAGCGCGCGTAGCGTATCGACGTCGAGGTCGTTGGTCGGTTCGTCGAGCAGCAGCACGTTGGCGCCGGACTTGAGCATCTTGGCGAGGTGCACGCGGTTGCGCTCACCGCCGGAGAGTGCGCCGACCTTCTTCTGCTGGTCGGCCCCCTTGAAGTTGAACGCCGAGCAATAGCCGCGCGAGTTCACTTCCTTCTTGCCGAGCAGGATCAATTCGTTGCCGCCGGAGATCTCCTCCCACACCGTCTTCTTGCCGTCGAGCGCATCGCGCGACTGATCGACATAGCCAAGATGCACGGTCTCGCCGACCGTGATCGTGCCGGAGTCCGGCTTCTCCTGGCCCGTGATCATCCTGAACAAAGTGGTTTTGCCGGCGCCGTTGGGACCGATGACGCCAACGATGCCACCTGGCGGCAGCTTGAACGTGAGGTCGTCGATCAGAAGACGATCGCCGAAGCCTTTGCTGAGCCCCTCGAAATCGACCACGTTGGCGCCGAGCCGCTCGGCAACCGGGATGATGATCTGTGCGGTCTGGGTCTGCTTCTCGCTCGCCTTCTTGAGCAGCTCCTCATAGCGCTGGTAGCGCGCCTTGGACTTGGCCTGGCGCGCCTTCGGCGAGGAGGCGACCCATTCCTGCTCGCGGGCGAGCGTCTTCTGATGCGCGGCGTCCTCGCGGCCTTCCTGCTCGAGGCGCTTCTGCTTCTGCACCAGCCAGGACGAGTAATTGCCCTCATAGGGAATGCCGCGGCCGCGGTCCAGCTCGAGGATCCAACCGGTCACGTTGTCGAGGAAATAGCGGTCGTGGGTGACGATCAGGATCGCGCCAGGATAATTGCGCAAATGCCCTTCGAGCCATGACACCGACTCGGCATCGAGATGGTTGGTCGGTTCGTCCAGCAGCAACAGCTCGGGCTGGTCGAGCAGCAGCTTGCATAGCGCGACGCGGCGGCGCTCACCGCCGGAGAGTTTCGTCACATCGGCATCGTCGGGCGGACAGCGCAGCGCGTCCATGGCCTGGTCGACCTTGCTGTCGAGATCCCAGAGGCCCTGAGCCTCGATCTCGTCCTGGAGCTTGGTCATCTCGTCCGCGGTCTCGTCCGAATAATTGACCGCGAGTTCGTTGTAGCGGTCGAGAATCGCCTTCTGCTTGGCGACGCCCTGCATGACGTTCTCGCGCACGGAAAGCTTGGGATCGAGCTGCGGCTCCTGCTCGAGATAGCCGACGCGGGCGCCTTCGGCGACCCAGGCCTCACCGGTGTATTCCTTGTCGAGGCCGGCCATGATCTTGAGCAGGGTCGACTTGCCCGAGCCGTTGACACCGAGCACGCCGATCTTGGCGTCCGGGTAGAAGCTCAGATGAACGTTGTCGAGCACCTTCCGGGTCGGGTAGCTCTTGGTCAGGCCCTGCATGAAATAGATGAACTGGCGCGCCATCGGTCCCGTGAAACCTTCGATTTGAGGAAATTTGCTGCCGCCGATGTAGCGATCCCGTCCCCAAAGGGCAATGTTTTCCGTCCGTTCACCACGGTTGAATACGGAACGGACACCATCCGGCCACCGATCCGGACAATTGAAACCATCTTTTAATAAATCAGGCCAAAGCTCGGTATCGCGCGGAAACAGCGCCACCCGCTCAGAATGAACGGGGAGCACAGCGAGACAGCGTCATGGCCATGATCGAGACCAACTCTCTCCCTGGTCCGGCAGACGCCGGGCAGGTCTCCGGATTCGTTTCGGAGATCCAGAGCTTCTGGAAGCGCTTCTTCGCCACCGCCTTCAACCCGTACCGGCCCGAATTGCACTACATGCGCGGCCCCGGCCCGGCCTGGCGCGCCAAGCACGGCATGGACGCGCCGTTCCGCCTGAAGCCCCGCGACCTCTGAGCCCGTGCCTATCGGATTTTTGAAGACGTGAGCTGCTTGCGCGCAGGCATGATTGCGCGCAACCATGGCCCGGCTCCGAGGAGGGCGCCTCCGCTCGCGCCGTCACCTCTCGCCATGGATGAATGCTGATGACGCGCCTGCGCTGTGCAATTCTCGACGATTATTTCAACCTCGCCCTCGACGTCGCCGACTGGCCAAAGCTCTCCGACCGCGTCGACGTCACCGTGCTCAGCCGCCCATTTGCGTCCGAGCAGGCCGCGGCGAGCGCGCTGGCCGACTTCGAGATCATCTGCGCCATGCGCGAGCGCACGGCATTTCCGAAGAGCCTGTTCGACAAGCTGACGAAGCTGAAGCTGCTCTTGACCTCCGGCATGCGCAACGCCGCCATCGATATGGAGGCCGCGAAAGCGCGCGGCATCGCCATCGGCGGCACGCAATATTCGCGCGATCCGACCGCCCCGCTCGCCATGGGCCTGATCCTGGAACTGACCCGCGGCATCGGCCGCGAGAATGCGCGCATGCATGCCGGCGAGCCCTGGCAGACCTTTGCCGGCATCGAGATCGAGGGACTGACGCTCGGCATCGTCGGGCTCGGCAAGCTCGGCAGCAAGATGGCGGGGATCGCCAAGGCGTTCGGCATGGACGTGATCGCCTGGAGCCCGAACCTGACGCCGGAGAAGTGCAAGGAGGCCGGCGTCGGCTACGCCAGCAAGGATGAGCTGTTCGCGAAAGCGGACATCGTCACGATCCATGTGGTGCTGAGCGAGCGCTCACGCGGGCTGGTTGGAGCTGCGGATCTCGCGCGGATGAAGCCGACCGCCTTCCTCGTCAACACCGCGCGCGGGCCGATCGTGGACGAGCAGGCGCTGCTCGAGGCCTTGCAGCAGAGGAAGATCGCAGGCGCCGGCTTGGACGTGTTCTCGGTCGAGCCGCTGCCGGTCGATCATCCCTTCCGCAAGCTCGACAACCTCGTGCTGACGCCGCATCTCGGCTACGCCACTGCGGACGGCCTGCGCATCCATTACGGCCAGATGGTCGAGGCGATCGACGCCTTCACCAGGGGCGGCGAGCTGCCGCGCAAGCTGGCCTGAAACGCCATGAAATCGGGATAATCATCGTCTCGCTGCCAGCGTTGTTGAGCATGATCTCAGGCCGCCGAGCGCTGGCCGGCGGAAGAGCTTGCGGCGTCGGCAAAGCCATCACGCCAGGACGGGTGTGCCGGCAGCCAAGCCAGTTCGCGCTTGGCCTTGGCGTTGGAGGCGCCGCGCACCTCGGTCATCATCGCCGTCATATGCTCGCCCGCAAGCAGCCGCCCGAGCCATGCGGGCACGTGAAGCGGCGGCTTGGCACCGAGCAATTCGGCGAGCGCCGGCAGCCAGTCCCTGACCAGGGCCGGACGGTCGTCGACGATGTTGTAGATCTCGCCTGCGCGTCCGCGCTCGATGGCGGCGACCGTCGCAGAGGCGGCATCTTCAGTGTGAATGAATGACCAATAGCCACCGCCATCGCCGATCACCGGCACGCGCCGGCGACGAAGCTGCTCTCTCATCTGCGGCGACAGCGTGCCGGTGTCCGGGCCATAGAAGAATCCATAACGCAGCACGATCCCTTCGGGCCTAGTCGATGCCAGCACCGCGCGCTCCAGATACTGGATCGCTTCCAGGGTGCGGCGAAGTTCCTGCGGCGGATGGGGGTCAAGCTGATCCGCTTCCGTCTTGATCGCTCCCCCGTCGCGGCTGAAGGTCCAACCGCAGAAGCTCTGGGCAATGAAGCGCTTGGCGCCGGCCTCGCGCGCGGCCGCGAGCAGAATGTCGGTTCCGCGGGTGCGCAATTCGTTGGTTCTCGCGAACACGCGATCGAAATGCCGCAGATCGGTCGCTGAGGCGAGATCGGTCATCTCATGGATGACCACGTCCGGCCGTGCCGCCTTTACGGCCGCGCGCATGCTCTCCGCATCGAGACCATCAGCAACGACGGATTCGGCACCAAGCTCCTTGAGACGGCCGGCCTTCGCGGCGCTCCGGGTTGAGGCGATGACCGAATAACCGGTGGCGACAAGGAGGGGGACGAGCTTGCGACCTACGGCACCGGTGGCGCCCGCAACAAAGATTCGCATCTTGTGTTTCTCGCATTCGTGGCAACCAGCCGGGACGTAGTTGACCCCGGCCCGGATTCAAGCGAGCGAACGTGCGGACGTGGCGGAAAGGATGCGTCAAATGATTACGGCGCGTGGCCGAAGCGCACGCGCCGTTTCTCGATCGATGTTTGAGCGATCGCCTTAGCGCACAGTGACCGGCGCGGGCAGCGGCGGCACCACCGTCGGCTGCGTGCCAGGGACGGGACCGGCCTGGGCGGACATCGGAGCCGGACCGGCAGCACCCGGCGTCGGCGCAGCGGATGCGGTCGCGGTTCCCGGCGGCGGGCCGCCCGGCAGCACCACCACACGGGTACCGACCTTGACGCGGTCGAACAGGTCGGAGACATCCTCGTTCAGCATGCCAATGCAGCCAGAGGAGACGAACTTGCCGATCGTCGAGGGCTGGTTGGTGCCGTGGATGCGGTAGACGGTGGAGCCGAGATACATCGCGCGGGCGCCGAGCGGATTGCCGGGGCCGCCGGCCATGAAGCGCGGCAGATAGGGCTGTCGCTCGATCATTTCGGTCGGCGGATGCCAATCCGGCCATTCGGCCTTGCGGGTGATCTTCTGCACGCCGGTCCAGGTGAAGCCGTCGCGGCCGACGCGGACGCCGTAGCGGATCGCGCGGCCGTTGCCGAGCACGTAATAGAGGTAGGTGTGTGGCGTATCGACCACGAGCGTGCCGGCCGGCTCCTTGGTCTGGAACGCGACTTCCTGGCGGCGCAGGTTCTGAGGCAGCTGCGCGGGAGCAGCATCCGGCTGCTCCTCGGGCGGTAGCGACGCGATCGTCATCGGCCGGCCATCGGCGCCGACGGGCGGCTGGCCGGCCTGGACCGTACCGGTCGCGGCGGGACCACCAACGGCCTCCGGCGGACGCAGGCCGTCATTGGCCGGTGCCTGGCCCTGACCCGGACGATTGGCATAGATCACCGGCGGCGGACCGGCGGGCCGGCCGTAGCGGGGATCGTCGGGCGACATCACGGGGCCCTGGGGCGGCGCCGCCGAATAGACCGGCGGACCGCCGGCCGGGCGGCCGTAACGCGGATCATCCGGCGACATCACCGGGCCCTGCGGGGCGGCCGAATAGACCGGAGGCGCGCCGGCCGGACGGCCGTAGCGCGGATCGTCCGCCGGTCCGGGCGGCGGCAGCGAGGCCTGCGGCATCGCGTCGTCGTCTTCGTCCAGGGCGTCGAAGTTCGGCGTGCGATCGCCCGGGCGATATTCAGCCGGAGCGCCATAGCCCGGCGCCTGCTGGACCGGATAGCTCTGAGCTTGAGCGAGCGAGGTTCCCGCCGCAGCGACTGTCGCGGCAGCGCATATCGTCAGAAAGTGTTTGATCATCATCGCTCTTGTATAGTCCCCAAGCCCGATCGGACCGTTAACGGCCAAATGACGGAAGATAGCGGCACATTCAAGACGTATCAGGCTCATTTGCGCCGGATTTGCCGATTTGTGATCCGCAAGACTACCGTTGCCCCGTTGCATCACGGGGGCGGAAATCGTATCGCGCCGTCAATTGCCGCGGTGTTCGGCCTCGAATTTAACGAAGCGATGCCGAGCGTTGCGATATGGTCGAATCAGCCTGATTCGTCACCTTTTTGAGCTCCGATCCCCGCGTGGCGAATGCGGCACTCAGTACCGTCACCGCGTTCAGATGGCTCTTGGGCCCTGGCCATTTGGCCGCCGGGGCGGAAATTCGCAACCGCTCGATGCTTCCCGGCTTTCGCTTCCTGTTTGCCGCGATCCTGCTGTCAACCTCCATCCTGGTGTTCGGCCTAGGGGCCGCCGCGCTGCTGCGGGCGAGCCATGAGCAGTATGTCAGCAGCCCCTCCTGGCGAAACGGCCCGCAGGAGAAGGTGTTTGCGCAGGCGCCAGAGCCGGCTCAGCCCGTGCTCGCGGTCTTACAGGCGGAGCCTGAGATCACCGCCGATCCCGCACCGTCGCTGCGCGACCAGGTGCCGACGATCGCGCTGCCGCTGAGTCAGCCCGAGCCGCTGGCCGCAGCAACGAGCGAGACCGACGTTCAGCCGGAGGTCACTGAAGCCGCGCCTCAGGCCCAGGCTCCGACCGCCGAAGCCCTCAAGGCGGAGACCACACCGGACGCCGCAGCGCCGGTTACCGCCGACACGCTCACCCCTGCCGACACCATGGCATCGGTCCCCGAGACGCAGCCGGCCGCTGCCGTAACAGTCAGCGAGCCACCGGCTGATTCCAGTGTTGCCTTTGATTCCAGTGTTGCCCTGACCTCCTCGGCGCTCGATGTCGCCGCGACCAAGATGGCCGCGCTAGACGCCCCGGCGACGACGGCGGTGAAGGATGCCCCGCCGAAGCCCAAGGCCGAGAGCACAAAGACGGGCGGCAGCGCCTCCGACAGCAAGGCGACCAAGCGCAAGGCGAAGGCCAAGAAGCGGCACCGCGTGGTGCGGCGCCCGCCGCCTCCGCAGTTGCAGCAACAGCTCGATCCGTTCGGACAGCGGCAGACGCTAGGAACAACCGCCACACGCACCCGCCAGTAAGGTCACGCCGGCCCGGTCGCGATCGGCGGGCCGCCGGCCTGGCCCCATTCCGACCACGAGCCGTCATAGAGCGCTGTGTCGGTGATCCCCAAGCGATAGAGCGCGAGTGTCAGCACGCCGGCCGAGACGCCCGAGCCGCAGCTCGTCACGATCGGTGCGTCCAACTTGACGCCGGCGCCGGTGAAGGCGGCGCGGAGCTCGTCAAGCGGCTTCATGGTGCCGGTCTCCGCATCGAACAACAGATTGTAGGGCACGTTGCGGGCGCCGGGAATGTGGCCGGAGCGGATGCCCGGCCGCGGCTCCGGCGCGCGGCCCTCGAAGCGGTCGGCGGCGCGCGCGTCGATCACCTGCTCGGCCCGGCTTTCGACATTGGCGATGAGCTGCTGCATGCTGCGCACGCGCTTTGCATCATAATTCGCCTTGAACGTCGCCGGCTTCGGCTTCACCTCGCCGCTCTCGACCGGGCGGTCCTCAGCGCGCCACTTCTTCAGGCCGCCGTTGAGGATGCGCACATTGCTGTGGCCGTAAGACAGGAACATCCACCACGCGCGCGGCGCCGCGACCCAGCCGCCGGCATCGTAGATCACCACCGTATCGGCATTGGAGATGCCGAGATTGCCGACGTCGCGGCCGAACTGCTCGGCGCTCGGAAACATGTGCGGCAACGGGTTCGAATGATCCGACACCGCATCGACGTCGAAGAACACGGCGCCCGGCAGATGCGCGGCGAGATAGTCGTCCTTCGGCAGCGGCAGCACGCCGGGCAGCTTGAAGCTGGCGTCGAGGACCTTGACGTTGGCATCGTCGATGTGGGCGGCGAGCCATTCGGTGGAGACGAGGGGGTCAGTGGCGGTCATGCGAGGTCCTTCCTTGTGGTCATTCCGGGCGCGCGTCGCGCGAGCGAGGACGATGCAGCGTCTCCGCTGTCATCGCCTGGCTTGCCGCCTTCGCCAAGGCTTCGGCGGGCCGAGCACTCCTGGGCCTCGGCATAGCCTTGGCAGAGCCGGGACCGGGGGATCCAGTACTCCGAGACGGCCGTGATTCAACCGACAGGCCGCGGCGTACTGGATTTCCCGCCTGCGCGGGAATGACGAGTGGAGAAAGCGAGGCCCTCACCCCTTCTTCTTCGACACCCATTGCTCGGTCGGCCCACCGGCATCGCGCCAGGCGGCGTAACCGCCGGCGATGTGGGCGACGGGCTTGAGGCCCATGTCCTGCGCCGTCTTGGCGGCGAGCGCGGAGCGCAAGCCGCCGGCGCAATGGAAGACGAACTTCTTGTCCTCCTGGAAGATCGGTTTTGCGTAGGGGCTCTGCGGATCAATCCAGAATTCAAGCATGCCGCGGGTGCAGGCGTACGCGCCGGGAATGCGGCCGTCGCGCTCGATCTCGCGAGGATCGCGGATGTCGACGATGACGACATCGCCGTTCTTGGAGATCTCGATGGCCTCCTTGGCGGAGAGCGTTTCGATCTCGGCATTGGCCTCGTCGATCAGCGCCTTGATGCCGCGGGTGATGGTCTGGGGCATGTTTGTTCCCTTCTTCTCTTCCGTCATTCCGGGGCGATGCGCAGCATCGAACCCGCAATCTCGATCCTCACACGCCATCTCGAGATTCCGGATCGGCCGCGCTGCGGCCGTCCGGAATGACGGTGGATCGCATCAGTGCGTCAATTCCTTCATCGCACCTTCCAGCCCCTCGATCGTGATCGGATACATGCGATTGGCAAAGATGCGTTTGATGATGGTGGTCGATTCCGAATAGTCCCAATGCTTCTGCTGCACCGGGTTGAGCCACACCGCATGCGGATAGGTGCGGATGATGCGGTCGAGCCAGACCGAGCCGGGCTCCTCGTTGACGTGCTCGACCGAGCCGCCCGGCACCATGATCTCGTAAGGCGACATCGAGGCGTCGCCGACGAACACGACCTTGTAGTCGTGCGGATATTTGTGCAGCACGTCCCAGGTCGGGGTGCGGTCGGTGAAGCGGCGCTTGTTCTGCTTCCACACGCCTTCGTAGAGGCAGTTGTGGAAGTAGAAATATTCCATGTGCTTGAACTCGCTCTTCGCCGCCGAGAACAGCTCCTCGACCTGCTCGATATGCGCATCCATCGAGCCGCCGATGTCGAAGAACACTAAAAGCTTCACCGCATTGCGCCGCTCGGGCCGCATGTGGACGTCGAGATAGCCGTGATTGGCGGTCTCGCGGATCGTGGTGTCGAGATCGAGCTCGTCCGGCGCGCCGGTGCGCGCGAATTTGCGCAGGCGGCGCAGCGCCACCTTGATGTTGCGAATGCCGAGCTCGACGTTGCCGTCGAGATCCTTGAACTCGCGCCTGTCCCACACCTTCACGGCGCGGTTGTTGCGGTTCTTCTCCTGGCCGATGCGCACGCCTTCGGGATTGTAGCCGTGGGCGCCGAACGGCGAAGTGCCGGCGGTACCGATCCATTTGCTGCCGCCCTGGTGCCGGCCCTTCTGCTCCTCGAGGCGCTTCTTCAGCGTCTCCATGAGCTTGTCCCAGCCCATGGCCTCGATCTGCTTCTTCTCTTCCTCGGTGAGATACTTTTCGGCCAGCTTCTTCAGCCATTCCTCGGGGATCTCCGCCCTCTCCATGGCGTCGAGCAGGTTTTCCAGCCCCTTGAACACCGTGCCGAAAACGCGGTCGAACTTGTCGAGATTGCGCTCGTCCTTCACCAGCGAGGCGCGCGACAGATAGTAGAAGTTCTCGATCGTGTAGTCCGCGAGGTCAGCGTCGAGCGCCTCAATCAACGTGAGGTATTCGCGCAGCGTCACAGGGACCTGCGCGTCGCGCAGAGAGGTGAAGAATTGCAGGAACATGGGTGACAGATTGCCCGTCGGGTGCCGAACGTCAAGGGGCGGAGAACGCCGCGGCACGCTGGACCGGGTGGCTTTTTGCTCTAGAATTGCCGGCCATACGGGGCCGTCTTGGGGACGTTTGCAATGGGAATTGTCGCCGCGCTCATCATCGGCGCGATCGCAGGCTGGCTGGCGGGCAAGATTGTCCACGGGGCGGGATTGGGGTTGATCGGCAACATGGTCGTGGGCATCATCGGCGCGCTGGTCGCGAGCTGGGTGCTGCCGCAGCTGCATATTGCGCTCGCCACCGGCACGGTCGGCGCCATCGTGGACGCGACGATCGGGGCAGTGATTGTGCTCGTCATCCTTTCGCTGATAAAACGGGTCTGAAAGCCTGACCGAACCAGGAACGGCCGCTATGTGCGGCCGTTCCTTTGTCGCGGCCGGGGCCGGCGCCCCCCGCTGACAACTACCTAAGGACACCCAATGAAATTTACCGGCACTAAGGACTATGTTGCGACCGACGACCTCAAGGTCGCCGTCAATGCCTCGATCGTGCTGGAGCGCCCGCTGCTCATCAAGGGCGAGCCCGGCACGGGCAAGACGGTGCTGGCGGAGGAAGTTGCGAAGGCGCTGAATGCGCCGCTGCTGACCTGGCACATCAAATCCACCACCAAGGCGCAGCAGGGCCTCTATGAGTACGACGCGGTGTCGCGCCTGCGCGACAGCCAGCTCGGCGACGCGCGCGTCTCCGACATCAGGAACTACATCAAGCGCGGCAAGCTGTGGGAGGCCTTCACCAGCGAGCAGCGCCCGGTGCTGCTGATCGACGAGATCGACAAGGCCGATATCGAATTCCCCAACGACCTGCTGCTCGAGCTCGACCGCATGGAATTCCATGTCTACGAGACCGGCGAGACAATCAAGGCCAAGCAGCGCCCGATCATGATGATCACCTCCAACAACGAGAAGGAGCTGCCGGACGCCTTCCTGCGCCGCTGCTTCTTCCACTACATCAAATTCCCCGACGCCGACACGATGGGCCGCATCGTCGACGTCCATTTCCCCGGCATCAAGAAACGCCTGGTCGAAGAGGCGCTGCGCATCTTCTTCGAGGTGCGCGAGGTGCCCGGCTTGAAGAAGAAGCCATCGACGTCCGAACTGCTCGACTGGCTCAAGCTCTTGCTCAACGAGGACATGAGCGCCGAGCAGCTGCGCGAGCGCGACCCGCGCAAACTGATCCCGCCGCTGCACGGCGCGCTGCTCAAGAACGAGCAGGACGTGCACCTGTTCGAGCGGCTGGCGTTCCTGAGCCGGCGGGAAGTGTAGAGGTTCTCGTGTCCCGGACGCGCCGCAACGCTCCCGGCGATGCGAAGCATCGTCCGGTGCGTTGCTGCGCAGAGCCGGGACCCAGAGGGGACACGGTGCAATACGCAGACATGGGCCCTGGCTCAGCAGCGCATCGCTGAAGAAGCGCTGCGCTGCGTCCGGGGCACGCGCGTACAGTATGACGCACCACTGCCTCCCCATCGTCCTTGCGAGCGCAGCGAAGCAATCCAGAATCTTTCCGTTGAGGCAGTCTGGATTTGCTTCGCTGCGCTCGCAATGACGGAGCAAGCGGCATCGGCGTCGTTCTCCAATTCGCATTTGCGTTGCAGACACACGTCCGCCGCCTCGCGGCGCGTTCGCCCAAGCTTCGCTTCGTCGCTCCACCCTCAAAGCCGAGAGGGCGCAGGGAAGGCCGGATGCCGGCTGGCACCCACGGTCCGCTGTGCGAAGGCACACGCAGAAAAACTGCACAGCGGCATACAGGTGAAGCCGAACACACGGCCTTCCCTGCGCAGTGGTTGGACGGCTTATGCCGCGCTCTCCCGGGAGCCGAATTCCTTCTGGCCTCCCTCACCCCAGCGAAAGTCGCCGACACCGCGCCGGTTGACGCGCATGCCGCATTCGCCAGGGCTTGACCGTAGCAACGACGGCCAGGACCACACGGTTTTGCCGTACGCACGGCCCGCTTTTCGCCGCATGATCCTCCGGCGTTGTCGACGTTGCCGGAAGAATGCTGGCGAGACGAACCTGACAGCGCCGCTCGTCCGCACGCGGCCTCGGGCTCACGGAGAGCAATCCGCCCTGCCCTTGACCTCGCGTGCCGACGCTGCCGCGTCCACCGCAACCCGGCCCGCGTTTCGAACGACAGGCGAGACGCCCCTCATCATCGGGCCGGGCTGTCTCGACTTATGCCGCAATTCCGAATTTCGGTAAAGTCGAATATTTTTGCGGGGAGGGATTGACAGCGCCGCAGGGTGTTTTGCCCGACGTAGCGAGTTGCAACGAACACGTGTCCCGGACGCGCTGCAGCGTGCGACGCTGCTGCGCAGAGCGGGACCCCGGAGCCGCGTTGAGATCGGTGGTGAGATGGGCCCCCGGCTCTGCAACGCACCGCTCCCGGACGATGCTTCGCATCGCCTAGAGAGCGCCGCGCTGCGTCGGGGCACGGGACCTTCCTAGGCGACCGCCGCCTCCGGTATCCGCGCGGCTTCCATCGGCTGCTTGCCGCGGATCAGGTCCGAGGCACGGTCGGCGATCATCATGGTGGAGGCGTTGAGGTTCGCCGAGATCATGCGCGGCATGACCGAGGCATCGATGACGCGCAGGCCTTCGAGACCGTGGACGCGGAGCTGGTCATCGACCACCGCCCAGGTGGAATCCGCCGGACCCATGCGGCAAGTGCAGCCGGGGTGGAAAGTGGTGGTGCCGCGCTGGGTGGCGGCGTGCAAAAATTCCTCGTCGGTGTTGACGTTGGGGCCGGGGAAATCTTCGTAGGCGTAATAAGGCGACAGCGGCGCGGACTTGAGAAGTCTGCGCGCGAGCTTCATGCCGGCGACGATGACGCGGCGGTCGAGCTCGGCGTCAAGATAATTGGTCTGGATGATCGGCGGCGCGAACGGATCACTGGAGCGGATGCGCACATAGCCGCGGCTTTCCGGGCGCTGCTGCCAAGAGGCGACCGTCATGCCGGGCTCGTCCTCGAGCTGGCCCTGCACGCCTTCCTTGTAGGAGGCCGGCGTGAAGGTAAGCTGGAGATCGGAGCTCTCTGCGGTCTCTCCGGAATGCCAGAAGCAATAGACCATGGTCGGCGACAGCGAGAGCAGGCCGCGGCGTGCCGTCGCCCATTTCGCTGCTTCGACCCAGAGCCGCCAGCCGCGGCGAAGCTCGTTGATGGTCTTGATGTCCTTGACGCGCGCGACCGTGCGCGGGGCGTAATGGTCCTGGAGGCCCTCGCCGACGGGGAGCGCGTGGCGCACTTTGATGCCGTGGGCCTGCAACAGATCGGGCGAGCCGATGCCGGAGAGCTGCAGCAGCTGCGGCGAATTATAGGCGCCGCCCGAGAGGATCACTTCCTTGTTGGCGCGCACCTCGACCGGCGTGCCGCCGCGGCCACCCTTCATATACCGCACGCCGACGGCGCGCTTGCCTTCGAAGATAATTTCGGTGGCGTGCGCATGGGTGTGCACATGCACGTTGGGCCGCTTCATCGCGGGCTTGAGGAATGCGGTCGCGGCGGAAACGCGCAAACCCTTGTTGATGGTGCGCTGGCAGTAGGAGACGCCCTCCTGGGTCTTGCCGTTGTAATCGGGATTGCGGGGGATCCCGAGCGACACTGCGCCTTCCATGAAGGCTTCGCAGAGCGGATCGCGCCAATCCATGGTGGTGACGGTGAGACCGCCCTCGCGGCCGCGATAGGTGTCCTCACCCTCGCCGACGCGTTTCTCCAGGCGGCGGAAGTACGGCAGCACGTCGGCATAGCCCCAGCCGCGATTGCCCATTTGCGCCCAGGTGTCGAAATCCATGCGCTGGCCGCGATTGTAGATGTGGCCGTTGATCGAGGACGAGCCGCCGAGCGTCTTGCCGCGCGGCGCGTAGATGCTGCGCCCGCCGGTCCAGGGCCCCGGCTCCTGCTGGTAGGCCCAGTTGATGCTCTTCATGTGGAAGGTCTTGATGAAGCCCGCCGGCAAATGGATGTAGGGATGCCAGTCGGAAGGACCTGCCTCCAGCACGCAGACGCTGGTGTTGGGGTCTTCGCTGAGCCGGCTGGTGAGCACGCAACCGGCGGAACCCGCGCCGACGATTACATAATCAAATCTGTCCATGGTGCCTCAGCCGCCCTAGGGTGTCGTGAAATTGGGTAAAGTGCAGCGGCGCTCGCGATCACTTCTCCGGCGGGGAGAGGTGATCGAGCGCACCGCAAGACCAGTGTACATCATAACTAGCGCGGCTTGTCGTTGAGTTGAAATTCGAGATGCGCCTGTACGGTCGGCCATTCGGCCGCGGTGATGCTGTAGACCACGGTGTCGCGCAAGCTGCCGTTCGGCGCGACCTGATGGCTGCGCAGGATGCCGTCCTGCTTGGCCCCCAGGCGCTCGATGGCGCGGCGGCTCTGGTGGTTGAAGAAATGCGTGCGGAACTCGACCGCGATGCAGTTCAGGGTTTCGAAGGCGTGCCGCAGCAGCAGGAGCTTGCATTGCGTGTTGAGCGGGCCGCGCTGCGCGCTCTTGCCATACCAGGTCGAGCCGATCTCGACGCGGCGGTTGGCGGCGTCGATGTTCATGTAGGTCGTCATGCCGACGATCCTGCCGGCGGCGTCGAACACGGTGAACGGCAGCATCGAGCCCGCGGCCTGCAGCCCCAAGCGGCGGTCGATCTCCTTGCCCATGTTCTCGGGCAGCGGGATCGCGGTGTACCAGAGCTTCGACAGCTCGCCGTCCTTGACGGCCTCGACCAGCCCCTCGAGATGCTGATGCGACAGCGGCTCGAGACGGGCGTGCTGTCCACGCAGGGTGATGGGATCGGGCCAGGGCATTTCTCACTCCACAATGACCGCCGTCATTCCGGGGCCCGACGAAGTCGCGAGCCCGGAATCCATTCAACCACAAACTCTGAGGCCCGATGGATTCCGGGCCTGCGTGCTGGCGCACGCATCCCGGAATGACGACGGATGTATCGGCACAGATACATTCACTTGTTCAAAAAATTCAACGGCAAACCGCCGCGCGGCCAGTCCATGGCGATCAGTTCGCCCTTGCCCGATAGCGTGATGTAGGCGGTCTTCAGCTCGGGGCCGCCGAAGGCGATGTTGGTGGTGACGCGGTCGCCGGTCGGCACCTGCTCCACCAGGGTGCCGTCGGGCGCGATCACCGAGATGCAGCCGGAGACGAGGGTGGCGACGCAGACATTGCCATTGGCTTCCACCGCGAGCGAGTCGAACATCTGGTAGCCGCCCAGGCCGCAGATCGGCTTGCCCCGTTCGCCGCGATAGATCACCTCGCGCGGCTTGAGCGTGCCCGGCGCCGAGAGCTCATAGGCCCAGAGCCGAGCCGTCGGCGTCTCCGCGATGTAGACGGTGTTCTCGTCCGGCGATAGGCCGATGCCGTTGGCCGGCAACACGCCGTGCACGGCTTCCACGATCTCCTTCATGCCGGGCTTGAGGTAATACATGCCGCCGACATCCATTTCGCGCGCGCGGCGCTTGCCGAGATCGGAGAACCACAGGCCGCCCTGCTTGTCGAACACCAGATCATTGGGCCCGCGCAGATCGTGCTCGCCGCATTTGGTCATGACGGTCTCGACCTTGCCGGATTGCAGATCGACGCGCTGGATCGAGCCGCCGAGATAGTCGTCGGGCTGCGGGCCCGGCATGATCATGTTGCGGGTCGGGATCCAGGAGAAGCCGCCATTGTTGCAGATGTAGATCTTGCCGTCGGGACCCAGCGCAGCACCATTTGGGCCGCCCGGCACCTTCGCGACGATCTCCTTGCGGCCATCGGCATGAACGCGGGTCAGGCGCTGGCCGCGGATCTCTACCAGGACGACCGAACCATCCGGCATCACGACCGGCCCTTCTGGAAATTCGAGGTCGGTGGCGAGAACGCGGACGTTGGACATGTTGGGACCCTCCCGGCTGCTTGTTATGACTTGCACGGGATGTCCGGCACGGGCCCCACACGCAAGATTTGCCGGCGGTTATGACAAAGTCACCGGCGCTTGCCAAGCAAGCGGGATGGTATGCCAGCGTTGCGGAAGCCCTACGCCTTCACCGGCACCCAGATCTCGAAGCCGCCATTTCCGGTTGCAGGATCGAACGCCTCATCGTAGCGCTCGAAGGACGGCGCGTCTGCGGCTTTGAGGCCGGATGCCGGCAGCCACTGATTCCAGATCGTGTTGACCGTGCGCCGGATCGAGGCGACGTGGTCGGTGTGGGTGAAGACCGCGTAGCGCTGCTCGGGGATGCGGATGCGGCCGAAGCGACGCGGCAGGTCCGAGAAATCGGCGACCTCGACGCCGGCGATGTAGTCGAAATTGCCGGCATCATCGCCATTGCAGCAAACGCCGTAGGCGACATTACCAACGCGGGCGGGAATGTCGGCGACCTCCTGGTGAAAACGGTGCCACAGGCCGGGGATGATGGCGCCATTGTCGCAGGAGATGCGTTCGGCAGGACCCGCGACCAGGAAGGCCTTTGCGGTCTCGAAACGCGGGGCTTTGAGATGGTCGAGCATGGTGGAGTCCATGAGGATCGGCTCCTGGAGCTTGAGGTGGCTGACGCATGTTGCCGCCCTCACCGCTTCGGGCGTGGTGCCGAACTGGTCGCGGAACGCGCGGGTGAATGCTTCATGCGAGCCGTAATCCGCCTCCAGCGCCAGTGAGAGGATGTCCGGCGCACCGTTGGCAAGACTGCGCGCAGCTTCCGTCAGCCGTCGCGCGCGCACGTAACGCATCACCGGAAGCCCGGTGGCTGCAGCAAACGCACGCACGACGTGGAACCGCGACACGCCGGATATCTCCGCGATCTCGTCGAGCGTCATCGGCTCGGCCAGATGGCTCTCGACATACCAGAGCGCGCGCTGGGCTGGATTCATGGCGATTCAGGCCCTCGTTCGAAACGCGGCGATGATGCGCCGGTCATGCCCGCTTCGCTTGATCGGCGTTGCTGTCCTCGCATGAGGATAGTCCGGGAATGGCCACTGGCAACGCCCTCGCGTTCGTGGCTACACTGCCTGAAACCGCTCACGAGAAAGCACGGAGGAACCGCGTCATGGAAATCACCGATGTGCGGGCGCACCATATCCGCATCCCCTATGACGCCGGTGTCGCCAGCTTCCGCCAGGGCGCTTCCGCAATCACAGCCCTCGACATGGTGCTGGTCGAGGTCACGACCGATGCCGGGCTGACCGGCTGGGGCGATGCCTTCGCCTATGTCTGCCCCCGCACCACGCGCAGCGCCGTCGAGGAGATGATTTCACAGCAGGCGCGCGGGCTGAAGGTGCCTGATGCGGCCGGCATCCCTGGGGTCATGGAGCATATCCAGCGCAATCTGCATCTGTTCGGCCGCTACGGCATCACCATGTTCGCGATCTCCGGGCTCGATATCGCGCTGTGGGACCTTGCCGCGAAGATCGAGGGCGTGCCGGTCCACCGCCTGCTCGGCGAAACCAGACGCACGGCCATCCCGGCCTATGCGAGCCTCTTACGGATCGGATCGCCCGAGGCCATCGCTAGCGAATGCAGGAAGGCGCTGGCGCTCGGCTATGGCGCCATCAAGCTGCACGAGACCACGCTACCCGCCGTGTTCGCCGCACGCGAGGCGATCGGGCCCAGCATTCCGCTGATGGTCGACATGAACTGCCCGCTGACGAGCGAGCAGGCGATTGCGTTCGCGAAATCATGTGCAGACGCAAGACCCATGTTTCTGGAGGAGCCGGTATGGCCGCCGGAGGATTTTGCTGCGCTCGCCGACGTTCGCAGCAAGGGCGGGCTGAATATCGCCGCCGGCGAGAATGCCTGCACGGAATATCAATTCCGCCAGATGATGAATGCGGGCGCGGTGAGCCACGCCCAGCCCTCGGTGATCAAGGTCGGCGGCATCACGGAATTTGTGAAGGTGGCGGCGCTGGCCGATCAGCTCGGCGTCAAGATCGTCCCGCACTCCCCCTATTTCGGTCCGGGCCTGCTCGCGACGCTGCATCTGCTGGCGACGCGCGAGGACGGGCTCGTCGAGATGTTCTATCTGAAACGCGAGGCCTGCCTCTGGGGCGGCCGCGCCGTTGTCGATGCGACCGGTCATGTCGCAGTGCCGAGCGGCCCTGGACTTGGCTACGAGCCGGATCGCGGCGTGATGGAGCGTTATCGCGTCATCTGATCGCCGCGCCTATTTCGCGGCGTCCTTCGCCGCCGGCGCATCCTGCTTCTTCTTCAGATCGTCGGCGGTCTTGGCTTGCGCAGCCTGGAGATCGGCGAGCGTCTTCTGCAAGCCGGCGAGGTTCGTCTTCAACGCGTCGATCTGGCGATTGGCCGCATCCAGCCTCTGCTGATGATCGAGGCTGAGCTTGGTGATGGTCTTCTGGAGGAAGTCGACATTGCTCTGGAGGCAGCTCGTGCGCCGTTCCATGGTCTTCTCGACCGTGCAGATCTCGATGCCGGGCACGTCCTGCGCGTGCAGCGGCAGCGGCGCCAGTGTGGCGAGCAGCAGCATTGCGAAACAAACGCCGGCGCTTCGAAGCAGCATGAAGGTTCCTCGTCAAATCGATCACGGCAATGTGCGCCGTTTGCGCGCAGTCGCGTGAGGCTACCACACTCGTACCGCATTCTCGCGTTGAGCTTGCGCCCGTTCCCTCGTACGGGGAACGATGATCGGCACGCGGAAAGAAGTGGGCGTTCTTTCCGCGGCTTTGTTTAGGGGAGATTTTTGGAATGGCAACGCGCGATAGACGTCTGGCGGAATTCGACGGCGCCGGAGAACCACCAGCTGGCCTGCCACTCGAAGTGCTGTGCGAGGATCACAGCGGAACGTATCAGCTGCCGTTCGCCTGCCGCTATGTGGAGGGACGCTGGCAGAACCACGAGGCCGGCATCGCGGTCGAAGCAACCGTCATCGGCTGGCGCCTGCCCCGCATGAAGCAGCGCGGGGCCGCCTGACGGCGATCCGTGTTTCAAAATGCGACGGGGCCGCGCTTCGCCTTAACCTTCGGAACGCGGCCCGAACGAATCACGTCCGAATCGGCCGTAGCGCCCCGTACGCACCTGTTCACGGCTAGATGTCGCGAGCCGGCCGGTTCGCGCGCACAAGATCTGCGCAGGGCAAGATTGGATTTGGGCCGGCTATCGGCGGCAAAAGTTAACCGCGTCAGGGACATGGTGGGGCAAGCCGCGTGCCTGCCGGGCGACGGTCCCCAGCCGCCGGAACAGGCAAGACAGCGCGAGACCTGCCTAATATTCGACCTCGAGCTCCTCGATCTCGGCCGGCTCTGCCCGCGCCGCCGCGATCCATTCCTGCATCTCCGGCATGGCCATGATGGTGTCGGCATAGGCCTTCAGCGGCGTCGCGAGCTTGACGTCATACGTCATGAAGCGCGTCACCACGGGGGCGTACATCGCATCCGCCATGGTGCGCCGCTCGCCGAACAGGAAGGGGCCGCCCGATGTCTCCAGGCAGTCGCGCCAGATGAAGCAGACGCGGTCGACGTCGGCCTGCGCGCGCGACCAGATCTTGAAGCCGGGAAAGTGTCCTTTCAAATTGACCGGCAGCGAGGCCCGCAGCGTGGCGAAGCCGGAATGGATTTCGCCTGAGATCGAGCGGCAATGTGCGCGCTGAATGCGGTCGGCCGGCAACAGCCCGGCGTCCGGCATCACCTCGTTGAGATATTCGGCGATCGCCAGCGTATCCCAGACCACGGCGCCCTCGTGCCGCAAGCACGGCACCAGGATCGATGACGACAGCAGCAGGATTTCCGCGCGCGCGGATGGATCATCCGGCGCGGTGACGATCTCCTCGAAATCGAGCCCGGAAAATTTCGCCAGCAGCCAGCCACGCAGCGACCAGGACGAGTAGTTCTTGCTGCTGATGGTCAGTGTCGCCTTCGCCATTTGGCCCTTCCCTACGCCTGATCTCGACACCCGCCCGGCCCGCGGGCGTGCCCATGAGCCGTGCTTCCTTGAAAATGAAGAGCAAGCGATGTGCCAGTTTTTCGGGCGGTCCAGCTCCCGCTTGGCTTCGATATTGCATAATGGCAAGGGGTCAGGTGGGCGTTTCAGTATGATGTCGATGTATTATCAGGCCTTCCAGAACCATATGGACCTGACCGCGCCATGGCGGGCGGGAGCCTCGTCCGCGCTCAAATTCCTCAACCTGGTGCCGCAGGGCGCGTCGGATCAGGTGATCGGCCGGCTCTCGGCGGCGCTCGAGCTGATCTCGCGCTCCACCCTCACCTATGATCGGCCGGCCTACGGCATCGACAGCGTGATGGTTGGCAATCGGGAAATTCCCGTCACCGAGGAGATCGCCTGCGCGACGCCGTTCGGCTCGCTGCTGCACTTTCGCAAGGACGGCGTGGGCGAGCAGCCGCGCATGCTGCTGGTGGCGCCGATGTCGGGCCACTTCGCGACATTGCTGCGCGGCACTGTGAAGACGCTGCTCCAGGACCACGACGTCTACATCACGGACTGGCACAATCCGCGCAACATTCCGCGCAGCAAAGGCCGCTTCGGGCTCGACGACTATACCGAGCATCTCATCGAATTCCTCGGCCAGCTTGGCCCGCGCCCCCACATGGTGGCGATCTGTCAGCCATCGGTCTCGGCGCTCGCAGCCGCCGCGATCATGTGCGAGGACAACCACCCCTCGCGGCCGGCGACGCTGACGCTGATGGCCGGACCGATCGACACCCGCATCCAGCCGACCAGGGTCAACGAATTCGCCAAGAGCAAGCCGATCGAGTGGTTCGAGCGCAACCTGATCAATTACGTGCCGGTGCAGTGCCGCGGCGCCTTGCGCAAAGTCTATCCCGGATTCGTACAGCTCACCGCCTTCGTCGCGATGAATCTGGAGCGCCACATCAAGCAGCATCTGGACCTCGCCAATCACATCGCCAAGGGCGAGAAGCAGAAGGCCGCCAGCATCAAGACCTTCTATGATGAATACTTCGCCGTGATGGACCTTCCTGCGGAATTCTACATCGAGACCGTGCGCGACGTGTTCCAGGAGCACCTCTTGCCGCAGGGCAAACTGATGCATCGGGGACGCCCGGTGAATACCAAGGCCATCAGCCGCATGGGGCTGATGACGGTCGAGGGCGAGAAGGACGACATCTGCTCGATCGGCCAGACGCTCGCCGCGCAGGAGCTCTGCACCGGCGTACGCGCCTACCGCCGTGTCCACCACATGCAGGCCGGCGTCGGCCATTACGGCGTGTTCTCGGGCAAGCGCTGGAACAATGAGATCTATCCGCTGCTGCGGGATTTCGTGCACGTGAATTCGTGAAGACTCAGACGGACCATTCCTCGCCCCAGACCTGAACGAAATGGCCGGGCGACACTTCGCGATATCG
Source organism: Bradyrhizobium sp. 147 (assembly GCF_023073935.1). Classification (NCBI taxonomy): domain Bacteria; kingdom Pseudomonadati; phylum Pseudomonadota; class Alphaproteobacteria; order Hyphomicrobiales; family Nitrobacteraceae; genus Bradyrhizobium; species Bradyrhizobium sp. 147. The sequence continues at coordinate 144,032 of NZ_JADPKL010000061.1, read as the reverse complement.
CCGGCGAGACGGCTGGTAATCCGCGCTTCGCGTCACGGATTGCTTTAAGCCTATAGTAGTTACGCAGAGGCGAAAAGGGCATTCCGAAAAACCGTCGTGCTGCACGGCAATAGGCGCGTGCAGTTTCGTTTGGCGGATAGACAGGCCGCTACGAGTGGCCGAAGCTCCATCCCGGCCGGAATCCATCAGGAGGCGAGCATGACTGCACTCGAAAAGGGCATTACCGCAAACGGCACGGGCTATGGCGGCAAGAGCTGGAACATCCTTGGTCAGGTCTATTTCCCCAAAGCCGTCACCGACTCCACCTTCGCATTCGAAACCAACAGCGATCCCGGCCAGTTCGTGCCGGTGCACATCCATCCAACCCAGGACGAATTCATCCTGGTGCAGGAAGGCACGCTCGACCTCAAGCTCGACGGCCAATGGGTCAAGGCCCACGCCGGCGATCTCGTGCGCATGCCCCGCGGCATCCCGCACGGCTATTTCAACAAGTCCGACAAGCCCTGCCGCGCGTTGTTCTGGGTCTCGCCGATGCAGAAGCTGGAGGCGCTCTTCAACCAGTTGCACAATCTGACCGACCCTGCCGAAGTGGTGCGTATCTCGGCGCTGCACGAGGTGGATTTCCTGCCGCCCGAGGCCAACGACTAGGCGTCCGCGTCCCATCCACTTTCATCAGCTTGCAGCTCCGGCGGCCGCGCCTTGCGGCCAATCGTTGCCGCTTGCGCGCGAAACACATTGGTTGCGAGTAATCCCATGGTCAGCCCCAAGCATGTCTCCGTGATCGGCGCCGGTGTCTCCGGCCCTGGCCGCCGCAAAGGCGACGGCGTCAACTGCTCGGTGCCGATCGCAACGCCGGGCTTCTATCCGATGGTCACCGACGGCCGCATCAAGGCGGTGTTCGGCACGTTCGATCATTTTGACGGCGACAGCATCGTGATGAGCGGCGGCGAGCGCGTTGCAGCCGATATCACCGTGCTCGCGATCGGCTACAAGCTCGGCGTGCCGTTCCTGCCCGCGGCCTATCAGCAGAAACTGGTCGATGCCGACGGGCAGTACCGGCTCTATCGTTTGATCGCAAACCCCGACCTGCCCGAGCTCGGCTTCGTTGGCTTCAACTCGTCGTTCTGTTCCGTACTCTGCGCCGATCTCGCCGCCAACTGGCTGGTGCGCTATGCGGACGGGCAGCTCGCCAAACAACCGACGGCAGCGCAGATGCGCGACAACATCGAGATGATGCTGCACTTCAAGCGTGTCGAACGGCCGGCCGCGGGCGTCTATGGCGGCCTGTGCGTCGCGCCCTATCACTACCGTCATTTCGACGAGCTGATGGCCGACATCGGCGCGAAGAACCAGAAGCGCGGCGGGCTCAAGGGGCGCCTCTCGCCGCCGGATGCGGATGCCTATACCAAGTTCCTGGCGACGGCGCCGGACTATCGCGCGGCGTGAGAGGAAGAATCGGGGCCGAGCGAGATTTGCAGCTCGCCAGCTCGCGCGTCCGATGCTTACGATCTTCCTGGCCAACGAATCGACAGGAACCGGCCATGGAGTTCAGACGTCTTGCCGCCGGAGCGCTTGCGGCGCTCGCCTTCCTTGTCACGGCACCCGCCAGCGGACAGCAGGGCGTGCTCACGTCCCGGCAATCCGAGGCGCTCGCCGCCTACGAGCGGGCGTTGGCCGATTTCAAATCCATCCTGGCCGAGCGGCGGCGCCAGATCGAGGCGAAGCAGCCGCTGCCGAACCTGCCGGGCCAGGCGCTGTACCTGGCGCGCATCGCCGTCATCAGCACCTACAAGGATCTCACCGACGCCATTCCGTCCAGAATCGGAAAGCCCAACAAGCTCGAAATTCCTCCGGCCTATTTCGATGCAGATCTCGAGCCGCTGATCGACGAATATTCGAGGCTGTTCGACATCATGGAGGCACCGCCCGCCGGAGCGCAAAACTCGCCGACGCCGTTCAAGGACGTCGCCGATCTCGCCTTCGCGATCGCGCGCGCCAAGGGGCTTGCACCTGAACACGCGCAAGTCGCGGGGCGCATCAGCCTCGGCCTGTTCTTCGCCGAGACCAACGGCAAGCAGAATGTCCGCAATGCGCGCTCGAACACCTACATGGGCAGCTTCCAGACCGGCCCCTCCGAGGACCGCAACGGCCGCAGGAAATGGGAAGCCCTCAAGGGCGCGATCGCAGCGATCGATCCCGAACTGAGCGCGCGGGACGACAAGGAGGAGGCGCGCGCCCGCGGCATCGATCACCGCTTCAATCACTGGACCAATGTGCGCAACGGCCTGATGAACGCGCATGCCGATCTGTTCCAGGAGATTCCGGGAATCGTGAAGACGCTGCCCGACCCGATCGACCAGATGAAGCTGTTCGAGCTGATCCAGATCGTGCCCACCCCGACCAGATCCGCGCTCAAGTCGGGGGATCTCCTGAATTACCGGGTGTCCAGTCCAACGGTCATGAAGCACCTGCGCAACAACAGCATCTTCGCGTTCGGGCAGGCCGATCGATCGCGAAGCTCGGCCAGCTTCCGCGAGATTCTCGCTGCGATGTGGCTGTTCAATCGGAAGTTCGAGCGGGCCATGGCGAAATATGCCGAGATCAGGGCGCGCTGAGGGTTCGGTTGCAACCGCTACCCAACGTTGTAGTATCTCGATCTCATCGGCGTTCGGACCGATCCATGCGCATTCTCATTCTCGGCGGCAGCCAGTTTCTGGGCCGGGCGATTGCGAACCATGCTTGCGCTGCCGGCCATGACGTGAGCTGCGCGGCCCGCGGTCTTGCCGGCCCAATCGCTCCCGGCGCGCGCCTCATCCGGATCGATCGCGACGTCGCGGAGGGTCTTGCGCCACTGACCGGCGAGACGTTCGATGCACTCGTCGAGGTCTCGCGTCATCCCGGCCAGGTCCGCCGCGGCGTCGCAGCGCTGAAGCGGCCGGGCGTGCATTGGACCTTCGTTTCGACGATCAGCGTCTATGCGGACAATCGCGTACCGGGACAACGCGCCGACAAGGCGCCGCTGCGCGAGCCCATTGCGGCGGAGATCGAGCACACCACCGACGCCATCTATGGCGCGGCCAAGGTCGCCTGCGAACAAGCGGTCGGCAACGATGCCTTCATCTGCCGGGCCGGCCTCATCGCCGGGCCGGAGGACCCGACCGGACGGTTCGCCTATTGGCCGGCACGGCTCGCGCGCGGCGGCGAGGTGCTGGCGCCTGGATCGCCGGAGGACGCTATTCAGTTCATCGACGTGCGCGACCTCGCGCAATGGATCGTACACGCGGCAGAGGTTCGTCTCATCGGCATCTATGACGGGATCGGACCGGTGCGCACGCGCGGCGAATTCCTGGCCGAATGCGCCTCAGCGCTGGACGCGTCCTGCACCTTCACCTGGGTCGATCGCGCCTTTCTGGAAGCGCATGACGTGCGGCGCTGGGCCGGTCCGCGCTCGCTGCCGCTGTGGTTGCCCCTGCCCGACTTCGCCGGCTTCATGACGCGCGACACCTCGCCGGCGCGCGCGGCCGGGTTGACCGCACGGCCGCTCGCCGTCACGGCGCGCGATACGCTTCATTGGCTGCGCGCCAGCAACGGGCCGGTGGTCGGTCTCAGCTCCGATGAGGAAAGTGCGGTGCTTTCAGCGTGGCATGCGCGCGGGACGGCTGCGGCTGCGACCGCGATCTAGCCGGATCGTCTGCAAACCAAAGCTGAGACTATTCCGTCCGGATCGGCGCATCCTTCAAGCCATTGTTGTCATAGGCCTTGCGCACTGTGCCGTTCGTCGTGGCCTCCGTCATGAATTGGTGACGAACGCCAAGGCCTGGCTCTGGCCAAACGGCACGGCGACGGCCGTCACCGTTTGTCATGACAAACCTGTCAAAGGGCATGCCACCGTTTGCAGCGCAAGGCCTTTGACTGCCATGGCTATGGTGTTCCACGGCAGGGCATTTGTTGGTAGCCTGCCGCACCGACAGGCAGCAATCGGGGGCCACCGAATGACGCGCGCGAATCCCGCATCTCCCGCACGACGTAACGAAGGGTGGAGACAGGTCGCGCGGGCCTTGGCAACGGCAAGCGCCGTTGTGCTGCTCGCCGGCTGCGAGGACAAGAACACGTTCGTGGCCCCACCGCCGCCCAAGGTGGACGTGGCAACGCCCGTGCAGCGCGCCATAACGCGCTATATCGAGGCGACCGGCAACACCGCGCCGATCAAGAGCGTCGATCTCGTCGCGCGCGTGCAAGGTTTTCTGCAATCGATCGACTATCAAGACGGCACCTTCGTCAAGCAGGGCACCCAGCTCTTCACCATCGAGCCGGAGACCTACAAGCTCAAGCTCGAGCAGGCGCAGGCGGCCGAAGCCGGCGCGCAGGCCTCGCTCCGGCAGGCGGAAGTCGACTACAGGCGGCAGGCCGAGCTGGTGCAGCGCCAAGCGGTCTCGCAGGCGACACTCGACACCTCAACGTCCAACCGCGACAACGCGCAGGCCAGTCTCCAGCAGGCGCAGGCCAACACCCGAATTGCCGAGGTCAATTACGGCTACACCAAGGTGACCGCGCCGTTCGACGGCGTCGTCAGCGCCCACATGGTCTCGATCGGCGAGCTCGTCGGCGTGTCCTCCCCGACCCAGCTCGCGACCATCGTCGCGATGGACCCGATCTACGTGAACTTCACCGTCAACGAGCAGGACGTACTGCGCATCCGCGCCGAGGCGGCTCGCCGGGGACTGACGCCGGCCGACCTCAAGCAGTTTCCGATCCAGCTCGGCCTCCAGACCGAGACCGGCTATCCGCATGAAGGCCATCTCGACTACGTCTCGCCGACCCTCAACCAATCGACGGGCACGCTGGCGGTGCGCGGCCTCGTCCCCAATGACAAGCGGGTGCTGCTGCCCGGCTATTTCGTCCGCGTTCGCGTGCCCTTCGATCAGGAGAAGACCGCGCTGCTCGTTCCCGACACCGCGCTCGGGAGCGACCAGGGTGGCCGCTATCTGCTGGTGGTCAACAGCGACAACGTCGTCGAGCAGCGCAAGGTGCAGATCGGTCCCGTCGACAATGGCCTGCGCGTGATCGAGAGCGGCCTGAAGCCGGAGGACCGCGTGGTCATCGCAGGGCTGCTGCGGGTGATTCCGGGTCAGAAGATCGACCCGCAAACAACGAAGATCGAGCAGCCGCAGGCGTCTGCCAAGTAATATCTGCCAAGTAAGTTCTGCAAGTGAGGGGCCGCCAGCCATGATCTCAAAGTTCTTCATCGAGCGGCCGGTCCTCTCGAACGTCATCGCGCTTCTGATGATCCTGATCGGCGGCGTCGCGCTGTTCAACCTCGCGATCGCGCAATATCCCGACGTGGTGCCGCCGACGGTGCAGGTCACCACCCGCTATCCCGGCGCCAGCGCCAAGACCGTGATCGACACCGTAGCGCTGCCGATCGAGCAGCAGGTCAACGGCGTCGAGGACATGCTGTACATGCAGTCCTACAGCGGCTCCGACGGCACTTATACGCTGACTGTCACATTCAAGATCGGCACTGACCTCAATTTCGCGCAGGTGCTGGTGCAGAACCGCGTCTCCAGCGCGCTGTCGCAACTGCCGCAGGCGGTGCAGAACCAGGGCGTCACCGTGCAGAAGCGGTCGACCTCGATCCTGCTGTTCGTGACCCTGACCTCGCCCGACGCGACGTACGACAGCCTGTATTTGAGCAACTACGCCACCATCAACATTCGCGACGAGCTCTCGCGCCTGCCCGGCGTCGGCAACGTCACAGTGTTCGGCGCAGGCCAATATTCGATGCGGGTCTGGCTCGATCCGAACAAGCTGCAGGTCCGTGGCCTCGTACCGCAGGACGTCATCCAGGCGATCCAGCAGCAGAGCCAGCAGGTCTCCGCCGGCCAGGTCGGCTCGCCGCCGACGCCGCCGGGCCAGGCGTTCCAATACACGCTCAACGTCAACGGACGGCTGGACGATACCAGCCAGTTCGAGAACATCATCGTCAAGACGGGCAGCAGCGGCGACGTCACGCGCGTCCGCGACGTCGGCTGGGTCGAATTGGGCGCGCAGACCTATAGCCAGATCTTCTCGCTCAACAAGCAGCCGGCAGTCGGCATCGGCGTATTCCAGTCGCCCGGCGCCAACGCGCTCCAGGTCGAGCAGGCGGTCGAGAAGAAGATGGCGGAGCTCGCCAAGCGCTTCCCGGAAGGCATCAAGTACGACACGCCGTTCGACACCACCAAGTTCGTGGAGGCCTCGGTGCACGAGGTCTATATGACGCTGATCGAGGCCGGCTTGCTCGTGCTGGTCGTGATCCTGGTGTTCTTGCAGGATTGGCGCGCGATGCTGGTTCCGGCGACCACCGTGCCGGTGACCATCATCGGCGCATTCGCTGCGATGGCGGCGCTCGGCTTCACCATCAACATGTCGACGCTGTTTGCGATCGTGCTCGCGATCGGCATCGTCGTCGACGACGCCATCGTCGTGGTCGAAGGCGCCGCCCACAACATCGAGCAGGGCATGAACGGCCACGACGCCGCGATCAAGGCGATGGATCAACTGTTCGCGCCGATCGTCGGCATCACCCTGGTGCTGATCTCGGTGTTTCTGCCGGCCTCGTTCCTCGCGGGGCTGACCGGGCGCATCTATTCGCAATTCGCGCTGGTGATCGCTGCGACCGCCCTTCTATCCGCCATCAACGCGGCGACGCTGAAGCCGACGCAGTGTGCGCTCTGGCTGCGGCCGGCGGTGCCGCCGGAACAGCGCAACTTCTTCTACCGCGGCTTCAATGCCGTCTATAACAGGCTCGAACGCGGCTACACCCGCTTGATCGGCTTGCTGGTCAGACACGCCACCGTCTCGGTCGCGGTGGCGCTGGTCCTGATCGGGATCGGCGGCTACGGCCTGTCGCGAGTGCCAACCGGCTTCCTGCCGATCGAGGACCAGGGCTATCTGATCGCGGCCGTGCAGCTGCCCGACGGCGCCGCGCTGGAGCGGACCCAAGCCGTGCTCGACAGAGCCAGCGAGCTGATCAAGGACACGCCCGGCGTCCAGCAGGTCATCACCATCGCCGGCATCTCCGCGCTCGACAACAGCGCCAGCCTCGCCAATGCCGGCGTCGCCTACATCATCCTGAAGGATTGGGAGGCGCGCAAGGGACCCGGAGAGGATTTGCGCTCGCTGGTGTACGGGCTCAACGACAAGCTCGCGACTATCATGGAGGCGCGCACCATCGTCTTGCCGCCGCCGCCGATCCAGGGCATCGGCAACGCCGCCGGCTTCTCGATGCAGGTCGAGCTGCGCGATGGCAATAGCGATTTCGCCAAGCTGCAAGCGATCACCGGAGCGATGGTCAGTAACGGCCAGAGTCAGAGCGCGTTGCAGCGCGTGCAGTCCTCGTTCCGCTCCTCGGTGCCGCAATTCAACGTCGAGATCGACCGCGTCAAGACCCAGACGCTGCATGTGACCACCGATCAGGTGTTCTCGGCGCTATCGGCCTATCTGGGGTCGTCCTACGTCAACCAGTTCAACAAGTTCGGCCGCGTGTTCCAGGTCTACACCCAGGCCGATCCGGCATTCCGTGTCACCGAGCGCGATATCGCCAACATGCAGGTCCGCAACTCGAACGGCGACATGATCCCGATCGGCACCGTCGCCAAGATCACGCCGGCCACCGGCCCGTCGCTGATCAGCCTCTACAATCTCTATCCGTCCTCGACCGTGATCGGCCTGCCGGCGCAGGGCTATTCCTCCGGCCAGTCGCTGAAGCTGATGGGGGAGATCGCGGACAAGACGCTGCCGCCGGGCACCGGCTACGAATGGACCGCGATGTCCTATCAGGAGAAGGCGGTCTCCAACCAGATCTATTGGGTGTTCGGCCTCGCCATGCTGCTGGTCTATCTCGTGCTCGCCGGGCAGTATGAGAGCTGGTACGCGCCGATCTCGGTGATCCTCGCCGTGCCGCTGTCGCTGCTCGGGCCGATGCTGATCCTTTCCGCCCTCAAGATCGACAACAATCTCTATTGCCAGATCGGCCTGATCCTCCTGATCGCGCTCTCGGCCAAGAACGCCATCCTGATCGTCGAGGTCGGGCTCGAACTGCACGGCCGCGACGGCAAGCCGATCCTGGACTCCGCGATCGAGGCCGCGCGCGCCCGCTTCCGTCCGATCCTGATGACGTCGTTCGCCTTCATCCTCGGCGTGGTGCCACTGGTGCTGGCCACCGGCGCCGGCGCCAGCGCGCGCAAGTCCATCGGCGTCACCGTGTTTTCGGGTATGCTGGCCTCGACCTGCCTCGCGGTGTTGTTCGTGCCGGCCTTCTTCGTGGTGGTGCAGCGCTTCGAGAACTGGCGGGCGTCGAAGAAGATGGTGAAGGTGAAAGCGGCGGCGGAAGCGAAGCCTTAAGAGCCGTTGGGGTGCACCGGCGAGGCTCCGGACTCGCTGCAACCTCTCCCGCTTGCGGGAGAGGTCGGCGCGCGGAGCGCGGCGGGTGAGGGCTCTCTCCTCTTGGGGAGTGTCCCGATGAGGAGAAAGCCCTCTCCCCGACCCTTTCGGGAGAGGGAGGGCACCGTCCGCGCGGCTCCAGTCACGCCACTAAGCCTGCTCCGCCGGCGCCTGGCGCGCCTCGCCGCTCGACACCAGCAGCACCGAGGCCTTCGACTGCCTCAGCACGGCGGCGGCGACGCCACCGAAGGAGAGATGATTGGCCTCGATCCGGTCGACGCCCATGACCACGAGGTCGACGTCGGTGGTGTCGATCTCGCGCAGGATCGCCGCCTCCGGCGCCCGGTTCACGCGCAGCGTCGTGGTGATGTCGACGTCGTAGCGGGCGGCGAGATCGCTGGTGTCCTTGAGGATGCCGGTCTCCTGGCTCAATCCGCGGGAGGTGCCCCGCTGCGCGCCCTTGTCGCGCGTCGTCGCCACATAGATCACGCGGAGCGAGCCTGAGCCGGCCTGCGCCAGCGCCACCGCGACCTCGGCGCCGCGCTTGGAGACGCCGCTGCCGGAAACCGGAACGAGGATGTTGAGGGCGTCGGGTATCGGCTGCTTCAGGTGCTTGCCCTTGGCTGCCACGATCGCGAGCGGCCCCTCGAACTCGGCGGCGATGTCCTCGATCTTCCGATTGAAGCGATCCTTGGCGGCAGCGACCTTGTCGATGCCGACGACGAGGAGATCAAAGCCCTTGCGTGCTTCGTCAGCAATGGTTTCGGCCAGCTCCGCGCGCCTGGCCCGGGTAACGACATCGACGCTGCCGGCATTGCCGTCACCACTGGCGGAGACGGTTTCGGCGGCCTTCTTCACCACGGCTTCGTGGCTCTCGTCCTCGCCCTTGTCCTTTTCCTTGGCGCGCTCGCCGATGTGCAGCACGGTGATCGGCAGGCCGCGCATGCCGGCGATCAGGCCCGCGACGTGCGCGGCGAAAGTGGCGTTGACGCTGTCGTCAACGGCGAGCAAGGGACGTTCGAGATTGGCGATGAAGCCGCGTTTCTCGAATTCTTCCCGCTCCAGCCGTTCCCTCTCCTCCTCGTTCATCGGCAGCTTTGCCAGCGCCGCGCGCAGCATCGGCGGCATCGCCATCGTGGTCAGGATCGCCATGGTCACGATCATCGTGAACAGGTTCTGGCTGAGCACGCCGATGGAGAGGCCGATGGTCGCGATGATGACCTCGGTCGAGCCGCGCGCGTTCATGCCGCTGGCGAGCGCCAGCGATTCCCTCGCATTCAGCCCGCCCACGGTGCCGCCGACGAACGCGCCGCCGAACTTGCCGACGCTGGCGATCACGACCAGCAGGCCGGTGAGCATCAGCAGATTGGGGTCGCGAAGGACCGAGAGATCGGCGCTGAGCCCGGCGAGGCCGAAGAACACTGGCATGAAGAAGCTCGAGATCAGGCCGCGAAGGCGCTCGTCGATCTGCCGGGTCAGGATCGGGGACTCCCCGACCAGGATGCCGGCGACGAAGGCACCCAACACGGTGTGCACCCCGATCAGATGCGTGATCATCGCCATGACGCTCATCAACAGCAGGATCACGGTGATGACCGCGGCTGCGCTGACGAGATTGTCGTTGGCCCAACGGATCAGCTGGAACACCAGGCGGCGGCCGATGGTGAAGCTGACGGCCAGGAAGACGAGCGTCCCCAGCACGGCTTTCGCCACGGAGCCGACGTCAAGCGTGCCGTGCGAGGCCAGGCTGAAGATAACGGCGATGATGATCCAGCCGATGGTGTCGTCGATGACGGCGGTCGCGACGATGATCTGCCCGACATTGCGGCGCATGAAATTCATCTCGCGTACGACCACGGCGACGATCTTCACAGACGAGATCGACAGCGCCGTGCCCATGAACAGTGAGGCGACGAGGCGCGCTTGCGGATCGGGCAGCAGCGCATCGGGGAGGAATTCGCCGAGCGCAAAGCCGCAGGCGAAGGGCACGAGGATGCCGGCAATCGAGATCGCGATCGCCGCCCTGCCGACCTTCCGGACCAGCTTGAGGTCGGTCTCCATGCCGGTCAGCAGCAGCAGCAGCAGAATGCCGAACTGGGCGATGCCGTCGATCATCGCCTTCTGTTCGGGCGTCTTGGGAAAAATCGCGGCTTGCGCCTCCGGCCAGATCCAGCCGAACAGCGACGGCCCCAGGATGATACCGGCGAGCAGTTCGCCCATCACCGAGGGCTGGCCGATGCGCTGCATGATCTCGCCGAGACCACGGCCGACTGCGATCAGCAACACGATCTGCGTTACCAGGAGGAATTCGGACGGGCCGGCCGATTTACCGCCCTCGGCACTCGCCGCAATGGTGGTGAGGACAAGCGCCGCGGGGACAAGGCCGACCGGTCGGAGCAGGCTCCACTGCATGCAGGTGTCATTCCCCCTTGATCTGTCCGGCGCGGCGCCGGGGCGACAGGGATAGAACCCGCAGGAGGCGGAGCGGGTTCCGCCGCGCGCGGCGAGGTCAAACCGAAAAGTGCGAAAACAACCCCATGCACAGTAGAGATGAGGTTGAGAAACCTCAGGAAATATCGGCTTTACCGAAACGGCTTGCTCCGTCGGGCAAAACATTGGCAGAATGGCATCGTGGGTGCGTGGGCGGGGTGCCTCCTCATCTTCCGTCGTTGCGAGGAGCTCTTGCGACGAAGCAACTCCAGAGTCCCTCTGCGGCAAGATTCTGGATTGCTTCGCTTCGCTCGCAATGACGATGTGGAGAGAGTCCCCGCCTTACGCCCGTTCGTGCCGCGGACGCAGTGCGTAGCCCAGATGAAGCGCAGCGAAATCCGGGTTCTAGCAGCGCGGTGAAACGCCCCGGATTGCGCTTCGCTCGATCCGGGCTACGGGACGGAGCCACGCGGCGCGAGTCGGCTACCTCACGCCGCCTGCGATGTCCGGATCTCGCGCGGCAGGATCAGCGCGGCGGCGATCGCCAGCAGGCAGAGGGCGGCGAAGGCGTGCAGCATGGTGACGAAGCCGCCCTGCTCGTAGAGCCAGGCGACCAGGCCGACCGAGGCGCCGGCCGCGGTGAAGCCGACGAAATAGCGCACCGCATAGGCGCGCGAGCGCCACTCCTCCGTGGTGTATTTGCCGACCATAGCATCGTTCACCGTGACCTGCCCGAACGCGCCCATGACGATGCCGATCGAGACCACGATCAGCGGCAGATTGGACAGGCTCGCGGCCAGGTACAAAAACGGCGCCAGCATGAAGGACAGCGGCAGCGCCACCGTCTTCAGCGAATAGCGGTCGAGCAGCCGCCCGATCGTATACTGCGTCATCGCGCCGAACACGTAGACGCCGGCCGCGATGACACCGAGCAGCGCCGGGCTCTTGGTCAGGTCCGAGAGCCGCTCGGCAAACAGCTTTGGCAGCGCCACCGTGACGGCGTTGAAGGTCGTCGAGATCGCAATCACCACGATCAGCAGCGCCAGGATTACGCGCCACATGTCCTGCTTGGCGACGCGCGCCTGCGCCGCCGCCTGCTTGGCACCCTTGCGGTCCTCATGCACGACCGTCAGCGCAAAGGCGATGCCGATCAAGATGGTGAGGACGCCGGGAACGATGAAGGCGAAGCGCCAGCCGAGATATTGGCCGATCACGCCGGTGACCAGCGCCGAGGAGGCAACGCCGAGATTGCCCCAGACGCCGTTGAGCCCCATCTCGCGGCCGAGCCTATCGGCATAGGACACGATCATCGCGGTGCCGACAGGATGATAGATCGAGGCAAAAATGCCGATCGCGAGCAGTGCCGCGCCGAGCTGCGCCGGGGTGTTCGCGAAGCCGACCGCGATCATGGAGGCGCCGATGCCGACGAAGAAGATCAGCATCATGTGGCGACGGCTCCAGCGGTCGCCAAGCCAGCCGGTGAGCAGCGAGCCTGCGCCGAAGGCGACGAAGCCCGGCGTCGCATAGGGCAGAAGTTCCGAATAGGCCATGCCGAGCGCCGGCCCCATGATGATGACGGCGGCGGCAAAGATCAGCATCGCATAATGGTCGATGAAATGGCCGGCATTGACGAAACTGATGACCCGGCTGGGGTTGTTCATACGAATCCTCTCCTGCACCGAAATCAGTTATATGTCGGGCGAATGATGGGATGCCGCCAATGAGTGTCGTCGAAACGCCAATCCTCCGGGAGGTCCGGGGCAACCACCGCTCGACCGCGGGCGTGCACCTGGTCGCGCGCGACTATCCCAAAGGCTTGCGGCTCGATCCGCACATGCATCGCGAGGCGCAGCTGGTCTATGCCGCCAAGGGCACCATGCAGGTGACGACGCCGGGCGGACGCTGGCTGGTGCCGCCGGACCGCGCGGTCTGGGTCCCGGCCGGGCTCGAGCATGCCATCGACCTGCTCGCCGACATCGAGATGCGCACGCTGTATTTCGACCTGCCCTGGCTCAAGCGCGAGCAGCGTTACGAGGGACTGACCAAGGAATTCGTGGTGCGGGTGTCGCCGCTGCTGCATCAGGCGATCCTGGCGCTGTTCGAGGCCCGCAACACCGAGGCGCGAACCGAGCTGCTGGTTCGCCTCGTGATGCTGGAATTGCACCAGGCCGAGGATTCCGCGACCTTCGTGCCGTTGCCGCGCGAAGTGCGATGCCGCCGCGCCGCGATGATTGTGCTCGACGATCCCACCGGCCTGCACGACATCGACACGCTGGCGCGCGAGGTCGGAACCTCCGCGCGCACGCTGTCGCGGCTGTTCTCGACGGAAACGCAGCTCAGCTTCAAGAGCTGGTGCCAGCGCGCCCGCATCGCCGCGGCGATCCGGCGGCTGTCGACCGATGCCAGCGTGTCGGTGAAGCAGCTCGCGACCCAGCTGGGTTATGCCAGCGTGCCGGCGTTCTCGGCGGCGTTTCGCCAAGTCACGGGACGGACACCGAGGGAGTTTGCAACACACTCCGTGTCGTCGCCCGGCTTGACCGGGCGACCCAGTACGCCGAGGCGGCGCGGCTAGAACCGAGAAGCCGCGGCGTACTGGATGCCGCGGTCAAGCCGGGGCATGACAGCGCGGCTTTGGGGTGAGCACTACCCCCCATACGAAAATCCCACCGGCATGCCGCCATTCCTCGACCGCACGGCCCGTCTAAAGATGCCGCATTCCCCTGCTTGATTGTGATCGGCTTCCGCCTAAATCCCATGTAAGCTCCCGCGTCGCACAAACCTGACACGAAAGCCCCGATGGCCAACGCCTTTTTCTCCGACCTGCTCGCCACCATCTCCGAGCGCGGCCGCACCCTGCTTCGCCGCAGCGACGGCTTGGACACCAGACGCGATGCCGCCGGGCTGATCGCGCTTTGTGACGCGCTGCTCTCGGGCCGCGGCGAAGCCTCGGGCACCGCGATGGCGCGCGAGGTGCTCGACCTCTACCGGGAATTGGATGCGGCCGGACGCCGTGCCTTCTTCGAGGCGCTGGTGCGCGATTTCGGCCCGGATCGGGAACGGCTGTCCCGGGCGATCGAGAAATGGCGCGCCAAGCCCACCGACGAAGACGCGAGCTCGCTGCATTTCGCTTCCGAGCCGCGGCGGCAGGAGCTGATCCGCCGCCTCAACCGCGCGCCGGGCGGCACCGGCGATCTCGTCAGCATGCGCGCCGACCTGCTCGGCATGATGAACGGGCACGCCGATCTCGCCGCGCTCGACCGCGACGTCTCGCATCTTCTCTCTTCGTGGTTCAACAGGGGGTTTCTCGTGCTGCGCAGGATCGACTGGTCGACTCCGGCCAACATCCTCGAAAAGATCATCCGTTACGAAGCCGTGCATGAGATCTCCGATTGGGACGATCTGCGCCGCCGCATCGATCCGGTCGACCGCCGCTGCTACGCCTTCTTTCATCCCGCGATGGTCGACGAACCCCTGATCTTCGTCGAGGTGGCGCTGACCGAGACCATTCCGGGGGCCATCGCGCCATTGCTTGCGGTCGATCGCCAGCACCTGCCGATCGAGCGCGCGCGCACCGCGGTGTTCTATTCGATCTCCAACACCCAGCGCGGACTGGGCGGCATTTCCTTCGGCAGCTTCCTGATCAAGCAGGTGGTGGAGGAGCTGCGCCGCGAGCTGCCGAAGCTCGACACTTTCGTGACGCTGTCGCCGGTGCCGGGCTTCATGCAATGGGTGAAGCAGGACAAGGAGCTGCCGCTATCGGACGAGGACCGTGAGATGTTGAAGCGTCTCGACGATCCCAAATGGTTCGAGAACCCTGAGACGACCACGCTGCTCCGCAGCGTTCTGGAACCGCTCGCGGCACACTATTTCCTGAAGGCGCGCACGCCGAAGGGCAAGCTGATCGATTCCGTCGCCCGCTTCCATCTCGGCAATGGCGCCAGGCTCGAGCGCATCAACTGGTTAGGGGACCTCTCGCCCAAGGGCGTGCGCGAGTCCGCCGGCGTCATGGTCAACTATCTCTACCGCCTCGACGACATCGAGAAGAACCACGAAGCCTACGCCAATGACGGCGAGGTCGTGGCGTCGAGCGCGGTGAAGAAGCTACTGAAGGGCGAAGGACGAAGGCTGCTGGATATGCGCTTGTCGTAAGAGGCTTGAGACGGCACGCCCAAAGACGGTGTCATCGCCCGACTTGATCGGGCGATCCAGTATTCCAAGCGCCGGTGTTGAACAACTCGCTCTCGCCACATCGGCCGCGGCGCACTGGATGCCCGATCGAGCCGGGGCATGACAGCGGATTGTGTAGCGCCGCCGTCGCGCCTCAACCCAACTTACTCCGCCAGCGCCTTCATTTCCTTGTAGAGGTCCGACTTGCCTTCGAAGCCGATGCCGGGGAGGTCGGGCATGGTGATGTGGCCGTTCTCGACGCGGACGCCGTCCGGGAAACCGCCATAAGGCTGGAACAGGTCGGGGTAGCTTTCGTTGCCGCCAAGGCCCAAACCGGCCGCGATGTTGAGCGACATTTGGTGGCCGCCATGCGGGATGCAGCGGCTGGGGGACCAGCCGTAGGTCTTCAGCACCTCCAACGTGCGCTGGTATTCGCACAGGCCATAGGACAGCGCGCAGTCGAATTGCAGCCAGTCGCGGTCGGGGCGCATGCCGCCGTAACGGATCAGGTTGCGGGCGTCCTGATGACTGAACAGGTTTTCGCCGGTCGCCATCGGGCCCGGGTAGAACTCGGCGAGCGCGGCTTGCAGCGCGTAGTCGAGGGGATCGCCGACCTCCTCGTACCAGAACAAGGGATAATCGCGCAGCATCTTTGCGTAGGCGATGCCGGTCTCGAGGTTGAAGCGGCCGTTGGCGTCCACGGCGAGCTGCGCGTCCTTGCCGATCTCCTTCAGCACCGCCTCGATGCGGACGCGGTCCTCGTCGATTGCCGCGCCGCCGATCTTCATCTTCACGACGTTGTAGCCGCGATCGAGATAGCCGCGCATCTCGCCACGCAGCATCGAGAGATCCTTGCCGGGATAATAATAGCCGCCGGCGGCATAGACGAAGACGCGTGGATTGGCGGTCACGCCGTGACGCTCGGCAAGCAGGCGAAACAGCGGCTTGCCGGCGATCTTCGCCACCGCGTCCCACACCGCCATGTCGATGGTGCCGACCGCGACCGAGCGCTCGCCATGGCCGCCCGGCTTCTCGTTGGTCATCATCGCAGCCCAGACTTTGTCGGGGTCGAGATTGTCGCCCGCGGCATCGAGCAGCGATTTCGGATCGGCTTCGAGAATGCGCGAGGCAAAGCGCTCGCGGATCAGGCCGCCCTGCCCGTAGCGGCCGTTGGAGTTGAAGCCGTAGCCGACGACGCGTTTTCCCTCGCGCACGACGTCGGTGACGACGGCAACCAAGCTCGTCGTCATCTTGGTAAAATCGATATAGGCATTGCGGATCGGCGAGGAGATCGGCTTTGTGATCTCGCGCACGTCGACGATGCGGACGGACATGGGCTTGGCTTTCGGTGGTTGCTGTCGTCATTGCGAGCGAAGCGAAGCAATCCAGACTGTCTCCACGGGAATAGCCTGGATTTGCTTCGTCGCAAGAGCTCCTCGCAATGACGAGGAGAGAGTGTGCTTACTTCTTATCCCGGAAATACGGCTCCACCGGCCCGTGCACCTTGATGGTCAGCGGGTTGCCATAGCGATCCTTGGCGTTGCCGGCGGCGACGCGGACCCAGCCTTCGCTGATGCAGTATTCCTCGACATTGGTCTTCTCGATGCCCTTGAAGCGGATGCCGACGTCGCGCGCCAGGATGTCCGCGTTATAATAGGGGCTGTTCGGGTCGACCGACAGGCGGTCTGGAAATTCGTCGCTCATGATTGTCTCGCTCACAACAGTGTTTCGATTTGATTCCGCAATCCTTCGGGCCGCGCGGTCGGCGCGTAGCGCGCGACCACCTTGCCGGCACGGTCCACCAGGAATTTGGTGAAATTCCATTTGATGGAGGCGCCGAGAAGTCCGGATTGCTGCCGTTTCAGGTACTCATACAGAGGGTGCGCATTGGCGCCGTTGACGTCGATCTTCTCGAACAGCGGGAAGGTGACATCGTAATGGGTCGAACAGAATGCCTGGATCTCGCTCGCTTGTCCCGGCTCCTGCGCGCCGAACTGGTTACAGGGAAAGCCGAGCACCGAAAAGCCGCGCGGCGACAGATCGCGATAGAGATCCTCCAGACCGCGATATTGCGGCGTGAAGCCGCATTTGCTCGCGGTGTTGACGATCAAGAGCACCTGCCCCTCGAAGCGGCGCATCGGCACCTCCTCGCCGGCAAGCGAGTTGGCCTTGAAGTCATAGATGGCAGTCATCGCTAGCCCACGGGATCGATCGGCGACGGCGGCACGCCGCCGGCCTCGATCGCCTCGCCCGCGAGCAGGCACAGATCCTCGCGGTAGCGGCCGGAGACGATGTGCACGCCGACCGGCGCCTTGCCGACGAGACCGGTGGAGACCACGAGGCCTGGCAGGCCCATGAAGGGAATCGCGATCTGCGGCAGCTGCGCTTCCCAGACGCGCTTGAAGGATTCATCGCCCTTGCGGTCGAGATGATCGGGGAACGGCAGCTCGCCAGAGACCGGCGTCAGCAGCACCGCATATGTTTCGAAGAACAGCATCCATTCGCGGGTCAATGTGGCTCTTCGGGTCAGCGCCTTCGCGTAATTCGCCTGGTCCATCGGTGTGACCCTGCTGCGGTTGCCGCGCAGGCACGCCAGCGCGCCGGGATCGCCCTCGCGCTCGGCCATCTCAAGCTGCGCCTCATAGCCATCGCCGAGCCAGAGCTTGATCTGCCACTCGACCGCTTCGCGCATCGGCGGCGTGTCCTCGATGATGTCGACGGTCCAGCCCGCGCGCTCCAGTCGCTTGCCGGCATCGCTCACCGCGGCCTTCACCTCCGGCGCGGTAGCAAGGCCGCCCGGATTGAGGCAGAGCGCGGCGCGCTTCGGCCTGGCCGGGCCTTCCAGCGGCACCGGCACGAACCAGGGATCACGGATGTCGCGGGCCGACATCGCGGCGAGTGAAATTCGCAAGTCGTTGACGGTGCGCGCCAGGGGGCCGGACACGGCCATGATCTGCGGCCCGATCGGGCGCTCCGGCAGCGCCGGATTGAAAGCGGGAATGCGGCCGAGCGTCGGCCGCAGGCCGTGCACGCCGCAGGCATAGGCGGGATAGCGGATCGAGCCGGCGATGTCGGTGCCGTGAGCGATGTGGCCGATGCCGGCTGCAACCGCCGAGCCGGCGCCGCCGGAGGAGCCGCCCGGAGTGAGCGATGCATCGCGGGGGTTCTTGGTGTCGCCATGGATCAGATTGGTGGTGAACCAGCGATAGGAGAAGGCGGGGCAATTGGTGCGGCCGAGCAGGACGGCGCCCGATTTGCGGAAATTGGCGACCACCGGATTGTCCTCGCGCGCGATCACGTCGCGCTGCAGCTTTAAGCCGTTGGTGGTGGCAAAGCCCTCTTGGTCGACATTGGCCTTGATGGTGACGGGCACACCGGCGAGAACACCGGGGTCCTCGCCCCGCGCAATGGCGGCATCGACCGCGTCAGCCTGCTTGAGCACGTCGTCCGGGCGGTGGTCGATCACCGCATTGAGCGCGGGATTGACGGCGTCCAGGCGGGCGAGACCAGCTTGAGCTGCCTCCCTGGCGGACACCTTTTTGGACTTGACGAGAGTGGCGAGGTCGGCGGCCGACAGGCGCCAGAGATCTTGCATGACATGCTCCGTATGACCGGGGTCTTTTAGCGCCGGGAAGGCGGCAAAGCCATGCGGATTTCGCAGGGATGAAGGCCGGCTGCTAGTGCGGATTGGATTGGCCGACCGGGCTGCTCGCGAGCGCCTAATGCCGCGTCGCGGATTGGTCGGGTATGTCCAGCAGCGCCTCGGTGAAGGGAAACTCCAGCACGATTTCCCCGTCATCGTCGGTCACCTCGATGACGGCCTCGAGCAGGGCCGGCTGGGCGCCCTCCGACTTCACCACCTCCAGGATCATCTGGCGGGCGACCTCCCAGGCGCGATCGGGATTGCGCAGATCCTCGCCGTCGGGATCCACGATCAACTCGTCGCCGATACGGGTGTTGAAGAAATATCTGGGCATTACCGAGTTCCAGTTTGGGTCGCCGGTACCGGATTGAAAGCTGCACTGCACTCACAACCGCTTTATCAGGACAGGGTTCGCGACCGAATGCGCCATGCGCAAGGCAGCGTCATCAGAAGTGATGTTCCCCGACATTTTTCGCGGCGCAACATGGACTTCTCGGGAAAATTTCACTGGCGAACTTTTGCGCCCGCATTACTTTAACCGCGGGCGGATACGTCCGATTTCGCGAAAATGGAGAGCCAAAATGGCCTGGAAAGCCCCGAAAATCGTCGAAGTGCCCTGTGGCATGGAAATCAACATGTATGTGAGCGCCACCCGCAAATAAGCGGTAGGCGATTGCGTTCAGCGCAGGTGGATCTTTCGGTCACAATAGGTTGCCGGAAGACACGATGTGTGTCGGCATTCGGTGTCGACCCGAGATCCACCTCGCAGCGTTCCCTCCAGGAGACGGATCATGCTTCGCGTCGTCGTCCTGGGCGCCGCAGCCGGCGGCGGAGTGCCGCAATGGAATTGCGGCTGCGAGGGCTGCCGAGCAGCCCGTGCCAGCGGCCATGAGCTTCAGCGAACTCAGGCGTCGGTCGCCTTCAGCGGCGACGGCGAGCACTGGTTTCTGATCAACGCCTCCCCCGACCTCCGCCAGCAATTGAACGCCACGCCGCAGCTGCACCCGCGGGCAGGCGCGCTGCGCCATACGCCGATTGCGGGCGTGATCCTCACCAACGGCGAAGTGGACGCGGTCGCAGGCCTACTCTCGATGCGCGAGGGCTCGCCTTTCACGGTCTATGCGCATGAGAAGGTGCTGGCGATCCTGAAAGCCAACAGCATCTTCAACGTGCTGAACGAGAAGAACGTGCGGCGCCAATCGATCGGAATCGGCGAGCCGTTCGAGCCGCGGCTCCCTGACGGCGCGCGCTCGGGAATCGAGGTGCTGCCGTTTGCGGTATCAGGCAAATCGGCCTGGTATCTGGAAGGCAAGGCGCATCCCGGCGGGGCGACCGGCGACGGCGATACGCTGGGCCTCAAGATCACGGACAAGGCAACCGGCAAGTGCTTCTATTTCATCGCTGCCTGCGCCGAGGTGACTGACGCGCTCAAGGGCGAGATCGATGGCGCGGCGCTGGTGTTCTTCGACGGCACGGTATGGCGCGACGACGAGATGATCAGGGCCGGGCTCGGCCACAAGACCGGCAAGAGCATGGGCCATGTCGCGATGTCCGGCGACGACGGCGCGATCGCGCGGCTTGCCGATCTCTCTATCGACAGGAAGATATTTCTGCATATCAATAACTCGAACCCGGCGCTGCTGCCCGCTTCACCCGAGCGGAAAGCCACTGAAGAGGCGGGCTGGCAAATACCCGCTGACGGAACGGAGATCGTGCTGTGAATGCCGCGTCACTGACAGGAATGACCGCGCTCTCGATCGGCAAGGACATCAAGCTCAACTCGGCCGAGGAGCTCGAGGCGACGCTGCGCCATATCGGGGCGACGCGCTATCACAGCCTGCATCCGTTCCATAAGCTCTTGCACGGCGGCAAGCTGAACAAGGGCCAGGTGCAGGCCTGGGCGCTGAACCGCTACTATTACCAGAGCACGATCCCCATCAAGGACGCGGTCGTGATCTCGCGCTTTCGCGACCGTGCCACGCGGCTGGAATGGCGCCACCGCATCGAGGACCATGACGGCGATCTCGGTAGCGAGGGCGGCATCGAGCGCTGGTTGAAGCTGACCGAAGGCCTCGGGCTCGACACGGCTTACGTGGAATCGACGGAAGGCATTTTGCCGGCGACGCGCTTTGCGATCGAGGCCTATGTCCATTATTGCCGCGAGAAGAGCCCGCTGGAGGCGATCGCCTCCTCGCTCACCGAGCTGTTCGCGCCCAACCTGCACGAAGAGCGCATCTCCGGCATGCTGGAGCACTACGACTTCGTCAATCCCGATATCATGAGCTACTTCAAGCGGCGCCTGGCGCAGGCGCCGCGCGACGCCGGCTTTGCGCTCGACTACGTCAAGGCGCACGCCAAGACGCCGGAGCAGCGCGCGCAGGTCTGCAATGCGCTGATCTTCAAAACCAATGTGCTGTGGGTGCAGCTCGATGCACTCTATCATGCCTATGTCGAGGGCCACATTCCGCCGGGCGCCTTCGTGCCCAAAGCGAGCTGAAGAGGAACTGTAATGGCCGGGCCGCGGAACATCAGCGTCAGCGAGGCAAGCCGCCCCGTGCTGCCGCGGCACGCCAAGCTCAAATATGACGAGACCCGAAAGGTCTGGGTGATCCTAGCACCGGAACGGGTGCTGGCGCCGGACGAGATCGCGGTCGAGGTCTTGCAGCTTTGCGACGGCCAGCGCAATGTCGGCGACGTCGCCGATCGGCTGGCGGCGAAATACGCCGCGCCGCGCGAGGCGATCCTCGCCGACGTCATCGTCATGCTCCAGGATCTCGCCGACAAGGGCTTTCTCACTGAGGCCCGGGAGAAGACGCCATGAGCGATGTGCTCGGCAATTCCATCATCCCGCCAGACGCCAGCGACAGCCTCGCGGTGCTGGAGAAGCAGCGCTCGACGGCGGAGACGTTTGGCATTCCGCTCGCGGTGCTGCTCGAGATCACCCATCGCTGTCCGCTGCAATGCCCCTATTGTTCCAATCCGGTCGAGCTCGACCGCGCGGGCAAGGAGCTGACCACGGATGAGTGGAAGAAGGTGTTGAGCGAGCTCGCCGAGATCGGCGTGCTCCAGGTTCACTTCTCTGGCGGCGAGCCGACGGCGCGGAAGGACCTGGTCGAGCTGGTCAAGCACGCGAGCGACGTCGGGCTCTACACCAACCTGATCACCTCGGCCGTGCTGCTGACGCGCGAGCGGCTGAGCGATCTTGCGGATGCCGGGCTCTGCCATGTGCAGATCAGTTTTCAGGGCGTGGAGGAAGGCCTCGCAGATCGAGTCGCCGGCTACAAGAATGGCCACCGCAAGAAGCTGGAAGTGGCGAAGTGGACGCGTGAGCTCGATTTGCCGCTCACCGTGAACGCGGTCATGCACCGGCAGAACCTGCATCAGCTCCCCGACATCATTCAGATGGCGGTCGATCTCGATGCCGACCGGCTCGAAGTCGCCAACGTACAATATTACGGCTGGGCACTGAAGAATCGCGCCGCCTTGATGCCGACGGTGGGGCAGCTCGAGGAATGCACGGAAACCGTCGAGGAGGCGCGCGAGCGGCTCAAGGGCCGGCTTACGATCGACTACGTCGTTCCCGACTATTACGCGCTACGGCCGAAGAAATGCATGGGCGGCTGGGGCCGGCAGTTCTTCAACATCTCGCCCGCCGGCAAGGTGCTGCCGTGCCACGCCGCCGAGAGCATCACCGGGCTCGAATTCGAATCCGTGCGTTCCAATCACTCGATCGCCTGGATCTGGCAGAACTCCGAGGCCTTCAACCGCTATCGCGGCACTGGCTGGATGAAGGAGCCGTGCAAGAGTTGCGAATTCCGCGAGATCGATTTCGGCGGCTGCCGCTGCCAGGCCTTCGCGCTGACTGGCGATGCCGCCAACACCGACCCGGCCTGCGCGCTGTCGCCGCTGCACGAGACCATCTTCAAGCAGGCCGAGCGCGAGGCCGAGGGCGAGACCAACCGCTTCCTCTATCGCAACTTCGCCGGCGGCACTCTGGAATCCGAGAATGGGACCTGACGCCGACGCGGCCGCATCCGCCAAACGTGCCGATCCCTTTGCGCCGCTGACGTCCGACATGCTCGATGTCGGCGACGGTCACGAGCTCTATGTCGAGAGCGTCGGTCGCGCAGACGGCATTCCCGCGGTCTATCTGCATGGCGGACCCGGCAGCGGCTGCCAGCCCGATCATCGCCGCCTGTTCGATCCCGACCGCTTCTGCGCGGTATTGCATGACCAGCGCGGCTGCGGCCGCAGCCGGCCGAAGGGATCGCGCGAGCACAACACGACGGCGCACCTCACCGCCGACATCGAGAAAATCCGCGAGAAGTTCGGCTTCGACCGCTGGATCGTGGTCGGCGGCTCCTGGGGCGCGACGCTGGCGCTGGCGTATGCAGAGGCGCATCCCGAGCGCGTCTCTGGCATCGCGCTGCGCGCGACGTTCCTCGGCACGCGAGCGGAGGTCGAAGCGGCGTTCACGTCGCGCCTGTCGCAGTTCCATCCCGCGCTCTACGAGGATTTTCTCGGCGTGCTGCCGCTCGAAGAGCGCGCGCGGCCGGTGGAGGCCTATTGGCGCCGCATCCTGGATGCCGACCCAGCCGTGCATGGCCCGGCGGCAAAGGCCTGGCACGATACCGAGCGCGTATTGTCCGAGCACAAGCCCGCGAAGACGCGGCTGGACCTCGCATCGCTGAACGTGTGGCGCACGCTGCCGGCAACGCCGTTCATGGAGGCGCATTATTTCGTCAACGACAGCTTCATGAGCGCGGGCCAGCTGTTGCGGAACGCGGGCCGGCTTGCAGGCCTTCCCGGCATTATCGTGCAGGGCCGCTACGATCTGTTGTGCCCGCCTGAGACATCACACGCGCTCGCGAAAGTGTGGCCCGGTTCCGAGCTTCGCATCGTGGAAGAAGCCGGCCATTCGCTCTATGATGCCGGCGTGAGGGACGCGGTCATGAAGTCGATCGCCGACCTCGCATCGAAGACCGCGCGATAACAGGATAAGAAAAATGCCGCTCGCCGGGAAAGGCATGCTGCTGACGTCGATGAACATCGAGGCGGCCGATGAGGCCGATTTCAACCGCTGGTACGATCGCGAGCATCTGGAAGAGCGCGTCGCGATCGACGGATTCCTCGAGGCGCGGCGCTATGTCGCGCATGCCGCCAATCCCAAATATCTCTGCCTATATACGACCGCCACGCTCGACGTGCTCGACAGCCCGGCCTACCGCGCGCGGCTTGCGAGCCCGACCGACTGGTCGCGGCAGAGCATGGCGCGTTTCAAGGACATGCTCCGCGTCGTCGCGCGCATCACCATCAGCAACGGCACCGGACGCGGCGCCGCGCTCGGCGTGGTGCGGCTGCGGCCGAGGCCCGACAACGCAGCGCCATGGCGTGATGCACTGCAAGACAAGCTGGCGCCGGACGCGCGCGACGGCATCATCTCCATGCACCTCCTGGAGAGCGAGCCCGAATTGTCGGCTGCAACGGCGGAAATTCCAGCGGTACGCCATGAAGGCGCGCGCGACTGGTTCGTGCTGATCGACGGCACCCATGTCGGCGCAGTCTCGGCCGTGATTGCCGAGCGCTTCACCGGCCCCGCCGCGGCACCCTTTCCGCTTCCGATCTCCGTCGGCACCTATTGCTTGATGTGGGACCTCGCGAAGAGTGACATTGCGCGCAGCTAGCGCTCACACGCATTGCAATATGTTGCACCGCACGCACCTCGCGCGCGGCGTTGATGCTGTGCGCGCGTGGCTCCTATGAAAGGCGGTGATCGCGCAAATTTGCCGTTGTACTTCGGAGCCGTTCTAATAAGCTAACCCAATGATGCCATTCAGAAACCAGATCGAGACGCATTAAGCGTCCGCCAAGCTCAAGAAAAGGCCGCGGGGTCTTTGAGCCTGCGCGGACAGGGTAGGAATGAAACCGACCGATATCGCGGCCCCCGACTACTTTCACAAAGTGGTCGATTGCCAATGGGCCTGTCCTGCGCACACCCCGGTTCCCGAATACATCCGACTGATCGCACAAGGCCGCTACAGCGACGCCTACATGATCAATTGGAAATCGAACGTGTTTCCCGGAATTCTGGGACGCACCTGCGACCGTCCATGCGAGCCGGCGTGCCGCCGCGGACGCGTCGAGGAAACTCCGGTCGCGATCTGCCGCCTCAAGCGCGTCGCCGCCGACTTCAAGGACGACATCAAGGCGCGCCTGCCGCGACCCGCGCCGAAGAATGGCAAGCGCGTCGCGCTGGTCGGCGGCGGTCCGGCCTCGCTGACTGTGGCGCGCGATCTTGCGCCGCTCGGCTATCACTGCACCGTGTTCGATGCCGATCCCGAAGCGGGCGGCATGATGCGCACGCAGATCCCGAAATTCCGCCTGCCCAATTCCGTGATCGACGAGGAGACCGGCTACATCCTGGGTCTCGGCGTCGAGTTTAGAGGCGGCCATCGCATCGATAGCATGAAGGCGCTGCTTGCGGAGAAATACGACGCGATCTTCGTCGGCTCCGGCGCGCCGCGCGGCCGCGAGCTCGACATTCCCGGCCGGAAAGAGGCAGCCGCCAACATCCATATCGGAATCGAGTGGCTGGCCTCGGTGTCGTTCGGTCATACCGACAAGGTCGGCAAGCGCGTGATCGTGCTCGGCGGCGGCAATACCGCGATGGATTGCTGCCGCACCGCGCGCCGCCTCGGCGGCGAAGACGTCAAGGTCGTCGTGCGCTCCGGCTTCGAGGAAATGAAGGCCTCGCCCTGGGAAAAGGAGGACGCGCTCCACGAGGACATCCCGATCCTCAACTTCCTCGTTCCCGTCGCCTTCATCCACGACAATGGCAAGCTCACCGGCATCACCTTTCAGAAGGTGAAGGCCGAATACGACGCCAACGGCCGCCGCAACCTCGTTCCGTCGGGTGAGCCCGACCAGACCTTCGAATGCGACGACGTCCTGGTCGCCGTCGGCCAGGAGAACGCCTTTCCCTGGATCGAGCAGGATTGCGGCATCGAGTTCGACAAATGGCACATGCCCAAGGTCGATCCGAAGACCTTCGTCTCGACCAATCCAAAAGTCTTCTTCGGCGGCGATGCGGCGTTCGGCCCGAAGAACATCATCTGGGCGGTCGCGCACGGCCATGATGCCGCGCTGTCGATCCACAAGATGCTCTCGGGCGAGGCTATCGAAGATCGCCCGCTGCCGAAGGTGCACGTCTCCTCGCAGAAGATGGGCATCCACGAATGGAGCTATGACAACGACATCTCCATCGACAAGCGCTTCAAGGTGCCGCATCGCGACAAGGTCGTCGCGCTGAAGGACATCCGTGCCGAGGTCGAGCTCGGCTACGACGTCAAGCTCGCGCTCGGCGAGGCGCATCGCTGCCTGAACTGCGACGTGCAGACCGTGTTCTCGACCTCGCTCTGCATCGAGTGCGATGCCTGCGCCGACATCTGCCCGATGGATTGCATTACCTTCACTGATAACGGCGAGGAAAGCGACCTGCGCCAGCGCCTGAAGGCCCCCGCGCCGCATCCCGACCAGGACCTCTACGTCTCCTCGGATCTCAAGACCGGGCGCGTGATGGTGAAGGACGAGGATGTCTGCCTGCATTGCGGGCTGTGCGCGGAGCGTTGTCCCACCGGCGCCTGGGACATGCAGAAATATTTCATCGAGATGACCCACGCAGGTTCAGCATGCCCGACAAAAAGCCGATCAGCAGCGTAAACGACTTCGTCGTCCGCTTTGCCAACGTCAACGGCTCGGGCTCGGCCAGCGCCAACGAGATGTTCGCGCGCGCGATCCTGCGCCACGGCGTTCCGGTCTCCCCACGCAACATCTTCCCCTCCAACATCCAGGGCCTGCCGACCTGGTACGAGGTGCGGGTGACGGAAGACGGCCATCTCGGCGCCCGCGGCGGCGTCGACATGATGGTGGCGATGAACCCACAGACCTGGGACAAGGACGTCGCGGGCATCGAGCCCGGCGGCTATCTGTTCTATGATTCCACCAAGCCGATGCCGTCGACCAAATTCCGCGACGACATCACCGTGATCGGCGTGCCGCTCACCGCGATCACCAACTCGACCTACACCGATCCGCGCCAGCGCCAGCTGTTCAAGAACATCATCTATCTCGGCGCACTCAGCGCGCTGCTCGACATGGATCCGAAGCTGATCGAGCAGCTGATCGGCGAACAGTACAAGGGCAAGGAGAAGCTCTTGTCCTCCAACGTCCACGCGCTGCATCTCGGCCGCGACTGGGCACTCCAGAACCTGAAATGCCCGATCGGGCTGCGCGTGAAGAAATCGGACAAGGTCGGCGATCGCATCTTCATAGAGGGCAACAGCGCCGCCGCGCTCGGCGCCGTCTATGGTGGCGCCACGGTGTGCGCCTGGTATCCGATCACGCCGTCGTCATCGGTGGCGGAGGCCTTCACCGCCCATTGCAAGAAGTACCGGCATGATCCTGAAACCGGCAAGGCGAAATACGCGATCGTGCAGGGCGAGGACGAGCTGGCTTCGATCGGTATCGTCATTGGCGCCTCCTGGAACGGCGCGCGCGCCTTCACCGCGACCTCGGGCCCCGGCATCTCCTTGATGACCGAGTTCATCGGCCTCTCATATTTCGCCGAGATTCCGGCCGTGATCATGAACATCCAGCGCGCCGGCCCCTCCACGGGCATGCCGACCCGGACCCAGCAATGCGACATCATCGCTTGTGCCTATGCTTCGCATGGTGACACCAAGCATGTGCTGCTATTCCCGGAAGATCCGGCGGAAGCGTTCGAGTTCGCGGCTGCCGCGTTCGACCTCGCCGAGCGGCTCCAGACCACGATCTTCCTGATGCTCGATCTCGACATCGGCATGAACCACCGCCTCTGCCGTCCGCTGAAGTGGGACGATTCAAGGCAATACGACCGCGGCAAGGTGATGACCGCGGAAATGCTGGAGGAAGGCCGCGATTTCGGCCGCTATCTCGACGTCGACGGCGATGGCATCCCCTACCGCACCTATCCCGGCACACATCCGACCAAGGGCTCCTACTTCACCCGCGGCACCTCGCGTGACCGTTATGCGCGCTATTCCGAGGAAGGCACGGTTTATGCCGACAACATGCAGCGCCTGGTCCGCAAGTTCGAGACCGCGCAAGACCTGGTCCCACGGCCACTGCAGGCCAATGCGGAACGGCCGACCAAATACGGCGTGATCTATTTCGGCTCGACCTCGCCGGCGATGGACGAAGCCATCGGGCTGTTGGAAGCGCGCGGGCATCAGCTCGACCGCCTGCGCATCCGCGCCTTCCCGTTCCACTCCAGCGTCGCCAGCTTCCTCGCCGAGCACGACTTCGTCTACGTGGTCGAGCAGAACCGCGACAGCCAGCTGCGCCAGCTCATCGTCAACGAGAACGGCATCGACCCGGTCCGGCTCGTGCCGATCGTGCATTACGACGGCACCCCGATCACCGCCCGCTTTATCGCAAAAGCCATTGGCGACCATCAGGATCACCTCAAGGTGACCCCGCTCCGCAAGGCCGTGTCATGACCTACATTGCTAAGCCGAAATTCCATCATCCCGGATTGAAGCAGAACGAGCTCGGCTACACCCGCCGCGATTACGAAGGCAAGATTTCGACGCTGTGCGCCGGCTGCGGCCACGATTCGATCACCGCATCGATCATCGAGGCCTGCTATGAGCTCTCGATCGAGCCGCATCGGGTCGCAAAAATCTCCGGCATCGGCTGCTCATCGAAGACGCCGGACTATTTCCTCGGCAACTCGCACGGCTTTAACTCCGTGCACGGCCGCATGCCCAGCGTGCTGACCGGCGCCAACCTCGCCAACCGCGATTTGATCTATCTCGGCGTCTCCGGCGACGGCGATTCCGCCTCGATCGGCTTCGGCCAGTTCGCGCATTCGATCCGGCGCGGCGTCAACATGACCTATATCGTCGAGAACAACGGCGTCTATGGCCTGACCAAGGGCCAGTTCTCGGCGACGGCAGACCGTGGCTCGAAATCCAAGAAGGGCGTCACCAACACCGACAACGCCATCGACCTCGTCGCGATTGCGCTGCAACTCGGAGCCACCTTCGTCGCGCGCTCGTTCTCCGGCGACAAGAGCCAGCTCGTGCCGCTGATCGCGGCCGCAATCCGGCACAAGGGCGCCTCCTTCATCGACGTCATCAGCCCCTGCATCGCCTTCAACAATCACGCCGGCTCGACCAAGAGCTTCGACTATGTCCGGGAGCACAACGACGCGGTGAACCGGCTCGACGTGCTGGTCGGCCGCGATCCGATCGCGGTGGACTATGCGCCGGGCACGGTGCAGCTGGTCGAGCAGCATGACGGCACCAAGATCGCCCTGCGCAAGATCGATGCCGATTACGACCCGCACGACCGTCTCGGCGCGATGACGTTCCTGCAGAAGCACGCCGCCAAGGGCCAAATCGTCACCGGCCTGCTCTATGTCGACCCGGACGCAGACGATCTGCACGAGCACCTCAACACCGTCGAGACGCCGCTCAACTCGCTGGAGGCGGATACGCTGTGCCCGGGCTCGGCAGTGCTGGACAAGATCAACGCCAGCCTGCGGTGATCACTTACTCCGCGCCGAGACGGTCGGCCGGACGCGTATCGTGATCTTCTCCGACGCGACGGGGGGCTCGAACGGATAGTGCTTGGCATCGCCGAGCACCAATTGGAGTGTGTGAGTCCCCGGCGGAAGGTCGAGCATGGTTTCGGTCTGCCCTGCGCCGAAATGCAAGTGCGACTTATCCTGCGGGATCGGCTCCTTGGGATCGATGGGATCGTTGACGTCGACCAGCAGATGGTGATGACCGGCGTTTTGGTAGTCGTCGCCGGCATGCGTCACGCCCATGTTGCGCAAGCCGAATCGGACCCAGAATGCACCGCGAATCTTTTGCCCGTCGCGCGGCGTGATGAAGTACAGCTTTGCATCCTTGGGCGCGGCCTTGCCCTGCGCACAGGCTGCGCCCGGGAGCAATGTGATCGCCGCCGCCAGTGCGACACAGGAAATGATCTTCATCAAATTGACTCCAGTACTTACGGACTGAGTGCGACACGGAATCCATGCGTGGGGTAACGGACATTGGTGTCGTAACCATCGCGATTTGACGGCCGCACATACCTTGAGTCGTTCTTCCAAGAGCCCGACCGCAGGACATGAGAGCTACAATCTCCGCTGCTCCACGCCGAGCCGTCGCTCGGCGCGCCCTGATAGGTCCTGTGCCAGCAGTCCTCGACCCACTGATCGATGCCGCCGCCCATGTCATAGAGCCCGAATGGATTCGGCTTGAAGCTGCCGACCTTGGCCGGCTGCTCGGCCGCAAGATCACCGCAATCCTTGCACCCGGCCATGCCCGGCTGAAGCTTGTCGCCCCACCAATATTTCGTCTGCGTTCCGCCGCGCGCCGCATATTCCCATTCGGCTTCGCTCGGAAGCCGGTAGGGCTTCTTCGCCGCCTGCGCAAGCCACGTGACATATTGCTGCGCATCGGTCCAGCTCACATTGCTGACCGGGGCATCGTCCTTGCCGGTGGCCGTGAATCCGCAGGCCTTGGCGGCGGCGCATTCGTTCCACTCCTGCACCGTCACGGGATATTTGCCGATCGAGAACGGCTTGACCGTGACCTGGTGGACAGGCCGTTCGGTCGGATCGTCATTGCTTCCCATCGCGAAGCTGCCGCCGCGAATGGCGATCATCTCGGGTTCGCGCGGCGGCGCCACCGATGGGCTCGGTGCCGGTGACGGCGATGCAGCCAATGACGGAGATGGTTGCGGCGTCTGGGTCGCCGCCTCGCGCGGCAGCGGCTGGGGGATCGGTGACGCCGCCGGAGAAGCGGTTGGCGTGGCGGCCTGCTCGTCGATCCTGCCGGGCTGCGCCAAGAAATACCAGAGCACGCCCGTGGCGATCACCATGACGGTAATGCTCAGGAGGAAGATCAGGACATTCTCGCGCCGGCCTCGCGTCCTGCCGACAGCATCTGCGTCCGGCAGCACGCGATAGACGCGCACCGGATCGGTGATGTTCTTGACCTTGCGGTCCCCAAGCGACTCATAGCCGCACACCACCTTGTGCTTGATCTGCTCGTAGATCGCGCCCGAAATATAGACCTGACCGGGCTCGGCAATGCCCTCAATGCGTGTGGCAATGTTGACGCCATCGCCGTAGACATCGTCCGGCTCTACGATCACGTCGCCGAGATTGACGCCAATTCGGTATTCGAGCCGCGAATGCTTCGGAAGCGAGGCGTTGCGGCCGAGGAGGTTTTGTTGAATGACAATGCTGCATCGAACGGCCTCGACAGGACTGTCGAAAATGGCGATGAAACCATCGCCCGTCGTCTTCACCAGACTTCCGTGGTGCTCGACGATGCTGGGCTGGATGATATCCCGCTCGATCCGCTTGACCCGGGCATGCGTTCCCTCCTCGTCAGCCTGCATCATGCGGCTGTAGGAGGCGATGTCGCCGACGATGATCGCCGCGAGACGACGAGGCATGGGGCCGTGCGGGGGCGGCCCATCCTGATTTCCGGATCTGAAGTTGCGAATTTCGCCCATTGCGGGGGGACTCCACAAACTCACAAGGCAGCCCCAGCTTACGACAGCCAACGCCGTCGTTCTGTGAAGGCTACCACATTGACGAACCGAGACAATGTCGCAGAAATCGCCAGCATCGAGTTCCGAAGGATCGAAGCGCAACACCGCTTGAACCTTCTTGATCCCGCCGATGACTAAGGCCCTGCGCGAAAGCACACAGCCGAGCCCGCGCAGCCGATGGTCGCACGCGCGACTTGCGCAGCTTGAATGCGGTGCGCCTCGCCTGCATCTAACAGACAGCAGTTCTGTCCTGCTGCGGTCGAGTTGTCACGCGCTCGAGGCCGTGATGAAGTTCTACATCGTTGCTGCCCTGCCTTTGGCTGCGCTGAGCAGCGTCGCCCGTGCCGACGAGGCCGACGACATCCGTGCGGCCAGCAAGCCGAGGCCGAAACCTTCAATGCGCGCATGTATGCCGGCGCGCCCGGCAACAAGGCCTATGCCTGCTTCGTGCGGCGCTACGATGCCGAGCACCTGGCGCGGCACCCGAAGCAGAAGGTCGCCGCGATGAAGCTGCTGATCTCCGCGGAGGTCGACAAGGAGGACAAGGAGCTCCACAACTCTTTCCGCCTCGGCTTCAGGTACCGTCACCGCTCCGGCGATTTCGATTCCAGCGGTTCGTGTAACCACGCCGTGTTCACCAAGAGCGGTAACGAGGTGCGCCTCGGCTGCGGCGTCGACTGCGAGGGCGGCGGCATCGGTGTTGCGCTGTCGAAGGACGACAAGTCGGCAATCGTGCGGCTCGAACGGGTGCGAGTCTGGCAGAACAACAAGCCGGACCATGATGCCGAACAATCGCTGGTGGCCGGCGCGGACGACAGGACCTCTCCTGCAAGCGCAAGCGGGAGAAGTTAGAGGGAGCGCCCGGTGCCGGCTTCTGACTCATTCGCATCGCACTTGACTGCAGCGCACTTGACGCATCCATAACTCTATGGTTATGAGTCCATCATAACTTATGAGTTATGGATCCTCCATGTCCGCCGCTCACGACC
Source organism: Bradyrhizobium sp. 147 (assembly GCF_023073935.1). NCBI lineage: Bacteria > Pseudomonadati > Pseudomonadota > Alphaproteobacteria > Hyphomicrobiales > Nitrobacteraceae > Bradyrhizobium > Bradyrhizobium sp. 147. Next base: position 111,767 of record NZ_JADPKL010000061.1, on the reverse strand, counting down.
TCCTGTTCAGGACGCTGGCCGATCCGACGCGGCGGGCGATCTTCGAGCGGCTGTGCCGCGAGGGCGAGCAGACGGTGGGGGCGCTGACCGCGCGATCCGGGGTGTCCCAGCCGGCGGTCTCGAAACATCTCGGCGCCTTGAAGCAGGCCGGGCTGGTGCGCGACCGCCACGAGGGACGCCAGACCCATTACAGCGCGCGTCCCGGCGCGCTCAATCCGCTGATCGACTGGACCAGCCAGATGGCCGGCTTCTGGCAGAGGCGGCTCGACGCCCTCGACGATCTCCTGAAGAGGATGGACCAATGAACGAAGCCTCAAGCGAAACGCGCTCCGTGGTGATCGAGCGCGAATTTGCCGCCCCGGCGGAGCGAATCTGGCGCGCGCTGACGCAGCCGCATCTGATCGAAGAATGGCTGATGAAGAACGACTTCAAGCCCGTCGTCGGCCACCGCTTCAATCTTCGCGGCGAATGGGGCGGCGTGCTGGATTGCGAGGTGCTCACTATCGAGCCGGAAAAGACGCTCGCCTACACCTGGAATTTTTCGCATCAGGATGCAGCGTTCGACCTGAAAAGCGTCGTGACCTTCACGCTGACGCCGACGGGCGCAGGCACTCATTTGCGTGTCGAGCAGGCGGGCTTCAGCCCCACGCAGAAGCAGGCTTATGGCGGCGCGCATGCCGGCTGGAAGCAGTTCTTTGCCAAGCTGGACGAGCTGCTGGCGCGGGCAGGCTAGCTCCGTCGGCGTCCATCCCGATCCATTTCAAAAGGAGGTCCCAATGAGCACGCATATCTGGATTCGACAGATTCATCGCTGGCTGTCGATGGCTTTCACGCTCGCCGTCATCGCGAACATCGTCGCCATGGCCATGCAGGTCCAGGCGCTCTGGATCGGCTTCCTGGCGCTCGTCCCGCTCATTCCGTTGCTTGCGACCGGGCTATATTTGTTTGCGCTGCCCTATGTCAGCCGCAGCAACGCGTGAACGAGGCGAGATGATGAAAAACGTTGGCAGCGCGAAGAAGCACAGCACGACAGACTCGACTGAAGCTTCACCCTCCAAGCTGATCGACGGCAGGATCAAGGAGCTCGGCGACTGGCGCGGCGAGATGCTGGGGCGAATTCGCGAGCTGATCAAGGAGGCCGATCCTGATGTCGTCGAGGAGTGGAAGTGGCGCGGCGTTCCCGTGTGGGAGCACGACGGCATCATCTGCACCGGCGAGACCTACAAGGCTGTGGTGAAGATGACGTTCGCCAGGGGCGCGGCGCTGGAGGATCCGGCGGGCCTGTTCAATTCCAGCCTCGACGGAAACGTGCGGCGTGCGATCGATATTCGCGAGGGCGAGAAGCTCGACGAGAAAGCGTTGAAGGCACTGATCCGGGCGGCGGTACAGCTGAATGCGAGCAAGGTGAAGAAGAGACCGGTGAAGCGGCCGGCTTAGCATACAGCGGTCCATGTTGGTCACTTGAGCAGCCGCGGGCTCGCTTCAACTTCGCCGGCGTCTAGCTGAGTCTCAGCCAATCAGGCGTCGCGCGTACCAAACCGCCTCAGGCGGCCGCGGTGATCGGGCGCGGGCTCACGACATATTCGCGCAGGACCTTGTCGTTGGCGTCGACCTCGATCAGTGCGACGTCGTACGTCCAGAGATCGGCCAGGTGCTGGAGCACGCGCTTGGCGTCGGTCTCGTTGAGCTGCGAGCCTTTGATAACGTGGTGATGCAGGATCAGCCGGCGGTCGCCGGAGAGATCGACGTCGACGACCTCGATATTGGCGTCGATGTAGCCGACATCGTGCTGCCGTGCCAGCTCGCGGCGGACGCGGCGGAAGCCGCGCTCATCGTGGATGGCGTCGACCCGGATCCCCGCGCGCTCCTCGGGATCGTCATGCAGGTGGAACATGCGGAAGTGCCGCATCAGCTTCGGGCTCAGGAACTGGCCGACGAAGCTCTCGTCGCGGTAATTGGCCCAGACGTCGCGCAGCACGCCCATCACGTCATTCTTGCCGGCTATATCGGGAAACCATTCGCGATCCTCGTCTTCCGGCCTGGTGACGATGCGCTCGATGTCCTGCATCATGGCGAAGCCGAGCGCATAGGGATTGAAGCCGGAGAAGCGCGGATCATCGAATTCTGGCTGGAACACCACGTTGGTGTGCGACCCCAGGAATTCGAGGAAGTTGCCGTCGGTGATGCGGCCCTGCTCGTGCAACTTGGTCATGATGCGGTAGTGGACGTAGGTCGCCGTCCCCTCGTTCATGACCTTGGTCTGGCTCTGCGGATAGAAATACTGCGCGATGTGGCGGACGATGCGCAGCAATTCGCGCTGCCACGGCGCCAGCCGCGGTGCGCTTTTCTCCAGGAAGTACAGCAAATTCTCCTGCGGCAAGCCGAGCAGCTTGCGGCGGCGTTCGACGCTGAGTGCGGACCGGCTCTTGGCGGCCCCCTTCGGAACCGTGCGCCAAAGATCGTTGAAGACCTCCTCCTCATGCTGACGGCGGCGCCCTGCCCGCTTCTCTTCGGCGCGCAAATCGAGCTTCTTCTTGCCGGGATAGCGGTCGATACCGTGCGACATCAGCGCGTGCGCAGCGTCGAGCGTGCGCTCGACCTCGATGCGGCCGTAGCGCTCCTCGCAGCTCGCGACATAATTCTTGGCGAAGTCGAGATAATCCAGGATGCCGTCGGCGTCGGTCCACTGCTTGAACAGATAATTGTTCTTGAAGAAGTGGTTGTGGCCGAAGGCCGCGTGCGCGATCACCAGCGTCTGCATCGTCGCCGTGTTCTCCTCCATCAGGTAGGAGATGCAGGGCGAGGAGTTGATCACGATCTCGTAGGCGAGCCCCATCAGGCCCTTGCGATAGGAGGCCTCATGAAACGCAAAATGCTTGCCGAACGACCAGTGCTTGTAGAACAACGGCATGCCGACCGACGAATACGCGTCCAGCATCTGCTCGGCGGTGATGACCTCGATCTGGTTCGGATAGACGTCGAGCCCGAGATCCTGCAACGCCACCTCCTCGCAGGCATCGGTGATACGCTGCAAGGTGTGGAAATCCCAATCCGCGCCTTCGAACAAGCGTTCCGTCATGGAGCGGCCTTCTCCTGGCTGGTTTCGCGGCGTTGGAACAGGTCGTGGAACACCGGAAAGATCTCGCTGCGCTCCGAGACCTTGCGCATCGAGAGCGGTGCGCCGCTGCTGCGCAGGCGCTCGTAAAGGGTCCAGAGCGAGGAGTCGGAGAGATCGAAGGCACTGCCGCCGGACTCGCCGACCTCGAGATAGGCAAAGAACTGACAGACCGGCAGGATCTTGTCGGTTAGCAGCAGGCCCGTGAGCTCGCCGTCGGAATAGGAATTGTCGCCGTCGGAGGCTTGCGCGGCATAGATGTTCCAGTCCGCCGGATTGAAGCGCTCGCGCACGATCTCGTGCATTGCCTGGAGCGCGCTGGAGACCAGCGTGCCGCCCGAGGCCGGGCCATAGAAAAAGGTCTGCTCGTCGACCTCCTCGGCGCGGTCGGTATGGCGGATGAAGACGATCTCGACATGCTTGTAGCGGCGCTTCAGAAACACGTAGAGCAGCATGTAGAAGCGCTTGGCGAGATCCTTCATGTGCTCGGACATCGAGCCGGAGACGTCCATCAGGCAGAACATCACGGCCTGCGCCACCGGCCGCGGCACCGTCTCGAAGCGGCGGTAGCGGATGTCGAGCGGGTCGATGAAAGGGATGCGCTTGGATTTCGCCTTGAGCTTGGCGAGCTTGTCGAGCAACTCGACGCGAACGTCCTCGTCGGTGCAGGCGGCGATCTCGGCCTCCAGCTCCTCGATCTCGCTCTTGCGGGGGCGCCGGAGCGCGATGCGGCGGGCCAGCGCGAGCTGAACCGTTCGGCTCACCGAGATGTTGGCCGGCGAGCCCGAGGTGGTGTAGCCGGCGCGCTGGATGCCCTCGCTCTCGGTTTGCGCGATCTTGCGCTTGGCAAGATCGGGCAGTTCGAGGTCGTCGAGGAAAAGGTCGACGAACTCGTCGCGGCTCAGCACGAAGCGGAAGGCGTCCTCGCTGTCGCCCTCGCCCGGACCGGAATCCTTGGCGCTGCCCTGGCCCGAGCGCTGGAGATAGTCGCCCTCGACGAACTTCTTGTTTCCGGGCAGCACCATGTCGCGCGTGCCGCCCTCCCGGCGGAAGCGCGGCTCGTGCATTCCGTCGAGCGGGATCGTGACCTCACCACCCTCCAGGACGTCCTTGATGTCGCGTTCCTGCGAGGTCTTCTTGACGGCGCCCTGCACCAGGGATTTGGCCCGACGCAAGAACCGCTGCCGGTTCTCAAGACTCTTGCCGCCTGGATTCAGGCGCCTGTCAATAATGTGAATGGCCACTTTCCCATCCGCCTCAACCGGCCTGCTTCACGCGCATGTACCATTCGACGAGCCGGCGAACCTGACGCTCGGTGTAGCCGCGCTCCACCATGCGTGCGACGAACTCGCCGTGCTTCTTCTCCGTCTCGCCGTCCTTCTTCGACCCGAAGGAGATGACCGGAAGCAGATCCTCGACCTGGGAGAATATCCGCTTTTCGATCACATCGCGAATCTTCTCGTAGGAGGTCCAGGTCGGGTTCTTGCCGCCGTTCTGGGCCCGCGAGCGTAACGAGAATTTGACGACCTCGTTGCGGAAGTCCTTCGGGTTGGCAATGCCCGCCGGCTTCTCGATTTTGGTCAGTTCCTGGTTCAAAAGCTCGCGATCGAGCAGCTGGCCGGTGTCGGGATCCTTGAAGTCCTGATCCTCGATCCAGGCGTCGGCGTAATCGACGTAGCGGTCGAACAGGTTCTGGCCGTAATCGGAGTAGGATTCGAGATAGGCCTTCTGGATCTCGTTGCCGATGAACTCGGCGTACCGCGGCGCGAGCTCCGCCTTGATGAACTCGAGATAACGTTTCTCGGTTTCCTCCGGAAGCTGCTCGCGGCGGATCGCCTGCTCCAGCGCGTACATCAGGTGCACGGCGTCGGCGGCGACCTCCTGCGGGTCGTGATTGAAGGTCGCAGCCAGGACCTTGAAGGCGAAGCGGGTGGAAACACCGTCCATGCCCTCGTCGACACCGGCGGCGTCGCGATATTCCTGGACGCTGCGCGCCTTCGGATCGGACTCTTTCAGGCTCTCACCGTCATACACCCGCATCTTGCCGAACAGCGTGGAGTTCTCGTGCTTGCGCAGGCGCGACATCACCGAGAACCGCGCCAGCGTCTCCAGTGTCGACGGCGCGCAAGGAGCGGATGCGAGCTCGGAACCCTGGATCAGCTTCTCGTAGATCTTCTGCTCTTCGGTGACCCTGAGGCAGTACGGCACCTTGATGACGCAGATGCGGTCGATGAAGGCCTCGTTGTTCTTGTTGGCCTTGAAGCTCGCCCACTCGGCTTCGTTGGAATGTGCGAGGATGATGCCGGTGAAGGGGATCGCGCCGATGTTTTCGGTGCCGATATAGTTGCCTTCCTGCGTCGCGGTCAGCAGCGGATGCAGCATCTTGATCGGCGCCTTGAACATCTCGACGAACTCGAGCACGCCCTGGTTGGCGCGATTGAGGCCGCCGGAATAGCTGTAGGCGTCCGGATCGTTCTGCGCGTAGGTCTCGAGCTTGCGGATGTCGACCTTGCCGACGAGCGAAGAGATATCCTGGTTGTTCTCGTCACCGGGCTCGGTCTTGGCGATCGCGATCTGGCGCAGCCGCGACGGCTGGATCTTGGCGACACGGAATTGCGAGATATCGCCGCCGAAGGCTTCCAGCCGCTTGTAGCACCACGGGCTCATCAGGCCGGTGAGGCGCCGGCGCGGAATTCCGTACTTCTCTTCCAGCATCGGCCCGAGCTGATCGGGATCGAACAGGCTGAGCGGGCTCTCGAACACGGGCGAAAGTTCATCGCCGGCCTTCAGCACGTAGATGGGGTGCACTTCCATCAGCGACTTCAACCGCTCGGCGAGCGAGGATTTGCCGCCGCCGACCGGGCCGAGCAGATAAAGGATCTGCTTGCGCTCCTCCAAACCTTGCGCGGCGTGGCGGAAGAAACCGACGATGCGCTCGATGGTTTCTTCCATGCCGTAGAAGCCGGCGAAGGCCGGATAGGTGCGGATCGTGCGGTTCAAAAAAATACGGCCAAGGCGTGGGTCCTTGGCCGTGTCAATCGTCTGGGGTTCGCCGATGGCAGCTAGCAGGCGTTCGGCCGCGTTCGCGTATTTCATGGGATCGCTTCGACACGATTCCAGATATTCCGCCATCGATAAGTCGTGCTGGCTTCTCGCCTCGAACGACCGAGCGAAAGCGTTGAATAGAGAATCGTTGTACATGATCCCTCTCCGCGTGAGTTCCGCTACAAGCTGAAACGAATGCAGTTACCGGACCGTTCCTCAGGCCGTTTCGAATCAGCGTGAGCACATGACGATCATTGGACACCCGGGTGCCGGCTCGACGCAACGCACAACGTAGGCACTCGTTGAGTTACGAACAGGCACATGCCTGTAATTTGAGCGAATCTACATCCATATTGGCTCATTTCCAGAAAATGTCACTTGCTCGCAACATCCGGGCATTACCGGGGAGAAAGCTCATCCGGCGCTGCAGCATAGCGATCTGCCAGCGGCGATCTTATGACGCTTGTACGGCGAAGCCTTGAGCGCCGCGTTCATCTTCCTGCTGCAATGCGGTGCGCGGACCGGCGGCAGCAATCGGGCAAGCGTGCAGCGACGTATCCAAATCCGTCGAACGGCTCTCCGATCGAAGACGATGCGATTGCCACGCGCGGATTTCTGCGCGCCGCGATCAACAGCCGCAGTGCGTCACCGGTTACGTCACTTCAAGATCGCGGCACGCCGCGATGCTCGTGGCCGGCGCGACGGATTGCGGAGGTTGGCAAGAGCATGAGCCCGTCACGATGTGCTGCATGCTTCCTCAGCACAGCCATTCGCCGTCATATGACGGACGGATCGGAGTCCGCCGCACTCCATGTCGCCGCCGGCTGCTGCCGCCTGGATCGCCATCATCGCGGCGGAGTTACACCGGAGGTATGACTCCCGTCCCCTTGATTGGTTCCCTCGCGGGCGCATGTAAGCTAGAGGATAGCGCGTCAGGACCGGCGCGGAAACCCCTCGCCCGCAGGCTTGGAGATAGATAAACATCATGAATCCCGTCAAAGAATTGGAAAAGCACGGACAAGCCGTCTGGCTCGACTTCCTGGCCCGCGGCTTCATCGCCAAGGGCGACCTGAAGCGACTGATCGACACCGACGGCGTCAAAGGGGTCACCTCCAATCCCTCGATCTTCGAGAAGGCAATCGGCAGCTCGGACGAATACGATGCGCCGATCGGCAAGGCGCTGAAGCGTGGCGACCGCGCCGTGGCCGACCTGTTCGAAGCCGTTGCGGTCGAGGACATCCAGAATGCTGCCGACGTGCTGCGCCCGGTCTACGACCGCCTCAAGGGAGGCGACGGCTATGTCAGCCTGGAGGTCTCGCCCTATCTGGCGATGGACACCGCCGGCACGGTCGCCGAGGCGCGGCGGCTCTGGAAGGACGTCAACCGCAAGAATTTGATGGTGAAGGTGCCGGCGACGCCGGAGGGCCTGCCGGCGATCGAACAGCTCATCGGCGACGGCATCAGCATCAACATCACGCTGCTGTTCTCCAGGGACGTCTACCTGAAGGTCGCCGAGGCCTATCTCGCCGGTCTGGAGACATACGTCGCCGGCGGCGGCGACCCGTCGCATGTTGCCAGCGTCGCGAGCTTCTTCGTCAGCCGGATCGACTCGACGGTCGACAAGCAGCTCGACGAGAAGATCGCCCGCGCCAACGATCCCTCCGAAAAGGAACGGCTCGCCGCGCTCAAGGGCAAGGTCGCGATCGCCAATGCCAAGATCGCCTATCAGGATTTCAAGCGCCTGTTCTCGGGGCCACGCTGGGACAAGCTCGCCGCCAAGGGCGCCAAGCCACAGCGCATGCTGTGGGCGTCCACCGGCACCAAGAACAAGGATTACAGCGATGTCCTCTACGTCGAGGAACTGATCGGCCCCGACACCATCAACACGGTGCCGCCGGCGACGCTGGACGCGTTCCGCGATCACGGCAAGCCGCGCGACAGCCTGGAAGAGAATGTCGACGACGCCCGCCGCGTGCTCGAGGAGCTGGAGCGCTCCGGCATTTCGCTCGATGCGATCACCGAGGAGCTGGTCAAGGACGGCGTCAAGCAGTTTGCCGATGCCGCCGATAAGCTCTATGGCGCTGTCGCGCACAAGCGGGCCGTGGTGCTCGGCCCCGCGCTCGACCGCCAGCTGCTCTCGCTCGGCGACGGGCTCGGCACGAGCCTGGCCAAGACCACCGAGGAATGGCGCGCATCTGCCAAGATCCGCAGGCTGTGGGCGCGCGACAAGTCGGTCTGGACCGGCACCGACGAGGACAAATGGCTGGGCTGGCTCGACAGCGCGGCAAGAGCCGACATCGCCGACTACGAGGACTATGCCGGCCGCGTGAAGGGGCAGAAATTCTCCGACGCCGTCCTGCTCGGCATGGGTGGTTCGAGCCTCGGGCCGGAGGTGCTGGCCGAAACCTTCGGGAAGAAGCCCGGCTTCCCAAAACTCCATGTGCTGGATTCCACCGACCCGGCCGAAGTGCGGGCGATGGAGGCCAGGATCGACGTCGCCAACACCGTCTTCATCGTCTCCAGCAAGTCCGGCGGCACCACCGAGCCGAACGCGATGAAGGACTATTTCCATGAGCGGGTTGCCAAGGCGGTTGGGCCGAAGGTGAAGACCGGCCACCGCTTCATCGCGGTGACCGATCCGGGCTCGTCGCTGGAGAAAGCGGCGAAGAAGCTGAACTACGCCCGCATCTTCCACGGCGAACCCACGATCGGCGGCCGCTATTCGGTGCTCTCGCCGTTCGGCCTGGTGCCGGCGGCAACCGCAGGCATAGACATCAAGACCTTCATCAAGCATGCGCTGGCGATGGCCCGCTCCTGCGGGCCGGACGTGCCGCCATCCGAGAACCCGGGCGTGCAGCTCGGCCTCGCCATGGGCCTCGCCGGCCTCGAAGGCCGCGACAAGGTGACGATCCTGGCATCGAAGAAGATCGCCGATTTCGGCGCCTGGGCCGAGCAGCTGATCGCGGAATCGACCGGCAAGGAGGGCAAGGGCCTGATCCCGATCGAGGGCGAGCCGCTGGGTGAACCCGCGATTTACGGCAACGACCGCTTCTTCATCGACATCCGCATCGAAGGCGAGGCGGACGCCGCCCATGATTCCAAGCTTGCCGCGATCGAGGCCGCCGGCCATCCCGTGGTGCGGATCGTCATGAAGTCGATCGACCATCTCGGCCAGGAGTTCTTCCGCTTCGAGATGGCGACGGCCGTGGCCGGCAGCATTCTCGGCATCAACCCGTTCAACCAGCCGGACGTGGAAGCGGCCAAGATCAAGACCCGCGAGCTCACTTCAGAGTTCGAGAAGACCGGCGCGCTGCCGGCCGAGCAGCCGGTGGTCAGCACCGATGAAGCCGACCTCTACACCGATGAAGCCAACGCCACGGCACTGCGCGCCGCCGGCGCCAATGGCGACCTTACCTCATGGCTGAAGGCGCATCTGTCGCGCTCGGGCCATGGCGACTATGTCGCCCTGCTCGGCTACATCGCGCGCGACAAGACCACCATCGACGCACTTCAGGCCATGCGGCTCGAAGTGCGCGAGAAGCGGCATGTCGCGACCTGCGCCGAATTCGGACCGCGCTTTCTGCACTCCACCGGGCAGGCTTACAAGGGCGGGCCAGATAGCGGCGTGTTCCTCCAGATCACCGCCGACGACGCCAAGGATCTGCCAGTGCCGGGCCAGAAGGCGAGCTTTGGGGTGATCAAGGCGGCGCAGGCGCGCGGCGATTTCGACGTGCTCACCGAGCGCGGCCGGCGCGCGCTGCGCGTCCACCTGAAGGGCGGGCTCAAGAAAGGTCTCGCAGCGCTCAACACGGCGCTTAGCGACGCATTGAATTAAAGGAGCTCTCACATGCAACTCGGCATGATCGGTCTCGGCCGGATGGGCGGCAACATCGTTCGCCGCCTGATGCGTCACGGCCATCAGGCCGTGGTCTACGACAAGGACGCCAAGGCCGTCGCCGGCCTTGCCGTAGATGGCGCGATCGGCTCCGCCACGCTCGAGGAATTCATCTCGAAACTCGAGCGGCCGCGCACGGCCTGGGTGATGCTGCCTGCGGGGCGTATCACCGAGACCACGATTGAGACGATCGCGGGCGTGATGCAGGCGGGCGACGTCATCATCGACGGCGGCAACACCTTCTGGCAGGACGACGTCCGCCGCGGCAAGGCGCTGAAGGAGCGCGGCATCCACTATGTAGACGTCGGCACCTCCGGCGGAGTGTGGGGGCTCGACCGCGGCTATTGCATGATGATCGGCGGCGAGAAGCAGGTGGTGGACCGGCTCGATCCGATCTTCGCCGCGCTCGCGCCCGGCGCCGGCGACATTGCGCGCACGCCGGGGCGCGAGGGCCGCGATCCCCGCATCGAGCAGGGCTACATCCATGCCGGCCCTGTCGGTGCCGGCCATTTCGTCAAGATGATCCATAACGGCATCGAATACGGTCTGATGCAGGCCTATGCCGAAGGTTTTGATATCCTCAAGAACGCCAATCTCGAGGCGCTGCCGGCGGACCACCGTTACGATTTCGATCTCGCCGACATTGCCGAGGTGTGGCGGCGCGGCAGCGTGATCCCATCCTGGCTGCTCGACCTCACCTCGACGGCGCTCGCCGACAGCCCGGCGTTGGCGGAATATTCCGGGTTTGTCGAGGATTCCGGCGAAGGACGCTGGACCGTGAATGCGGCGATCGACGAGGCGGTGCCTGCCGAAGTGTTGACCGCGGCCCTCTACACACGTTTCCGCTCCCGCAAGGAACACACCTTCGCCGAGAAAATTCTCTCCGCAATGCGCGCCGGGTTCGGCGGCCACAAGGAGCCGAAGCAGCCCGGCGTGTCGAAGTCAAAATAGTTCGAAGCTGCAGTAAACGTACTCAAGCGAAGGCCGACAATTCGTGACAAAAGACCCGCAGCCAAAGCGCAAGCCGGAAAATTGCGCCTTCGTCATCTTTGGCGTGACCGGAGACCTGACCCATCGGCTGGTGATGCCATCGCTCTACAATCTCGCCGCCGAAGACCTTTTGCCGGAGAAATTCTGCGTCGTCGGCGTGGGCCGCAAGGCTCAATCGGATGACGAGCTGCGCGACAGCCTGATGAAGGGCCTGCGCGAGTTTGCAACGCGCCCGGTTGACGACGTCGTCGCAAAACAGCTGCTGCAATGCGTGACCTTCGTCGAGGCCGATGCGAAGGATCCGCCGTCGTTCGACCGCTTACGCGAGCATCTCGACACGCTGGAATGCTCGGAAGGCACCGGCGGCAACCGGCTGTTCTATCTCGCCACCCCGCCAGCGGCTTTCGCGCCGACCGCGCGCGCGCTCGGCCGCACCGGCCTGATGAAGCAGAACGGCACCTGGAGGCGCCTCGTCATCGAGAAGCCGTTCGGCACCGACCTCGCCTCGGCGCGCGCGCTGAACGCCGAACTGTTGAAGATCATGGATGAGCACCAGATCTACCGGATCGATCATTACCTCGGCAAGGAGACGGTGCAGAACATCCTGGTGCTGCGCTTTGCTAACGGCATGTTCGAGCCGATCTGGAATCGCAATCATATCGACCACGTTCAGATCACGGTAGAGGAGAAGCTCGGCGTCGGCCATCGCGGCGGCTTCTACGATGCCACCGGTGCGCTCCGCGACATGGTGCCGAACCATCTGTTCCAGCTGATGTCGCTGGTGGCCATCGAGCCGCCGAGCCGGTTCGACGCCCATTCCGTCCGCTCGGAGAAGGCCGAGGTTCTCACCGCGATCCAGCGGCCGAGCCAGCAGGAAGCGCTGAGGAGCTCGGTGCGCGCGCAATATCTCGCCGGCCGCATCGGCGACGAGGAGATTCCGGACTATCGCAACACGGCGGACGTCAACCCCGGCAGCACTACTGAGACCTATGTCGCGCTCAAACTGATGATCGACAATTGGCGCTGGGCCGGCGTGCCCTTCTATTTGCGCACCGGCAAGGCGCTGGGCCACAAGCGTACGGAGGTCGCGATCAAGTTCAAGCAGGCGCCGCTGTCGATGTTCTCAGGCACGGCCGTCGATCGCCTGTCGCAAAACTTTCTCACCATCGGCATTGCACCGACCGAGACCATCGAGCTCCAGTTCAACGCCAAGATCCCGGGACCGAGCGTCACCATCGACGGCGTCGAGATGAAGTTCCGCTATGGCGACTATTTCCACGCCGATCCCTCGACCGGCTACGAGACACTGATCTACGACTGCATGATCGGCGACAACATCCTGTTCCAGCGCGCCGACGGCATCGAGGCCGGGTGGGATGCGGTGCAGCCGTTCCTGGACGCCTGGCAAAGCGCGGGCACCAACGGCATCGAGACCTATAAAGCCGGCAGCGACGGCCCGGCCTGCGCGGACGAGCTGCTCCGGCGCGACGGACGAAGCTGGCGGAAGTACTCGTGATGGAAACGGCCGAGCAGCCGAAACTGATCGTCGCGGCCGACGCCGAAGCGTTGGCGCTTACCGCGGCCGAACGGGTTATGGCGCGGATCGCCGCCAACCCTTCGCGCATCGCAATCTGTCTCACCGGCGGCTCCAGCCCGAGGAAGCTCTATCAATTGCTCGGCAGCGACGCCTGGCGCGAAAGAATTCCGTGGGAGCGCGTACACTGGTTCATCGGCGACGAGCGTTTCGTGCCGCAAAGCGATCCCCTCAACAACATGGCGGTCGCCCGCGCGACCTTCCTCGATCGCAGTGCGCCCTCAGGCCATATCCACCCGATCCCGACCACGGCCGAAAATCCTGATCGCGCCGCCGAGGCCTATGCTCACGAGCTGCAAGCCTTCTATGGCGCTGACCGGCTCGATGCGGCACGGCCGCTGTTCGACATGGTCCTGATGGGCGTAGGCCCGGACGGCCACACCGCTTCGCTGTTTCCCGGCTATCCCGAAGTCAAGGAGACCGAACGCTGGGTCGTCGGGGTGCCCAACGCCAATGTCGCGCCGTTCGTCCCGCGGGTCTCGCTCACCCTGCCCGTTCTGGCATCCAGCCACGAAATGCTGTTCGGGATCGCCGGGCACGAGAAGCGGCCGATCTTGACGCGCCTCCTCAATGGGGAGACTCTGCCGGCATTGCGGGCGCGTTCGAATGGTGAGACCGTCTGGCTGGTCGACCAGGCCGCGCTTCCGGAGGGAATTCGTGGCGGGCGTTGAAGCACCTTGTGCATTGATTGTGATGGGCGTGTCTGGCTCGGGCAAGAGCACGATTGCGGCGGCGCTCGGCGAGCGCCTCGGCTGGCGCTTCGAGGACGGCGACAGCTTTCATCCCGCCAGCAATGTCGAGAAAATGAAGGCGGGCCATCCGCTCACCGACGAAGACCGCTGGCCCTGGCTCAATGCGATCGCCGACGAGATTGCGCGGGTCTGCGGACGCGGCGAGCACGTCATCATCGCCTGCTCGGCGCTGAAACACGCCTATCGTGACGTGCTGCTGCGCGGACGCGACGACGTCCGCTTCGTCTTCCTGAAGGGCACGAAAGAGCTGATCGCCGAGCGGCTCGCCCACCGCAAAGGTCATTTTATGCCGCCCGAGCTGTTGACCAGCCAGTTCAACACGTTAGAGCCACCGGAGGCGGGCGAGCACGTCATCACCGTCTCGATCGACGAATCCGTCGAGGCGATCGTGGACGGCGTGGTGCGGCAATTGAGGTTGGGCGGGGCGAAGCGCTAAGGCCAAGATATCTGAATAAGAAAACCTGAACCTTAAGGTCCTGCCATGACGAAGATCTCACTGGTCGTCTCCGACGTCGACGGCACGCTGCTGACCAAGGACAAGACGCTGACGGAGCGCGCGAGGTCTGTCGTGCAGCGGCTGCACCAGGCAGGCATCGGCTTCACCATCACCTCCAGCCGCCCCGCGATCGGCATGCGCTTCCTGATCGAGCCGTTGGCGCTCTGGCTTCCGGTCGGGCCGTTCAACGGCTCCTCGATCGTCGATCCCGAGATGAGACCGGTCGAGCAGCACCTCATCCCGGCGGGCGCGGCCGAGAGATCGTTGCGGATCCTTCGCGCATACGGCGCCGACGTCTGGCTCTTCACCACCGACAAATGGCTGATCGACAATCCCGAGGGCAGCTATGTCGCGCATGAGCAGCGCACGATCCGCGCCGATCCGACCATCGTGACGGATTTTTCGCCGTACCTTGCGAGCGCCTGCAAGATCGTCGGCGCCAGTGCCGATGCCGCAGGCCTTGAGCGGTGCGAGAAGGTGATGCAGGAGGCGCTCGGCAACGAGGCCACAGCGGTACGCTCGCAAACCTACTATCTCGACATCACCCCGCCCGGCTTCAACAAGGGCACCTTCGTGCAGGCCATGGCCAAGCGCCTTGGCATTTCCACCGACGCGGTCGCCACCATCGGCGATATGCAGAACGACCTCGCGATGTTCCGCGTCAGCGGCGTCTCGATCGCCATGGGTAATGCCGCCGACAACGTCAAGGACAACGCCACTCACGTCACCGCGACCAACGAGCAGGACGGTTTTGCGGAGGCGATAGAGATGATCTTGAAGCGGAATGGAGTGGGCTGAGTTTGCCGCCGGCTGGTTTCAACCTCTCCCGCTTGCGGGAGAGGTCGCCGCGTAGCGGCGGGTGAGGGTTCTCTCCTCTTGGGGGTTTTCGCCCAGCAGAGACACCGCCACCCCAGGCCTCCCGCAAGTGGGAGAGGGAGCGCACCTCCGTAGCGGAATCAATTAACCTATTCTCGGCAGGCGCCCGCTGCGTCACTACTGCGAGCGCTGCACGGCCGGCTTCTCGCTCTCCTGCCTGGCCGCCGACAGATTATGCGCGGTGTTGATTAGCGCGATGTGGGTCAGCGCCTGCGGGAAGTTGCCGGTCTGGCGCCGTGCCACGGAATCATATTCCTCCGCCAGCAGCCCGACATCGTTCGCAATGCCTACCACGCGATCGAACAACACTTGTGCTTTGTCGAGATCGCCCGACAGCACATGAGCATCGGCCAGCCACAGCGTGCAGGCCAGGAACGCGCCTTCGAGTGGCGGCTGCCCCGCCGGCAGCTCGCGCGGGTCGTGCCGCAGCACGAAGCCGTCGCGCATCAGCCATTTCTCGACAGCGGCGATGGTGCCGCGGATCCGTGGATCCGATGGCGGCAGGAACCCGACGGCGGGCAACAGCAGCACGCTGGCATCGAGCAGCTTCGAGCCGTAGGACTCGACGAACGTATTTTCGTCCGCATCGAAGCCATTGTTGCAGACGTCACGATGAATGGCCTCGCGCAAGGCCCGCCAGTGCAACAGCGGCGCCTTGAAGCCGAAGGTCTCGGCACTCTTGATGCCGCGATCGAAGGCGACCCAGGTCATGACCTTGGAGAAGACGTAGTGCTTGGGCTGGCCGCGGCGCTCCCAGATGCCGTGATCTGGTCGGTCCCAGACCTCGGCGAGATGATTGAGCACCGCGCATTCCAGCGCCCAGGTCTCCTCGTCGAGCTTGAGCTTGGCCATGCGCGACTGGTGGAAAGCGTCAATCAACTCGCCATAGACGTCGAGCTGAAGCTGCGCATGCGCGGCATTGCCGATGCGCACCGGCTTGGCGCCCTCATAGCCGTCGAGCCAGCCCGCCTCCCATTCCAACAGCCGGCGCTGGCCCCAGATGCCGTACATGATCTGCATGTTCGAGGGCGAGCCGGCGGCGGCGCGCAGGAGCCAATTGTGCCAGGCCAGGGCTTCCTCGGTGTAGCCCGAGTTCATCAGCGCCAGCAGCGTGAAGGTGGCATCGCGCAGCCAGCAGAAGCGGTAGTCCCAGTTCCTGCTGCCCCCGAGCTTCTCCGGCAATGACGTGGTCGGTGCCGCGACGATGCCGCCGGTCGGGGCGAAGGTCAGCGCCTTCAGCGTGATCAGCGAGCGCATGACGAGATCGTGATAGTTGCCATCGCGGGTGCAGTGGCTGCACCACTCCTGCCAGAACCTTTCGGTCTCCTCGAGCGCGATCTCTGGATCGATCGACTCGACCGGCGCCAGATGCGAGGGGCCGTAGGTCAGCACGAACGGTACGGTCTCGCCGGCCGTCACCTCGAAGTCGGAGACCGTGGTCAGATTCTCGCCGCGGGTCTCAACAGGCGTGCGCAGCACAGTCATGTCCTGGCCGGCAATTGCCATCAAGGAATGGTCGATCCGCCGCACCCAGGGAATGTCGGCGCCGAAGCCGAAGCGGATCACGAGCTCCATCCGCATCTTCACCGTACCCTTGATGCCGCGGACCAGCCGCACGATGTCAGACGCCTTGCCGCGCGGCGGCATGAAGTCGACCAGGGCGACGGTGCCATTGTCCGTCTCGAAGCGCGTTTCGAGGATGAGTGAATCGCCAACATAACGGCGCGACGTAGCCGTGACATCCTCGCTCGGTGCGATCAGCCAGCGGCCGTTCCTGTGGCTGCCGAGGATCGCGGCAAAGCAGGCGTCGGAATCGAAGGCCGGCCAGCACAGCCAGTCGATCGAGCCGTTGCGCCCGACAAGCGCGGCCGTCTCGCAATCGCCGATCAGCGCATAGTCCTCGATCTTCTGAGACAATGTCGTCGAGCCCAGATTTCAGCTTCCGCCATTCAATGAACGTTCCCGCGTCGCGGCCTTCAAAGCCGCGAGATCGATCTTGGACGCGATCTTGTCGAGCGTAACAGGGAGCCGCTGGCGCCAGTTCGGATGCTCGTCGATCGTGCCGGGAATGTTGGGCTGGTCGATCACGCCGAGCAGATCCTCCAGCGACACCGCGAGCAGCCGCGACGGCGTGCGCGACAGGAAGGCGAGCACCGAATAGAGGTCGTTCGCATTGATGCCGTTCTGGCGCAGAATCTCGTCGAGCCTGCCGAGCGCATCCCAGCGCGCCTGATCGTTCTCGCCGGGATCGATACCGAGCGAGCGCTTCATCCTGAGATCGCCGAACGAGCGCCAACCGGCATAGGTCGACAGGTCATGGGTGTTCAGCGTGACCAGTGCGTTGGGCCGGTAATGGTCGACGTTGCGGAAATGGCCGGTATCGTCGCGCTCGAACATCATGACGAGGTAGGACCAGATGCCGAAATCCTGCATCATCTCGCGGAAGCCTTCCGGCACGGTGCCGAGGTCCTCGCCGATCACGATGCATTTGTGGGCCGCGCTCTCGCACGCCACCGCCGCCAGCAGCGCCTCGAACGGCATCTGCACATAGGCACCGTTGTCGGGCTTGAAGCCGCGCGGCACCAGATAAAGCCGCTTCAAACCGAGCACGTGATCGAGCCTGATGGCCCCAGCATGGCGCATCGAGGCGGCGAGCATGTCGGCGAACGGCACGAAGGATTGAGCTTCCAGGCCGCCCGCGTTGAAGCCGGCAAGACCCCAGTCCTGGCCGACGGTATTGAGCACGTCGGGCGGCGCGCCGACGGCGAGATGGCGGGAAATCGCCATCTGCTCGTTCCAGGCATCGAAGCCGTTGGATTGCACGCCGACGGCAACGTCGAGATAGAGCCCGACCCGCATGCCGAGCTGGCTCGCCAGCTCCTTGGCCGCGTGCAACTGGCTGTCAGCCGTCCATTGCACGAATTCGACGAACTCGACGTCGCGCTTGTCGGCCCCATTGCGCAGCTCGGCGCATTGCGCATCGTCAGGCTTTTGCCATTCCACCGGCCATTCCCACCATGGCGCGGTGAAGCGATGACGCAGCACCTCGAAACAGGCAAAGCGGGACAACAGCGGTGTGCGGGCGGCGCGGAAAGCCTCGAACGCCTTGCGGCGCGCTTCGCTCGCGCGCGTCACGAAACTGTTGTAGGCAGCGCGCAGGCCCAGCCATTTCAACGCCGCCATGTCCGTATAGGGCACACGGTCGCCTTCGCGCAGCCGCGCTGCAGTCGCGGCGGCATCCGGCACGAGGTCGGCCGAGAATTCTGGGATCGCCTCGACGTCGATATAGAGCGGATTGAGAAACAGACGGCTGTTCGGCGAATAGGGGCTGCAATCGGCTGGGTGGTCGTCGAACAGCACATGCAGCGGATTGAGCCCGACACCATCGGCTCCCAATTGCTTGGCGAGCCGGACGAGATCGGCCAAGTCGGTAAAATCGCCGATGCCCCAATTGCGGCTGGAGCGGACGCTATAGAGCTGCACGGCAAGCAGCCAGCCGCGGTCGAAATCGCCGCCGAACGCGCGCTCGGGCGCCACGATCATCGGCACCTCTTCCGTCACGCCTTCCGCGTCGGTCAGAGTCAAACGATGATAGCCGAGCGGCAGGCCGGCAGGCCAGGCGATCACGGGCTCACGCGTCTCGCCTTGCGCGATCATTTTGCCGTTTGCCGTCAATTTCCATTGCAATGGTGGCGCACCGATGGCCGCCAATTCCGTTCGCGGATGCCCTAAGGCGCGCACCACGACCGGCCCGCCGACAAAGCGGTAAACCCGCTTTTCCGGCAGGGCGTCGAGGATCGATTTGAGGGCCACGGGGTCGGTGACCCGCAGCTTTCCCAAGGCATCGACGAATTCAGATTGAACGCCCTTGATCCGGGCTTGAGCTAAAAGATCCATTCGGCACGCAGCTTGCAAGCCACCCACTTGCCGGGGGCATCGATTTTAAGAGGCAGCGGAAGACGTTAGTCGGGCTTAACTCACAAACTGCGCCTGCCGTTCCCAGCGGGAACTAATGACACACAAGCGGCTTTCTATATAGGTCTCAAGCGTAGGTTCCCGACAAGGGAAACGGGCCCCTGCTTTCTTGTCAATGGCATCACCGTGAACAAGACAATTCAAACTGTCGAAAGTGCTGCAGCCGGCAGCGCTTTCCTCATCGAAGACGTCTATCCCTTGATTGATGGCGGCCGCTTTGCCGTGAAGCGGATCGCGGGCGACCGGGTCGAGGTCTGGGCCGACATCTATCGTGACGGTGACGCCGTGATCGGCGCCGCGCTGCTGTGGCGCCGTGAGCAGGACCGCGAATGGCAGCGTGAGCCGATGACCCATCACGGTAATGACCGCTGGTCGGGCGCCTTCGTCCCGACCGAGGCCGGGCAATACATCTACGCCATCGAAGCCTGGACCGACGAGTTCGCCACCTGGTCCCACAGCGTCGCGCGCAAGCAACGCTCCGGTGCGGATGTCACCCTCGACGCCATCGAGGGCGCCGGCCTCTTGACCAAGGCGCAGGGCGCGCGGCAAGACGCAGCATTGGTCATCCTCAGACAGTGCGAGGATTTTCTTCAGAGCGGCGACGTCGGCCCGCTGCTCGCAACCGAGCTCGGCGAAGCCATGGCCGAGAGCCAGTCGCGACCCGACCTCACCCGCTCAGCCTCTTTTCCGCTGATCATCGACCGCGATAGGGCACGCTTTGGCGCCTGGTACCAGATGATGCCGCGCAGCCAGAGCCGGACCCCCGGCCGGCATGGCACGCTGAGAGACTGCATCGCCCGCGTGCCCGACATCGCCGCGATGGGGTTCGACGTGCTCTACTTCACGCCGATCCACCCGATCGGCCACACCCGCCGCAAGGGCCGCAACAATGCGCCGGTGGCGGGTGAAGGCGATCCCGGCTCGCCCTATGCGATCGGCACCACGGAAGGCGGACACGATGCGCTGCATCCCGAGCTCGGCACGATCGAGGATTTCCACGCACTGGTTGCGACCTGCCTGGAGTACGGCCTCGAGCTCGCGCTCGACTTCGCCGTGCAATGCTCCCCGGACCATCCCTGGCTGACGCAGCATCCGGAATGGTTCAAGTGGCGGCCGGATCGCTCGGTGCGGACGGTGGATGGCGCCTATTCGGATATCGTCATCCCCGATTTTAACTCCGTCGACAGGGCTGGGCTGTGGAACGCGTTTCGCGATGCCATGCTGTTCTGGATCGACCATGGTGTGACCATTTTCGCCATCGACAATCACGACACCGCGCCATTTCCGTTCTGGGAGTGGCTGATCCGCGACATCCGCCGCCGACATCCCGAAGTGATCCTGTTCTCCAAGACCTTCGCCCGACCGAAGCTGATGAAGGGGCTCGCCAAGCTCGGCTTCGCGCAGTCCTTCAGCTATTTCCCCTGGCGCACCTCGCGGTGGGAGCTGGAGCAATATCTCGGCGAACTGACCCGTTATCCCGAACGCGACTTCTATCGCCCGAACCTGTTCGTCAACACAGCCGACCTGCTGCCCTTTCACCTCCAGAGCGGCGAAGCCTGGGCATTCAAGTCGCGCCTTGCGCTGGCCGCGACGCTGTCGGGCAGTTACGGCATCTACAGCGGCTTCGAGCTGCTTGAGCACACGGCGATCCCCGGCCGTGAAGAATATCTGGATTCCGAGAAATACCAGATCAAGCAGCGCGACTGGGACACGCCCGGCAACATCAAGCCCTACATCACCGCGCTCAATCGCGTCCGCAACGAGAATGCGGCGCTCCAGCAGACGGCCAATTTGCGCTTCCTCGGCATCGAGGACGGCGAAACCATTGCCTTCGTGAAGGAGGCGGCCGAGCCTGCCAACACTATCGTCGTCGTGATCGCGTTGTCGCGCCATGTGCGCGAATTCTGGCTGCCGCTCGGTGACGTCACTGTTGACGTCAGGGGGCAGCGACATCATGTTGCGGCACTCGAAAACCTCCTCACCGGCGAACAGTCCGGCATCGAATGGGGCGGGGTCAGGTTGCGTATCGATCCCGAGCGCGATCCGGCGCTCCTGTTCCGCGGCCTGGCGTAAGGGTTCACGCCATGAATGTTCTGTCTTCCGTCGACACCAGGAAAGCCGAGGCTGCCGAGATCGTGGATGAGCTCTGGTACAAGGACGCCATCATCTACCAGCTCCACGTCAAGGCCTTTGCCGACAGCAACAATGACGGTATCGGCGACTTCGCCGGCCTGACCGAGAAGCTGCCCTATCTCCAGGAGCTCGGCGTCACCGCGCTGTGGCTGCTGCCGTTCTACCCCTCGCCCGGCCGCGACGACGGCTACGACATCGCCGATTACGGCGCGGTCAATCCCGATTTCGGGACGATGAAGGATTTCAAGCGCTTCATCCAGGAGGCGCAGAAGCGGGGCCTGCGCGTCATCACCGAGCTCGTCGTCAACCACACCTCGGACCAGCACAAATGGTTCAAGCGCGCGCGCCGCAGCCATCCGGGCTCGAGCGCACGCAACTGGTACGTCTGGAGCGACACCGATCAGAAATACCAGGGCACGCGCATCATCTTCACCGACACGGAGAAGTCGAACTGGACGTGGGATCCCGAGGCTGGCGCCTTCTACTGGCACCGCTTCTTCTCGCACCAGCCGGACCTCAATTTCGACAATCCGCGCGTGGTGAGCGCCATCATCCAGGTGATGAAGCGCTGGTTGGATGCCGGCGTCGACGGCTTCCGATTGGACGCCATTCCCTATCTGTGCGAGCGCGAGGGCACCTCGAACGAGAACCTGCCCGAGACGCATGCGATCATCAAGCGCCTGCGTCAGGAGCTCGATGCCTACTCCAAGGGCAAGCTGCTGCTGGCCGAGGCCAATCAATGGCCGGAGGACGTGCAGGAATATTTCGGCCGTGGCGACGAGTGCCACATGGCCTACCACTTCCCGCTGATGCCGCGCATCTACATGGCGATCGCGCAGGAGGACCGTTTCCCGATCACCGACATCCTGCGCCAGACCCCGGACATCCCGGCGAGCTGCCAATGGGCGCTGTTCCTGCGCAATCATGACGAACTCACGCTGGAGATGGTCACCGACGTCGAGCGCGACTATCTCTGGACCACCTACGCCAATGACCCACGCGCGCGCATCAATGTCGGCATTCGCCGACGCCTTGCGCCGCTGATGGACAATGACCGCCGCAAGATCGAGCTGATGAACTCGCTGCTGCTGTCCTTCCCGGGCACGCCGATCATCTATTACGGCGACGAAATCGGGATGGGCGACAACATCTATCTCGGCGACCGCAACGGCGTCCGCACGCCGATGCAGTGGAGTCCGGACCGGAACGGCGGCTTCTCGCGCTGCGATCCGGCCCGCCTCTATGCGCCGCTGATCATGGACCCGGTCTACGGCTATGAAGCAGTGAATGTGGAGGCGCAGTCGCGCAGCCTGTCTTCACTGCTCAGCGCCACCAAGCGGCTGATCTCGGTGCGCAAGTCGACGCTCGCCTTCGGCCGCGGCACCATGACCTTCATCCGCCCCGCCAACCGCGCCGTGCTGGCCTATGTCCGGCAATATCGCGACGAGGTGATCCTCTGCGTCGCCAATTTGTCGCGCGCCGCGCAGGCAACCGAGCTCGATCTGTCGCCCTGGAAGGACCGCATCCCGCAGGAAATGCTCGGCCGCACGCGCTTTCCTCCGATCGGCGAACTGCCCTACATGATCACGCTGGGGCCCTACGGCTTCTACTGGTTCCAGCTTCAGGAGCGCGACAAGTCCGAGCCGGTGACGCCGCGCGCGGTGCCGGAGTTCGAGACCTTGGTGGTGCCGGTGAACTCGAATTGGGTGTCGCTCGCCCGCGAGCGTGGCGTGTTCGAGCGCGACGTGCTGCCGGGATTCCTCTCGCGGACGCGGTGGTATCCCGAGCACAAT
Organism: Bradyrhizobium sp. 147; assembly: GCF_023073935.1. Lineage (NCBI taxonomy): Bacteria > Pseudomonadati > Pseudomonadota > Alphaproteobacteria > Hyphomicrobiales > Nitrobacteraceae > Bradyrhizobium > Bradyrhizobium sp. 147. Next base: position 89,103 of record NZ_JADPKL010000061.1, on the reverse strand, counting down.
GCCAAGCACATCAAGACCGCGCTGACCTCGGCGGTGCCGTTCTGCGACATCGGCGACAACCGGCCCTGGATCGCGTTCTTCGAGACCAAGCAAGGAGACGTGGCGACACGCTACGTGCTGCCGTTGCAGATCGAGTGGGTGCGTTTCGACCGCGAGCGCTTCAATCCGAAGGCGCTCGCCGCCGTGCGACAGGGCGCGCGCGAAGGCACGCTGCTCGATGTCGCGACCGACCAGATCTTCATCGGCCTGTTCCTGCGCAATTTGTCGCAGAATCTGGTGGTGGAGGAGAACAATCTGCGGCTGGAGTTCAAGGCAACCAGCCGGTTTGCCGATTACATCATCAAGGAGCCCGAACGCATCCGCGCGATTGAACAGTCGAACAGCACTGCGTTGGTCGACAACCAATACGTCGTCAAGATCTATCGGCGGCTCGAAAGCGGCGTCAGTCCCGAGATCGAGATCGGCCATTATCTCACGGAGGTCGCACGCTTTGCCAATACGCCGCCGCTGCTGGGCAGCGTCGAGCTGGTCGAGGGCGAGCAGCGCAGCACACTCGGCGTGCTGCATGCCTATGTTGAGAACCAGGGCGACGGCTGGACGATGACAACGGGCTATCTCGATCGCTATATCGACGAGCAGCGCGTATTGCCAGCGGGCGAAACGCTGCGCGAGACCCAGGAGCAGGCGCCTTATCTGCACTTCGTGGCGCAGATCGGCCGGCGGCTCGGCGAGCTGCATGTCGCTCTGGCCGCGGCAACGCCGGACGATCTCGCTCCGGAGCCGATCGGCCCCGCGTACGTCAAGCGCCTCGTATCCGAGCTTAAGGCGCGCGCCGAGCAGGTTTTCGAACGGCTGGCCGAAAGCCGCGACGGCCTGCGGGAGGCGGACCGGCCGCTGATCGATCAGCTCACGGAGGCGCGCGCGACCCTGGCCGACCGACTGAATGCGCTATTGCCTTCCGGGATCGGCGGGTTGAACATCCGTCATCATGGCGACTTCCGCCTCGGACAAACTCTGATCGTGAAGGACGATATCTTCATCATCGACTTCGATGGCGATCCGCGTGTTCCATTGGTCGACAAGCGGCGCAAGGCGCCGGCCGCGCGCGACGTTGCGGGCCTGATCCACTCGATTGATGTTTCGGTTAACACGGCTCTCGGTCGCGCGCTCACGGGCGCCTCCGACGAGCAGAGCCGGCTCACGGCTGCGCTCGACGAATGGCGCGAGCGCGCCACCGCAACCTTCCTGTCCGCCTATCGCGAAGCCATGACCGATCGGCGGCTGTGGCCGGACAATCCGCAATCCGCGCAAGGCCTGTTAAGGTTCTTCCTGCTTGATCAAGCGTTCGACGAAGTAGAGTACGAGCTGTCCCACCGGCCTGAGGGGCTCCATGCGCCGCTGACCGGACTGCTTCGCATTCTGTCCAGTGCCGAGGGCGAAGCCCATGCCTAAACTGCCTGCCGAGGCCTACGCGATCATCGAGGGCCGCCACTCCGATCCGTTCCACTATCTCGGGCTGCACCCCGAGGGCGGTAGAAGCGTGGTGCGCGCCTTTCTGCCCGAAGCCTCCAATGTCGAGGTGGTCGGCGAGCATGGCGAAGTCGCCCCGCTCGACCGCGTGCACGATTCCGGCCTGTTCATCGGGGCGCTGCCTAACGCCTCAAAACGTTATCAGCTGCGCGCAAAATTCGGCGGCAACGTCGTCGAGTTCGAGGATGCCTACCGCTTTCCGCCGATCCTGACCGATTTCGACCTTTATCTGCTCGGCGAAGGCACTCACCAGCGCCTCTACGACAAGCTCGGCGCCCATCCGTTGCGGCACGAAGGTGTCGATGGCATCGGCTTCGTGGTGCTGGCGCCGAATGCGCGGCGCGTCTCTGTGGTCGGCGATTTCAATTTCTGGGATGGCCGGCGCCATCCCATGCGGGTCCGCGGCAGCGGCTATTGGGAACTATTCATCCCGCATGCGAAGGTTGGTGATCACTATAAGTTCGAAATCATCGGCCCGCACGGCCATCTGCTTCCGCTGAAGTCCGATCCGCTGGCGTTCGCGAGCGAGGTGCGGCCGAAGACCGCCTCCATCGTGTTCGACGAGGCGCATCTGCCGCGGCCACGGCCGGCGCCCGACGGCATCAACGCGCTGTCGGCGCCGATGTCGATCTACGAGGTCCATCTCGGCTCGTGGCGGCGCAAGAACGGCAACGAATGGCTCACCTATCGCGAATTGGCCGAACAGCTACCGGCCTACGCGCGCGACATGGGCTTCACCCATCTCGAATTCCTGCCTGTCAGCGAGCATCCGTTCGACGGCTCATGGGGCTACCAACCGACCGGCCTTTATGCGCCGACCAGCCGCTTCGGCACGCCGGAGGATTTTGCCGCGCTGGTCGATGCCTGCCATCGCGAGGGCGTCGGCGTGCTGCTCGACTGGGTGCCCGGCCATTTCCCGGACGATCCGCATGGCCTCGGCAGCTTCGACGGCACCGCGCTCTACGAGCACGCCAACCCGCTCCAGGGTCGTCATCTGGATTGGGGCACGCTGATCTACAATTACGGCCGCACCGAAGTGACGAACTTCCTGGTGTCGAACGCTCTGTTCTGGCTGGAGCGCTACGCGATCGACGGGCTGCGCGTCGATGCGGTGGCATCCATGCTCTATCTCGATTACAGCCGGCCGCCCGGCGCGTGGATTCCGAACCAGTACGGCGGTCGGGAGAACATCGAGGCGATCAACTTCTTGCGCCGCTTCAACACGGAGGTGTTCGCCCGCTTCCCGCAGGCGACCACGGCGGCTGAGGAGTCCACCGCCTGGCCTCAGGTCTCGCGCCCGGTCGAATTCGGCGGGCTCGGCTTCGGCTACAAATGGAACATGGGCTGGATGCACGACACGCTGAGCTACATCAGCAAGGATCCGATCTACCGCAAGCACCATCACGGCGAGATCCTGTTCGGCCTGCACTATGCGTTCTCGGAAAATTTCATCCTGCCGCTGTCTCATGACGAGGTCGTGCACGGCAAACGCTCGATTCTCGGCCGCATGCCCGGTGACGAATGGCAGCGCTTTGCGAACTTGCGCGCCTATTACAGCTTCATGTTCGGCCATCCCGGCAAGAAGCTGTTGTTCATGGGTGCGGAGATCGCGCAGAGCCGCGAATGGAACCACGACCACTCGCTCGACTGGCACCTGCTCGAATACAAGTACCATTCCGGCATCCAGGCGCTGATCCGCGATCTCAACCGGCTCTATCGCGCGGTGCCGGCGTTGCATCAGATGGATTGCGACCAGGCCGGCTTCGAATGGTTGATCACCGACGATGCCAACCGCAACGTCTTCGCCTGGCTGCGCAAGGGTTTCGACGAGCAGGCGCGATGCCTGGTGATCGTCAACTTCTCGCCGAACGTCTATCAGAATTACCGCGTTCGCGTGCCTTTTGGCGGCAAGTGGAAGGAAGTGCTCAACTCGGATTCCGCCCATTATGGCGGCAGCAATGTCGGCAACATCGGCGAAGTTCACGCCGAGGGCGGCGAGCTTCGCCTCACGATTCCGCCGCTTGCAGCAATCTTCCTCGTTCCGGAAAGCTGACACATGCGCCTGACTGCTGGATCGCCCGCACGCCTCGGCGCAAGCTGGGACGGACGCGGCACCAATTTCGCGCTGTTCTCTGCCAACGCGCAGAAGGTCGAGCTCTGCCTGTTCGACACACAGGGCCGCCGCGAGCTCGAACGCATCGAATTGCCTGAGAGGACCGAAGACGTCTGGCACGGCTATCTCAACGACGTCTCGCCCGGCCAGCTCTACGGCTATCGCGTGCATGGCCCCTACGAGCCCGAGCACGGCCACCGCTTCAACGCCAACAAGCTGCTGCTTGACCCCTATGCCAAGCGGCTTGCAGGACGGTTGGTCTGGAGCGATGCGCATTTCGCCTACCGCACCGGCTCACCACGCGAGGACCTGTCGTTCGACCGGCGCGACAATGCGCGTGGCATGCCGAAGGCCGTCGTCGTCGACGAGACCTTCAACTGGGGCCGACGTGAGATCAGGCCCAACATCCCCTGGGAAGACACCATCATCTACGAGGCCCACGTCAAGGGCCTGACGCAGAAGCGCGATGACGTGCCGCCGAACCTGCGCGGCACCTATGGCGGTCTGTCATCGCCGGCGATGATCGAGCATCTGAAGAGGCTCGGCGTCACCACGATCGAGCTCCTGCCGGTGCACAGCTTCGTCGACGACCGCATCCTGGTGGAGAAGAAGCTCGCCAATTACTGGGGCTACAACACCCTGTCCTTCTTCGCGCCCGAGCCGCGCTACGCGCAGGACAACGCGCTCGATTCCTTCCGCACAACGGTCGCGCGGTTGCACGACGCCGGCATCGAGGTGATGCTGGACGTTGTCTACAACCACACCGCCGAGGGCAATCACCTCGGGCCGACACTGTGCTACCGCGGCATCGACAACGCCTCCTATTACTGGCTGAGCCGCGAGAACCCGCGCTATTACGACGACTTCACCGGCTGCGGCTCGTCGGTGAACCTCACCCATCCGCGCGTGCTCCAGATGGTGATGGATTCGCTTCGCTATTGGGTCGAGGTCTGCCATGTCGACGGCTTCCGTTTCGACCTCGCCACCACGTTGGCGCGCGGCCCGAACGGTTTTGATCGCGGCAGCTCGTTCCTGACCGCGGTCCGCCAGGATCCGGTGCTGGCGACCGTCAAGCTCGTCGCCGAACCGTGGGATCTTGGGCTCGGCGGCTACCAGGTCGGCGCCTTCCCCTCGCAATGGTCGGAATGGAACGATCGCTACCGCAGCGCCATGCGCCGATACTGGAGCGGCGAAGGCAGCCTGATTGGCGATATCTCCAGCCGTATGACGGCGTCATCCGACCTCTTCAACCATGACGGAAGGCGGCCTCGCGCCAGCATCAACCACATCACCGTGCATGACGGCTTCACGCTCGCCGACCTCTTCAGCTACAACGAGAAGCACAACGAGGCCAACGGCGAGGAGAATCGCGACGGCTCCAACGACAACCACAGCAACAATTGCGGCGTCGAGGGCCCGACTGACGACCCCCAGATCCTCGGCCTGCGCCGGCAGCTTCGCAAGAATGTGCTGGCCTGCCTGATGCTGGCGCAAGGCGTTCCGCTGATCCTCGCCGGCGACGAGGTCGGCAATTCTCAAACCGGCAACAACAATGCCTATTGCCAGGACAACGAGATCGGCTGGATCAATTGGGACAATCTCGGCAAAGAGGACGACGACATGGTCGATTTCGTCGCCCATCTCGCCGACATCCGCCGCCGGTTCTCGCAACTGCGCAGCCATCGCTGGCTCGATGGCCGCCCGAAGGACGGCATCTCCTACGGTGCGCTGTGGCTCACGCCGGCCGGCGACGAGATGACGGAGAACGATTGGAAATTCCCGGAAGGGAGGTTTCTCTCCTATGTGATGGGACCGATGGAACCGGGCAGCGCCGCGATCTTTATCGTTCTGAACGCCGCTCCTGAAGAGATCGCATTCAAATTGCCCAAAATGACCGAATACAAGAGCTGGCAGCAGATCCTCAACACGACCGAGGCCAGGCTGAACTCGATCGACTTTCTGCCCGGAAGCGACAGCAAGGCGCCGCCGCGATCCGTGCTCGCCTTCGCGGGGGCGCTATGAGGCCATCCTTCGGGGCGAGGCCGACCAAGGACGGCGTGTCGTTCCGGCTGTGGGCGCCCGGTGCGCGCCGTGTCGATCTCCTGCTCGACAGAAGACGCGCGATGCAGCGCCGGCAGGATGGCTGGTACGTGGCCGACATTGCCGGCCTGCGCGCCGGTAGCGATTACAAATTCCGGATCGACGACGAGATCGACGTGCCCGATCCGGCCTCGGCATTCCAGCCCGCGGATGTGTTCGGCCCGAGCGAGGTGATCGATCACGATGCCTTCGCCTGGCGCGCGCGCGATTGGCGCGGCCGCCCTTGGGAAGAGACGGTGCTGATCGAGGCCCATGTCGGCACCTTCACGCCGGAGGGCACTTACCGGGCCATGATCGACAAGCTCGATCATCTCACAGCGACCGGCATCACTGCACTGGAATTGATGCCGCTGGCCGATTTCGCCGGCCGCCGCGGCTGGGGCTATGATGGCGTGCTGTGGTATGCGCCCGATAGCGTTTATGGCCGGCCCGAAGACCTGAAGACGCTGATCGACGAGGCACATCTGCGCGGGCTCATGGTGTTCCTCGACGTCGTCTACAATCATTTCGGTCCCGAGGGGAATTACCTGGGCCGCTATGCGCCGACCTTCTTTACCGAGGCACACACGCCCTGGGGCAGCGCGATCGATTATCGCGTGCCGCAGGTGCGCGCATTCGCGGTCGAGAACGCGCTGTCCTGGCTCAGCGACTACCGCTTCGATGGCCTGCGGCTGGATGCCGCCAACCACATCATGGCGGTGCCCGGCGAGCAGTCGATGCTGCAAGACCTCAGCGTCGCCGCCGGCGAGCTCGCCAAGGCCACGGGACGGCACATCCATCTCGTGCTGGAGAACGGTGACAACCGCGCGAGCCTGCTCGATGCCGCCCAGGAGCCGCCGAACGGCAAATACCGCGGGCAGTGGAATGACGACTATCACCACGTCTGGCACGTGATGCTGACCGGCGAGCTCGCCGGTTACTATGCCGACTACCAGACCCCGCGCTTGGGTCTTGCGCGCGCGCTCGCATCGGGCTTCGTCTACCAGGGCGAGATCTCGGAATTCTGGGGCAAGAAGCCGCGCGGCGAGCCGAGCGGCGAGCTACCGCCGGCGACCTTCGTCAATTTTCTCCAGAACCACGACCAGATCGGTAACCGCCCACTCGGCGACCGGCTCGAGAGCCTGGCAGGATCAAAGCAGATCGAAGCCGCGCTCGCGGTGACGCTTCTCGCACCGATGATCCCGATGCTGTTCATGGGCGAGGAATGGGGCTCGACAGCGCCCTTCCCGTTCTTCTGCGATTTTCAGGGCGGCCTTGCCGATGCCGTCCGCAAGGGGCGCAAGCAGGAATATGCCTGGGCTTACGAGAAATATGGCGACGAGGTACCGGATCCGCTCGATCCGGCCACGCTGCAATCGGCCGTGCTCGACTGGACCGGCCGCACCTCCGAACAGAAGGCACGACTCGCGCTGGTGCGCGAGCTGCTCGCCGTCCGCCGCCAGGAGGTCGTGCCCCGTCTGAAAGGAGCAAGTTTCGGCGATGCCGAGGCAGCGGATACGGGCTTGCTCACCGCGCGTTGGCGAATGGGCGACGGCAGGACTTTGCGCTTGGCCGCCAATCTCTCGGACAAGGATGTCGCGTATTCCAACCTCAATTCGGGCACGCCGATCTGGGGCGGCGAGGCCGGCGAGCGGCTTCCGCCCTGGTCGGTGGTCTGGCGTCTCGGAGGTTAGCATGCCTCCCGCCATTCCGCTCGCGACTTACCGGCTCCAGCTCACCGCGGATTTCGGCTTCGACAAGGCCGCCGCGGTCGTGCCCTATCTGAAGGCGCTCGGGATCACACATCTCTACGCCTCCCCGGTGATGAAGGCTCGCAAGGGCTCGACCCACGGCTATGACACGGTCGATCACAGCCAGCTCAGCCCCGAACTCGGCGGCGAGACCGGTTTCGCGCGGCTGAGCGAAACATTGATCCATCACGACCTCGGACTCATCATCGACTTCGTGCCCAATCACGTCGGCGTGCATTTTGCCGACAATCCCTGGTGGCTCGACGTGCTGGAGTGGGGCCAGGCTTCACCGCATGCGGTCTCATTCGACATCGACTGGGATCAACTGGCCTTCCGCGCCCGCGGCGGCGTGCTGCTGCCGATTCTCGGCGCGTCCTATGGCGAGGCGCTCGAGCGCGGCGAGATCGAGCTGCGTTATGATCCGGACCAGGGCAGTCTTTCCGCCTGGTATTTCGAGCACCGCTTACCCGTCGCGCCGGAGCGCTATGGCGAAGTGCTGCGGATGATCGTCAAGGAGGCGGATGCGGGGGAAACGGAGCCCGGCAAGCGCCTGCTCGCGCTCGCGGCGCACTACACCGGACTGCGCCGTCCCAACCGCAAGGAAGCTCCCGCGTTCAAGGCAGAGCTCAAGGACATTGCGGGTGCTGCCGACATCATTGCGCGCGGTCTTGCCGCCTATCGCGCTGCCAAGGACCGTCCCGCCCAGACGCTGGCGCTGCATCATCTGCTCGAGCGCCAGCACTACAAGCTCGGGCATTGGCGGCTCGCCTCCAGCGACATCAACTATCGCCGCTTCTTCGACGTCAACGGCCTCGCCGGCTTGCGCGTCGAGGATCCCGGCACGTTTGCCGCCACGCACCGGCTGGTCAAGCAGCTCATCGCCGACGGCAGACTGCAAGGCATCCGTCTCGATCACATCGACGGCCTGCGCGATCCCGCGCAATATTGCCAGCGGCTGCGCCGGCTGGTCCGCGACGCCCAAGGCAACACAAAGCCATTCTATACAGTGGTCGAGAAGATCCTGTGCGAGCACGAGCGCCTGCCGCACTTCGCCGGGGTCCAGGGCACCACCGGCTATGAATGGATGAACGTCATCACCCAGGTGCTGGTCGACGCCAAGGGGCTGACGGCGTTGGACGAGACCTGGCGGCAGATCAGCAACCGGCCGCCCCGGCTTGCGCCTTACGTCAAGGACGCCAAGCGGCGGGTGCTGGAGACGCTGCTCACCAGCGAGTTCACCGTGCTGACGCGCCTTTTGGCGCGCATTGCCAACGGGCATTACTCGACGCGCGACTTCTCCGCCGACAGCCTGCGCCAGGCGCTCGAGCTCTATGTGCTGCATTTCCCGGTCTACCGCACTTATCTCACGACGAGCGCGCCGACCGCACACGATCGCAAGCTGATCGATGAGACCATCGAACGCGCCCGCGGGGAATGGTTCGCCGCGGATGAAGGCATTTTCGACTTCCTGCGCGACGCTCTGACCATGGACCTGCTCAAGCCTGGGCGTCCCCCACACAGCGCGCCGCGCGTGCGCCGCTTCGCGCTGAAGGTGCAGCAATTCACCGGACCGATGATGGCGAAGTCGCTGGAGGACACCGCGTTCTACCAGTTCCACCGGCTGCTCGGGCTGAACGAGGTCGGCGGTGATCCCGCGAGCGTCGGCCTTACTATTCCCGCCTTTCATCAGGCCATGCAGGCCCGTGCCAGGGAATGGCCGCACGGCATGACCGCCACGGCCACCCACGACACCAAGCGCGGCGAGGATGCCCGCGCGCGGATCGCGGCGCTCAGCGAGATTCCCGGCGAATGGACCAGCGCGGTGGCGCGCTGGAAGGTGTTGAACGCGCCGCATCTCACCCACCGAGATAGTTTCCGCGCGCCGTCGGCGACATTCGAGTACATGCTCTACCAGACCCTGCTTGGCGCCTGGCCGCTCCAAGGGCCGGTCGGTCCTGATTTCGTCGAGCGCATCCAAGCCTATGCCCTCAAGGCCGCGCGTGAAGGCAAGGAGGAGACGAGCTGGCTCAATCCGCATGAAGCGTATGAAGACGGCCTCAAGAGCTTCATCGGCAAGATCCTCGACCCCGCTCAATCCGCAGAATTCCTGGAGGCTCTGCAGACCCTAGCCCGCCGCGTCGCACTGCTCGGCATATTGAACTCGCTGAGCCAGCTCACGCTCAAGGCGACGCTGCCGGGCGTGCCAGACTTCTACCAAGGCACCGAATTCTGGGACCTGTCGCTGGTCGACCCCGACAACCGGCGGCCGGTGGACTTTGCCGCGCGCCGCAGAGCGCTGACGTCCTTGGAAGCTCCGGACTGGAGCGACCTGATCAAGGCCTGGCCGGACGGCCGGCTCAAGCTGGCCTGGACCCGTCATCTCCTCAAGCTGCGCAATCGGCTCCCCGACATCTTCGTCCAGGGTGACTATCAGCCACTCGAGGTTCGCGGCGGGCATGCTGAGCACGTCATCGCCTTCGCCCGCCGCCATGGCCGGGCGGCCGCGATCGTCGCGGTCGGGCGTCACTTCGCGCCGTTCACGCAAGGAGGCCGGGAATGGCCGGCGCTGGAAGGCTTCGATGCAACCGTCGATATCTCCGGCTACACCGCGGCAGGGTTTGCAGGCGATGAACTGCCGCTCGCGCAGGCCCTGCGCGATCTTCCCGGGACCATCATCGAGGCGCGCACCGCCAGTGCAGCGAAGCCGATGCGGCAGCGCGTGCGCGCCTGAGGCTACTTTCCGTCTTTGGTCAGCAGCAACTGTCCGCGCTTCCTGATCGCGCCCTGGGCCATCTCGGCAAAGCGTTGCAATAGCCAGGGCAGCACCACCTCGACCCGGACGTGATCTTCGGCAACGTCGACCTGGCCGGTCGCGATCTGCCCGAGCGCGCGGATGCGGAAATTCATGCAGTCGCCGCTCCAACGCTCCTCCTCGACCTGCATCACGGGAATGCTTGCCGCGGCGCGGCCAAGCCCCGTCTTGAGCCGGCGTACCGCCTCGTCGCGGCCGAGACGATGCGGAATTGAGACGACGAGCGGTTCTGCCATGGCCGTGACCCTGCTGCTGATCCTCACCTCATCATGCCGCATGGAAAGGCAAAAGTTCCAAACATGCTGAAGCCGGAACCCGCATTGCGAAGCCGGAACTTTCAAACCTGCGGCAAGTTGCCCCCGGATAACGGGACAGGTCAGACGACCCTTTCAAGAAAGGGCTGGAGGAGATTCGCATGTCTATCGGCACGATCATTCTGATCATCTTGGTCATCGCCCTGCTCGGCGGCTTCAGCGGCATCGGCGGCGGACCGTTCTACGGCACCGGCTATTACGGCGGCGGCGGCCTCGGACTCGTCATCATCATCCTGCTGATCCTGCTCCTGATGGGACGCATATAGCCGAAGGCGGATCGTGTAGGGTGGGCAGGCGAGCGTGCCCACCCTACGCGCGACGCGCGGTAGCACAAATCTACTTCACCTTTCCCGCCAGCTTCTTGATCGCCGCCTTGATCGATGCGGCGGCATCATCATAGCCCTCCCACGCTTTCGATCGCGCCAGCAGGCCCGGCACCGTCCGCATCGTATATCGCTTCGGATCGAGGTCGCTCTTCACCTGCGCCCAAGTCACGGGCATCGACACCGTGGCACCGGTGCGCGCGCGCGGCGACAGCGGGGCAACCGCGGTCGACATGCGGTCGTTGCGCAAATAGTCCAGGAAGATCTTTCCCTTGCGCAGCTTCTTCGACATGTTGAGCAGATAGCGTTCGGGATCGTCATCGGCCATCCACTGGCAGACGCCTTGCGCAAACGCCTTGGCCTCCTTCCAGCTCACCTTGTCGCGCGCGCCGTGGAGCAGCGGCACCACCACGTGGAGGCCCTTGCCGCCTGTGGTCTTGCAGAAGCTGTCCATGCCGATATCGCTGAGCCGCTGCCGCATCTCCTTGGCCGCCTCGACGACGTCGGCGAATTCGACGTCGGGCGCCGGATCGAGATCGAATACCAGCCGGCCCGGCGTGTCATAAGCATAGGGCGCGCAATTCCAGGGATGCAGCTCGACGCCGCCGATCTGCGCCACCGCCGCGAGCCCTTCGATCCGATCGATCTGCAAATACGGCTTGCGGTCGCCGGAGACTCTTGCGAGCTCCAGAAGGTTCGACGTCCCCTGCATGGCATGGCGCTGGAAGAAGCACTCGCCCTTGATGCCGTCAGGCGCGCGGATCAGCGAGCATGGCCGGCCCTTGAGGTGCACGATCATCCATTCGCCGACGGCTTCGAGATAGCGCGCGAGATCCAGCTTGGTCACGGCATCGCCATGTCCGTCCTCGGGCCACAGCTCCTTGTCCGGCTTGGAGATCACGACGCCCATGACCTCGGCGTTGCTGCCGCCCAGGGCCGACCGCGCACCTGGCCGCGCTTTTGCGCGCTTCGCTCCTTTGGCCGAGGGTTCGGCGAGCTCGGTATCCGCCGGCGTCTCCGCCTCAACCTCCTTGGCCGGCTTGTCCTGCCGCAATCCCTTGAACGCGGCCTGACGGATATTGCCGTCGGCGGTGAAGCCGGCGAACTCGATCTCGGCGACGAGCTCCGGCTTCAGCCAGTGCACCTCGCGGGTCTTCTTCGGCGCGTTCTTGCCGCCGAAGGGGCTTTGCTTGGCCTCCATGGCCTTCAGTGAAGGCATGAGGCGCTTGACCTTGTCCGCCCCAAAGCCGGTGCCGACCATGCCGACGAAGACGAGATGATCGCCGCGCTGCACGCCCGCCATTAGCGAGCGGAACTTGCCGTTCGTGGTCTTGTAGCCACCGATCACCACCTCGTGGCCGGCGCGACATTTCGACTTGACCCAGCTCTCGGTGCGGCCGGAGCGATACGGCGCATCCAGCTTCTTCGACACCACACCCTCGAGCTCGAGCTTGCAGGCCGATTGCAGCACGGCATCGCCTCCGCTCTCGAAATGCTCGACATACCGGATCTGGCTCGTTTTCCGCTTGCGTGATTCCAGAAGCTCCTTCAGCCGCGCCTTGCGCTCGCCAAGCGGCAGCCGACGGTAATCCTCGCCCTCGGCGAAGAGGAGATCGAAGGCAAAGAAGATCAACTCGTCGGTCTTGCCGTCCGACAACGCAGCCTGAAGCGAGGAGAAGTTCGGCGCGCCGTTGTGGTCGAGCGCGACGATCTCGCCGTCGATCAGCACGTCCGGCAGCGCCCCCGCTTCCTCGGCAATGGAGGCGAATTTGCCGGTCCAGTCGAGACCCTTCCGCGTCTTGAGCGTCGCCTCGCCGTCCTCGACTCGGAGCTGGACGCGATAGCCATCGAACTTGATCTCGTGGCACCAGCCACCATCGGCCGGCGGCCGCTCGACCAGCGTGCAGAGCTGCGGCGCCACGAAGTCCGGCATCTCCGAGACCTTCTTGGCGCTCGCTGCTGTCGCGGCTGTCTTCTTCGCCGTCGGTCTGGCCTTCAACGCCGTGCGCGGCGCGGGCTTCACTGTGCGCCCTTTCGTCTCCTCGGCGCGGTTGGACTGCCAGACCGCGTCGGCCTTGCCCTTCGGCCCCTTGGCCAGCATGAAGGGCTTGGGCGCGCGCCCCTTTCCTTCAGCGATTTGCTCCAACGCTCGGCCAGAAGCAACGGACTTGTCTTGCTCGAGGATGTCGTTGTCGCTGCCCTCGCGCGCATATTCGTCACGATGCTTGATGAGCAGCCAGTTTGTCCGCTTACCGCCGGTGCGGTCGTTGCGCATGCGCACCAGCACCCAGCTTCCCTGCAGCTTCTCGCCATGGAGGGTGAACTTGAGATCGCCTTTCTTGAAGCCGGCTTCCGGATCTTCTGATTCCCAATAGCCTCGATCCCACAGCATCACGGTGCCGCCACCATACTGGCCTTCGGGGATCGTGCCTTCGAAATCACCATAGTCGAGCGGATGGTCCTCGACCTCGACCGCCAGCCGCTTGTCATGTGGATCGAGCGAGGGCCCCTTCGTCACGGCCCAGGACTTGAAGACACCGTCGAACTCGAGTCGGAGGTCGTAGTGCAGCCGGCTCGCATCGTGCTTCTGGATCACGAAGCGCCGCTGCTTCGACGGCGCCACGGCGGTCTTGCCCGATGGCTCGGGCGTTTTCTCGAAGTCACGCTTCTGTCGGTAAGTGGAGAGTTTTTGCAGCACGACCGGTCCCGCTTCTCTTTCGGCATCAAGCCTATCACGGCCAAAGTCCCACCCGGAACCAAAACCCCATGGCCGGGTTGGGGTTCCAAAACGCCTTGAAAACGCTGGAGAATGGAATGGCCCCGCGTGCCTATTGGAAGGGAACGTTGAAGCTCTCGCTGGTCAGCTGCCCCGTCGTGCTCTACCCCGCCGCAACCGCCGCCGAGAAGACGCGGTTTCATCTCATCAACCGCGAGACCGGGAACCGGCTTAAGCAGCAGATGATCGATTCCGAGACCGGCGACGTGGTCGAGAGCGACCAGAAGGGCCGCGGCTACGAGCTGCGCAAGGGCAAGTATGTCGAGATCGAGCCGGAGGAGCTCGAAGCGGTGCAGATCGAGAGTAACCACACCATCGACATCGAGAGTTTCGTGCCGCGCGAGGAGATCGACAAGCGTTACCTTAATCACCCCTATTACATCGCGCCCGACGGCAAGGCCGCGGCCGACCCCTTCGCAGTGATCCGCGACGCGATGAAGGATCAGGACCGCGTGGCACTCGCAAAAATCGTGCTCACCAATCGCGAGCACGTGATGGCGATCGAGCCTCTCGGTAAAGGCCTGCTCGGCACCACGCTGCGCTATCCGTACGAGCTGCGCGACGAGGACCAGTTCTTCGATGACATCAAGAGCCCGAAGATCACCAAGGACATGGTCGAGCTCGCCGGTCACATCCTGCACAGCAAGGCCGCGCATTTCGACCCCAGCGAATTCAAGGACGAGTACGAGAACGCGCTGAAGGCGCTGGTGAAGCGCAAGGCCAGCGGCAAGAAGATCGAGCTGCCGGAGCCCGAGGAGCGGCCGAGCAACGTCGTCAGCCTCATGGACGCGCTGAAGCAGAGCTTGAAGGGACGCGGCGGCGGGAGGACATCGGCGAAGTCCCACGCGCGCCGGTCGACCGGGCGCCATCGCAGCGCGAAAAAGGCGCACCGGTCGACGGCAAGGCATCGCAAGGCGGGTTGACTGTCATTCCAGCGCGACGCAAAGCATCGACCCCGGAATGACGGCTGGTCTAATCCCCCGCCTTCAGCCTGTATCCGATCCCCGTCTCGGTCAGCACATGGTGCGGCCGTTCCGGGTCGGCTTCGATCTTCTGGCGGAGCTGGCGGACATAGACGCGCAGATATTGCGCGTCGGTCAGCTCGTCCCAGAGCTCCCTCAGCAGGAAGCGGTGGGTGAGCACCTTGCCGGCGTGCTGCACCAGCACGCGAAGAAGATCGTATTCCTTCGGTGACAGCTTCACCTCGCGCTCGCCGACCTTGACGATGCGGCGGACGAGGTCGACGGAGAGATCGCCGGTGCGAAATACAGGGCGCTCGCCTTTGATTTGAAGCTGGTGGCGCAGCGCGGCACGCAAGCGGGCCAGAAGCTCTTCCATGCCGAACGGCTTGGTCAGGTAATCGTCGGCGCCGAGATCGAGCGCCTGCACTTTGCCCGCCTCGTCGCCGCGGCTCGACAGCACCACGATCGGCACCCCCTCGTTGCGGGCGCGGATGGTGCGCAGCAGTTCGTGTCCCTGCACGTCGGGCAGGCCCAGATCGAGGATGATCAGCGCCGGTTCCTCGGCAAGCTTGTCCAGCGCGGTCTTGCCGTTAGACGCCTCTAGAATCTCATAGCCCTGCGTCGTCAGCCCCATCCGCAGCAGTTTACGGATCGGCGGCTCGTCGTCGATGACCAGGACCTTGATCGGGGCAGCACTCATGCGGCGGTATCCAATGCGTGGGTCTGCACTGGGACGGGCAGACGGATGGTGAGAATCGCGCCGCTCCGGTCGCTGCGGTTGGCGGCCCAGATCGTGCCCCGCATCGCCTCGACGAAACCGCGCGAGATGGCGAGGCCGAGCCCGGTGCCGGGCCGGACATGATCACCCTTCTGCACGCGATAGAACTTGTCGAACACGCTCTCGAGCTCGTCGGGTGGGATGCCGCCGCCCTCATCGGCGATATCGAGAACGACGTGATCCCGCTCGCGCTGACTGCGGATCGCAATCGTGGTGTCTGGCGCCGAATATTTTGCGGCGTTGTCGAGCAGGTTGAACAGCACTTGCTCGAACAGCACGGCATCGAGCTCGAGCATCGGCAGATCGGCCGCCAGCACAAGCTCGACCTTGTGAGCAGCGAGGATCTTGGCCGCTCGCCGCAGCGCGCTCCCGACGATCTCGCCGAGATCGTGCAACGCCGTATTGGGCACGATGGCGCCGGATTCGAGCTTGGTCATGTCGAGCAGATTGGCAATGAAGCGGTTGAGCCGTTCGGACTCGTCGATCACGGTCGCGAGCAGGTCGCGCTTCTCGGTGTCAGAGAGCGCGCCGTCGAGGTCGCGCATGGTGGAGGCCGCCCCGAGGACCGAGGCCAGCGGCGTCTTCAAATCGTGCGAGATCGAGGTCAGGAGCGCCGAACGCAGCCGTTCGGATTCGACGGTGCGCTTGACGCGATCCATGTCCTCGACCAGCAGCACGCGTTCGATCGCGAGCGCGCCCTGATCGACCAGCGCATCGAGCAGCCGGCGCTGGTCCGGGGTCAATAGCGGCCCGGTGCGGTCGTTGTCGATGCCGATGACGCCGATCGGACCACGGCCCGTGCGCATCGGCAGGAACAGCCGTTTCGCACCTGGCAGGGTGTCCGAGCCGCGGCCTGCGGTGCGGTCGTTGCTCCAGGCCCAATTGGCGGCGGCGAGGTCGGCCTGATCGAGCTCATCCTCCGGCGGATAGCCGGATTTCACCGTGAGCAGGCCCTCTTCCGGCAGCAGCAACACGACGCGGACCTTCAGCATCAGCGCGATCTGATAGGCGGTTGCCCACAACACATCGTCGAGCGTGGCAGTGCCGGCGAGCTTGCGGCTGAAGGCATGGAGCTGCTCGGTCATCCGGATCCGCCCGATCGCGGTGTCGGCCTGGATGCGCACGCGCGCCGCGACATTAGAGACGATCATCGCCACCATCATGAACAGCACGAAGGCGGCAACGTTGGTCGGGTCGGTGATCGTGAAGGTATAGATCGGCGGCAGGAAGAAGAAATTGTAGCACAGCGAGGCCGCGACGGTCGCGAGCAGCGACGGCCACAGGCCGTAGCGGACCGCGACCGCGACCACCGCAGTCAGCAGCACGAGGTCGACATTCTCGATGCCGAACCGGGGCTGGATCAGCTCCGCGGCGCCGAGCCCGATCAGCACGATCCCGAGCGCCTTCAGATAGGGCAGCGGATTGAACGGCTCCACGCGCGCAGCGGTCTGTACCGCGGTCTTGGGCACGGCCTCGCCGGGCAGCTCGTCACCGGCGATGACGTGGACGGTGATGTTGCCGGCGCGGCGCACCAGGTCATGCACGACCGAGCCGCGCGTTATCTCGAACCAGCGCGAGCGGGTCGACTTGCCGATCACGATCTGGGTGACGTTGTTGCCTTGCGCGAAGTTCACAACGTCGTCGGCGATGCGGCGGCCCACAGCGGGAATCGTCAGCGCCTCGCCGCCGAGCGATTCGGCAAGCCGCAGCGTATCGGCCAGCCGGTCGCGCTCCTCGTCGGAAAGCTGGAGCGAGCGGCGCGTCTCGATCGAGAGCGCGGTGAACGGGGCATGCAGCCGATCGGCCAGCCGCTTGGTATAGCGCACCAGCCCGGCCGCGCGCGGATCCTCGCTGACGCAGACGAGGATACGTTCGCCCGCAGCCCAGGGACCGGCGATGGCGTTCGCCTGCATGTGGGTGAGGAGCTGCTCGTCGACCCGCTCGGCCGTGCGTCGCAGCGCGAGCTCGCGCAGAGCGGTCAGGTTGCCCGGCGAGAAGTAATGCTCCAGCGCCCGCTCCGCTTGCCTCGGCACATAGACCTTGCCCTCGTTCAGCCGCTGGATCAGGTCGTCGGGCGTGAGGTCGATCAGCTCGATCGCATCGGCGCGATCGAACACCGAATCCGGCACCGTCTCGCGCACCCGCACATGGGTGATCTGGGCGACGACGTCGTTCAGGCTCTCGATGTGCTGGATGTTGACGGCGGTATAGACGTCGATGCCATGGGAGAGCAGTTCCTCGACATCGAGATAGCGCTTGGGGTGGCGGCTGCCAACCGCGTTGGTGTGGGCGAGCTCGTCGACCAGCGCAATTTGCGGCCGCCGCGCGATCACGGCATCGAGGTCCATCTCCTCGACGATCCGGCCGCGGTAGTCGATCCTCTTGCGGGGGACCATTTCGAGCCCGCGCACCAGCGCCTCGGTTTCAGCCCGGCCGTGGGTCTCGACGAAGCCGACCACGACGTCGATGCCGGCTTTGCGCTTGGCGTGGGCGCTTTGCAGCATCTCGTAGGTCTTGCCGACGCCCGGGGCGGCGCCCACGAAGATCTTCAGCTTGCCGCTCGCGCTTTCTGCCCGACGCGCGGTTTCCAGCAGCGCATCAGGCGACGGACGTTGTTCGGGATCGCGGCGCGGTTGAACCATCAGGCCAATATAATCATCCCGGCGTGCTGAGCCTATACTACTTCGCGGCGCGGTCGAGCGCGAGATTCAGCGCCAGCACGTTGACGCGGGGCTCGCCGATCAGGCCTAGCAAACGGCCTTCGGTATTGGCCGTCACGAGCTGCCTGACCTGGTCCTGCGGCACATTCCGTGCCTTCGCCACGCGCGGCACCTGGAATTGCGCCGCTTCCGGCGAGATGTCGGGATCAAGGCCGCTAGCTGACGTCGTCACCAGATCGATCGGTACCGGCGCGGACGGATTTTCCACCTTCAGCTTGTCCACATCTTCCTTCAGCCGGTCGGCCAGCGCCTTGCTGGTGGGGCCGAGATTGGAGCCGCCCGAATTGGCAGCGTTGTAGGGCGCCGGCACAGTTTTGGTCGAATCGTTGAGATCGGGCGCCAGCGTCGCCGAGGGACGACCGTGGAAATATTTGTCGTCGTTGAACTCCTGCCCGATCAGAGCGGATCCGACCACCCTGCCGTCCCTTTCGATTAGGCTGCCCTGCGCCTGCACCGGAAACAACGTGCCGGCGATGGCAGTCATTGCGAGCGGATAGGCAAGGCCCGTGATGGCGGTGAGCACCAGCAAGAGCACGATAGCGGGGCGAATTTCTCTGAGCATGTGTTTCTCCTAATTGTTTCGTCATTGCGAGAAGCGAAGCGACGAAGCAAATCCAGCCTTTCGACCGTGGAAGTATCTCTGGATTGCTTCGCTTCGCTCGCAATGACGGTGTTAAGCCAAATGCAAGGCGGTGACGACGAGGTCGATAGCCTTGATGCCGATGAAGGGAATAACGATGCCGCCGAGGCCGTAGATCAACAGGTTGCGGCGGAGCAGCGCGCCGGCACTGACGGCGCGGTAGGCGACGCCCTTCAGCGCCAGTGGAATCAACGCCACGATGATGAGGGCGTTGAAGATGATCGCCGACAGGATGGCGCTCTGCGGGCTCGACAGGCTCATGATGTTGAGCACGTTGAGTTGGGGGTAAAACGCCAGGAACATCGCCGGTATGATCGCAAAATACTTGGCGACATCGTTGGCGATGGAGAACGTGGTCAGCGCACCGCGCGTCATCAAGAGCTGCTTGCCGATCTCGACCACCTCGATCAGCTTGGTCGGGTTGGAGTCGAGATCGACCATGTTGCCGGCCTCACGCGCGGCCTGGGTGCCGGTGTTCATGGCGACACCGACGTCGGCCTGCGCGAGCGCCGGCGCATCGTTGGTGCCGTCGCCGCACATGGCGACCAGCTTGCCCTTGGCCTGCTCATCGCGAATCAGCCGGAGCTTGTCCTCGGGGGTTGCCTGCGCCAGGAAGTCGTCGACGCCCGCTTCCGCCGCGATCGCGGCCGCCGTCATCGGGTTGTCGCCTGTAATCATGATGGTGCGGATGCCCATGCGGCGCAGCTCGGCGAAGCGTTCGCGGATGCCGCCCTTGACGATGTCCTTGAGCTGGATGACGCCGAGCAGCTTGCCGTCCCTGGCGACCGCGAGCGGCGTGCCGCCGGCCTTCGATATTTCATCGGCAATGGTCTGGATCTCGCGACCGAGATCCGACAGGGCGGCCGGTTGGGTTGCCCGCGCCACGTTGCCGGAGGCAACCGCCAGCGGCGCGCCGCCGCTAACATAGTTCAGCATGGCGTCGACCGCGCCCTTGCGCACCGACGCGCCACCGGCATCGACGCCGCTCATGCGGGTCTGCGCCGTGAATGGGATGAAGGTCGCGCCAAGCTCGGCCATGTCCCGGCCGCGAATGCCGTATTTCTCCTTCGCCAGCACCACGATGGATCGGCCTTCCGGAGTCTCGTCCGCGAGCGAGGCCAACTGAGCTGCATCCGCCAGCTCCTGCTCGGTCACTCCGCGCACGGGACGGAAGGCAATCGCCTGCCGGTTGCCGAGCGTGATGGTGCCGGTCTTGTCCAGCAGCAGTGTGTCGACGTCACCGGCCGCCTCGACCGCGCGGCCGGACATCGCCAGCACGTTGAAGCGTACCAGACGGTCCATGCCGGCGATGCCGATCGCCGACAACAGCGCGCCGATGGTGGTCGGGATCAGCGTCACGAACAGCGCGACCAGCACGATCACCGAGATCGAGCCGCCGGCATAGGCCGCATAGCTGGGGATGGTGACGGTGGCGAACACGAAGATGATAGTGAGACCGGCGAGCAAGATGTTGAGCGCGATCTCGTTCGGGGTCTTCTGCCGCTCGGCGCCCTCGACCAGCTTGATCATGCGATCGATGAAGGTCGAGCCCTGGGCTGCCGTGATACGGACGCGGATCCAGTCCGACAGCACCTGTGTGCCACCCGTGACCGCAGAGCGGTCACCGCCGGATTCGCGGATCACGGGCGCGGACTCGCCGGTGATGGCGGCCTCGTTGACGGAGGCGACGCCCTCGATCACCTCGCCGTCGGAAGGGATGGTGTCGCCGGCCTCGACCAGCACGATGTCGCCTACTTTCAGGCTCGTGCCCGGCACGAGCTTGAAATTCTCGCCAGCACCAGTGAGGAGCTTGGCCTGGCTTTCCGTGCGGGTCTTGCGCAGCGATTCGGCCTGCGCCTTGCCGCGGCCTTCGGCCACGGCTTCGGCGAAATTGGCGAACAGCACCGTGAACCAGAGCCAGACGATGATCTGGAAGGTGAAGCCGAGGTTCGCGCCGCCAATGACGAGGTCGCGCAGGAAGATCACAGTCGTGAGCACTGCAACGACCTCGACGACGAACATGACGGGATTCTTCACCATCAGACGCGGATCGAGCTTGGCGAAGGAGGCGCGGATCGCGGGCATCACGATTCTGGGATCGAGCATTGCCGACATCGGCGCACGTTTTTGCAGTTGCATCGTATCCATGGAGGTCACTCCAACAATCGGAACAGGTTGCCGGCGTTCATCGCCAGATGTTCGACGATCGGGCCAAGCGCGAGCGCCGGGAAGAAGGTCAGGCCGCCCATGATCAGGATGACACCGACCACAAGGCCGACGAACAGGCCTCCGGTGGTCGGGAACGTGCCCACGGACGCCGGGATCGATTTCTTCTCCGCAAGCGAGCCCGCGATCGCCATGGCCGGGATGATCATGAAGAAGCGGCCGACGAACATCGCGCTTGCCAGCGTCAGGTTGTAGAAGAAGGTGTTGCCGGTGAGCCCGGCAAAGGCCGAGCCGTTGTTGCCGGCCGCCGATGTGAAGGCGTAGAGCACTTCGGTGAAGCCGTGCGGGCCGGCATTCGCCATGGAGGCGACTGCCGCCGGATAGACCACGCCGACGGCGGTCCAGCCGAGGATCATCAGCGGCAGCACCAGGATGGCCAGCATAGCCATCTTGACCTCACGCGCCTCGATTTTCTTGCCGACATATTCCGGGGTGCGGCCAACCATAAGGCCCGCGACGAAGATCGCGAGGATGACGAACAGCAGCATGCCATACATGCCGGCGCCAACGCCGCCGACGATGATTTCGCCGAGCTCCATGTTGATCAGCGGGATCATGCCACCGAGCGCGGTAAAACTGTCATGCATCGCGTTGACTGCGCCGCACGAAGCGGCCGTGGTGACGACGGCAAACAGCGAGGATGCGATGATGCCGAACCGGACCTCCTTGCCTTCCATGTTGCCGCCGGTCAGGCCCAGCGCATGGAGCGTCGCGGTGCCGTTCGCTTCCGCCCAATAGGCGATGGCGACGCCAGCCAGGAACAGCACGCCCATCACGGAGAGGATTGCCCAGCCCTGGCGCTGGTCGCCGACCATGCGGCCGAACACGTTGGTGAGTGCGGCGCCGAGCGCAAAGATCGAGAGCATCTGCACGAAGTTCGACAGCGCGGTCGGGTTCTCGAAGGGATGCGCGGCGTTGGCGTTGAAGAAGCCGCCACCGTTGGTGCCGAGCATCTTGATCGCGACTTGGGAAGCGACCGGGCCGACCGCGATGGTCTGCTTGGCGCCTTCGAGCGTCGTCGCCTCGATATACGGCCCGAGCGTCTGCGGCATGCCTTGCCAGACCAGGAACAGCGCATAGACGACGCAGATCGGCAGCAGCACGTAGAGCGTACACCGCGTGACGTCGACCCAGAAATTGCCGACCGTGCGCACCGAGGCGCGCGAGAAGCCGCGGATCAGGGCCATCGCCAGCGCGATGCCGGTCGCGGCCGACACGAAGTTCTGGTGCGTCAGGCCGAGCATCTGCACGAGATAGGACAGCGTGCTCTCGCCGCCGTAGTTCTGCCAGTTGGTGTTGGTGATAAAGGAGACCGCGGTGTTGAAGGAGAGATCCTCGGCGGCCGCGCCCTGCCCGGCCGGATTGAACGGCAGCACGGCCTGAAGCCGCATCACGCCGTAGATGACGAGGAAACCGGCGATATGGAACAGCAGCATGGCGACCGTATAGGTCAGCCAATGCTGCTCGCGCTTCTCGTCGACGCCGGAGATCCAGTAGATGCCGGCCTCGATCGGACGCAGCACCGGCGACAGGAAGGTGCGCTCGCCGTTGAACACGCGCGTCATGTACCCGCCGAGCGGCTTTGCGAGCGCAACGATAATGGCGCAAAACAGAATGATCTGGAGCCAACCGATCACAGTCATGGAATCAACCCTTCAGGCATGGCGCCGACTTAGCAGAGGCAGAAGCACCGTCAGCAGGCTGGCGACGAGCATGGCATCCGCCAGCAACAATTCGAGAATCAGCAGCACGGCTCAGAACCGCTCGGGCCGCAGCAGCGCATAGGTGAGATAGGCCAGGAGGCCGAACGAGACGGCACCGGCGAGCGCGTAATCGAAGATCATGATCCGCTCCGTCACAGCCGTTCGCAGGTATAGGTGTAGCCGATCGCGAGCGCGAACAGGCCGAAGGCCAGCGCCAGCATCAGAATGTCCATCATGGAGATACTCCTCGTTGCGCCCTGATGTCAGGCGCAACCGCTTCTCGGGGACCCGACAAGGCTCGAAGGAAACGCAGGCGCATTTCCGCGGGGCACCGACCTGAACTTTTGACCGCGCTGAAGTGACACCAGGGGCATAGGTTTTCGAGATGAGGGCTATGGCGAAGTTATAGGAATCTCATAAAGGCTGGTGGCGGGGGCTAGCGACACACGCTTGTCGTCCCGTCGAAAGCCGATGTGGCAGGTCCGCCGCATCGCCTATGACGACGGCGAGTGGCATGTGCGCTGTCGCGCGAGCGTGAGTTACCGGACTGCTGGACGCCGCAGTCGAGGCGCGCCACGATCGGCGCGGCGCCCGCCCCGGACAAGTAGCATGCAACTACTGAAGCGCGATCCTGACGCTCGTGATCACGCTTCTGGCACGCGGCTCGGAGTCTAGAGCTTCCACACAGCGATCGACCGCGAACTGACCGTGGTTGCCTATGAGGCGAGCGACCGGGCACGCAGCGCGGTCGCGATGCCCGTTTGCGGCGGCGTATCCCGCGGAAAAGACTCGGCCGATCTGGCGCAATTTCACGGAACCGTGTAGAGCGGTTTCATGAGCACAAGCAGCGTCAACGTCGTCGCCCACCCCTTGGTCCAGCACAAGCTCTCTTTGATGCGCGAGAAGGACCGCTCGACCAAGAGCTTTCGCGAGATCCTGAACGAGATCGGGATGCTGCTCGGCTACGAGGTGACGCGCGACCTGCCGCTGGAGCTGGTGGACATCGAGACGCCGATCGCCCCGATGCAGGCGCCGAAGATCGCCGGCAAGAAGCTCACACTGGCGCCGATCCTGCGCGCGGGCGTCGGCTTCCTTGACGGCATGCTGGCGCTGATGCCCTCGGCGCGCATCGCTCATATCGGGCTGTACCGCGACCCCGAGACGTTGCAAGCCGTGGAATATTACTTCAAGGCGCCGCAGGACCTGTCCGATCGCACCGTTATCCTGATGGACCCGATGCTGGCCACCGGCAATTCGGCCTGCGCCGGCGCGTCCCTGCTCAAGGCGCGCGGTGCCAGCGACATCCGCTTCGTCTGCCTCTTGGCCGCGCCCGAGGGCATCGCGCAGTTCCAGAGCGAGCATCCCGACGTGCCGGTCTGGACCGCCGCGATCGACGAGCGGCTCAACGACCACGGCTACATCGTGCCGGGCCTGGGCGACGCCGGGGATCGGATGTTCGGCACCAAGTAGACAGCTTTGCACGATCGGGTTACTCCGATCGCCATGCTGATCGACAGATATTCGCTGCAAGCGCTGATCCCGACCGAGGCGGCCAGTCGCGTCCTCGTGTTCGATGGCACGCCGATCTCGCGTGCGGAGCTCTCAGGAAGGATCGAGCAGACCGCCGCCTGGCTCGCCGCGCAGGGCATCGGGAGGGGCGACGTCGTCGCGGTCTGGCTGGTCAACCGAATCGAATGGCTCGCACTGCTGTTCGCCGCCGCCCGCCTGGGCGCGGTCGTCGCCGCCGTCAATACGCGCTATCGCAGTGCGGAGGTCGCGCATCTGCTCCGCCTGTCCGGTGCCAAGCTGATGGTGGTCGAGGCCGCATTCCGCTCGATCGATTTTGCCGCCATTCTCGCCGATGTCGCCAAGGACGAGGTGCCCGCGCTGCAACAGCTTGCCGTGGTGGGCAAGACCGCGATCCCCGCGCAATGGCCGAGTGTGCGGTTCGACGCCTTCGACAGGTCCTATCCGCCTGCCCCGCCGGCTCAGGAGGACGTCGATCTGCCCGTCCTGCTGTACACGACGTCGGGCACGACCAAGGGCCCGAAGCTCGTCGCCCATTCGCAGCGGACGCTGGCGACGCATGCCGCGTCCGTCGCCAAGGCGCTGCAGCTTGATCCGCAGCGCCATTCGCTGCTGGCGATGCTGCCGTTATGCGGCACTTTTGGCATGACGAGCCTGCTCGGTTTCATCGCAGCGGGCGCGACCATCCATGTACTCGATGCTTTCGAGGCGGCGCCGGCCGTAAGAATCCTGGGGGAGTGCAGGATCACGCATTCATTCGGCTCGGACGAGATGTTCCGCCGCATCCTCGCGCTCACCGATGCACCACGACCGTTTCCGCATCTCGAAATCTGCGGCTTCGCCGCATTCCAGCCCGGCTGGCGCGAGCTGGCCGCGGAGGCCGAGATGCGCGGCATGCCGCTGTTCGGCTTGTACGGTTCGAGCGAGGTGCAGGCGCTGTTCTCGATCGGCCGCGGTAGCGATGCCTTCGCCGATCGCATCGAAGGCGGCGGCTGGCCGATGTCGCCGGACGCAAAAATCCGCATCCGCGATGTCGAGATCGGCGAGCTTGCGGCCCAGGGCGTCTCCGGCGAGATCGAGATCAGCGCGCCGTCGTGCTTCCTCGGCTACTTCAACAATCCCGAGGCGACGCGGGAAGCGATCACCGCCGATGGCTTCTTCCGCACCGGCGACATCGGCCGGCTGCGCGGCGATGGTTCGTTCGTCTACGAGACCCGTGCCGGCGATGCGATGCGGCTCGGCGGCTTCCTGGTCGCGCCCGGCGAGATCGAAGACGAGCTCAAATCGTGCGCCGGTGTCGCCGACGCCCAGGTGGTCGCGATCGACCTGAAGGGACAGGCCCGCTGCGTCGCCTTCGTGATCCCAGCTGGAGAGCCGCCGCGACAGGAAGCGCTGATCGCCCGTCTGCGCGAGCGGCTCGCCGGCTACAAGGTGCCGGCGCGGGTCTATGTCGTGGATGCCTTCCCCGTCACCGACAGCGCCAATGGCGTCAAGATTCAGCGCGCCCGGCTTCGTGCCATGGCCATGGAACGGATCGCCGCCGAATAGGAACAGCCTTTTGAGTTTGGGCCGGAAGAGTCGCTCAGTAAGACTTGGCGAGGCCAAGCACCTTTTCCGCGATGAAGCTGAGCGCGAGCTGCGGACTGACCGGCGCGATGCGCGGGATCAG
Organism: Bradyrhizobium sp. 147; assembly: GCF_023073935.1. NCBI lineage: Bacteria > Pseudomonadati > Pseudomonadota > Alphaproteobacteria > Hyphomicrobiales > Nitrobacteraceae > Bradyrhizobium > Bradyrhizobium sp. 147. The sequence goes on along the minus strand of NZ_JADPKL010000061.1, from coordinate 63,180 downwards.
GATCTCGCGCAAATAGCGCTCAACGTGGAATTCCTTGGCATAGCCGAAGCCGCCATGGGTCATCACCGCCTGCTCGCAAGCCGAGAAGCCTGCCTCGCCGGCGAGATACTTTGCCGCATTGGCGGCGGCGCCGCAGGGCATGCGCTTGTCGTATTGCCAGGCCGCCGACATCACCATCAACCAGGCCGCCTCGAGCTCGACCCAGTTCACCGCCAGCGGATGCTGGATGCCCTGGTTCTTGCCGATGGGCCGGTTGAACACCACACGCGTCTTGGCGTATTCGGTCGCACGCGATAGCGCGAGCTTGCCGAGACCGACCGCTTCCGCCGCGATCAGGATACGCTCCGGGTTCATGCCTTCGAGGATGTACTCGAAACCTTTGCCTTCCTCGCCGATCCGATCCTCCATCGGAATTTCAAAATCCTCGAAGAACAGCTCGTTGGAATCGACGATCTTGCGGCCCATCTTCTCGATCTCGTGGACCTTGATCTTGTTGCGGTCGAAATCGGTGTAGAACAGGCTGAGGCCGTGGGTCGGCGAGCGCACCTGTTCCAGCGGCGTGGTGCGCGCCAGCAGCAGGATCTTGTGCGCGACCTGCGCGGTCGAGATCCACACCTTCTGACCGTTGACGATGTAGCGATCGTTCTTGGCGACCGCGCGGGTCTTGAGCTGGGTGGTGTTGAGACCGGTGTTGGGCTCGGTAACTGCGAAACAGGCTTTCTCGCGACCCTCGACCATCGGCGGCAGCATGCGCTTGCGCTGCTCCTCGGTGCCGAACACGACGACGGGATTGAGTCCGAACACGTTGATATGCACCGCGGACGCGCCGGACATGCCGGCACCGGATTCCGCGATGGTGCGCATCATGATCGCGGCTTCGGTAATGCCGAGCCCGGAGCCGCCATACTCCTCCGGCACGCAGATGCCGAGCCAGCCGGCATCTGCCAGCGCCTTGTGAAAGTCGTGCGGGAAGCCGCCGTCGTGATCCTTCTTCAGCCAATAGACATCGGGAAAGCCTTCGCAGATCTTGGCGATGGCGTCGCGAATGGCTTCCTGCTGATCGGTGAGCGCGAAATCCATGTTCTTGATCTCCGTGCTAGGAGCCGCGGCGACTCACGTGCCCGATCTTCGAGCCCACCCAACCGGCGATGGAAGATTGCCGCGCCGGACCTTCCCTCGCTTGCGTTCTTTAGCTCGAAAAACTCAGTACAGATACGTGAATTTGCCTGCCAAGTGCGTGTACCATGCATAGGGTCATGCGGCGCGACGGTGCGAGCGCGTCGTTATTTCGCAAGGAGGGAAACCGCGATGGCCGGACTTTATTTCGAGGACTTCTCCGTAGGCCAAGAGTTCAGGCATCCGCTGACCCGGACCGTCACCGAGATGGACAACACCATGTTCAGCCTGCTGACGCTCAATCCGCAGCCGCTGCACATCGATGCGCATTTCGCCGAGAAGACCGAGTTCGGCCAGCGCATTTTCAACAGTCTTTACACCCTCGGTATCATGATCGGCATGACGGTCTATGATACGACTCTCGGGACCACTGTTGCCAATCTCGGCATGAACGACGTCACTTTTCCAAAGCCGGTCTTCCACGGCGACACGTTGCGGGCGACGACGAAGGTGCTTTCGTTGCGGGAATCGAAATCGCGCCCGAGGGCGGGCATCGTCGAGTTCGAGCACCACGCCCTCAACCAGAACGACGAGATCGTCGGCAAATGCCGGCGCATGGCGATGATGCACAAGAGGCCGGTCTGATGCGTTCGATGCTGTTCGTGCCGGGTGATTCCCCGCGCAAATTCGAGAAAGCGAGCGAAGGCAAGGCCGACGCGCTGATCATAGACCTCGAGGATTCCGTCGTCGCCGCGAAGAAGGAGCAGGCGCGCGGGTTGACGCTGGCGATGCTGAAGGGCTCTCGCGGCCCGCACCAGCTCTATGTCCGTGTCAACGCGCTCGACACCGGCATGGCGCTCGCCGATCTCGCCACGGTGATGCCGGGCAAGCCCGACGGCATCGTGCTGCCGAAATCGCAAGGCGGCGACGATGTGCGGCAGGTGGCGACCTGGCTCGAAGCGTTCGAGGCGGCGGCCGGCATCGCGGTCGGCGCGACGCGCATCGTCTGCGTCGCGACGGAGACCGCCGGCTCCATCTTCGGGCTTGGCAGCTACAAAGGCTGCTCCCCTCGCCTCGCTGGACTGATGTGGGGTGCCGAAGACCTCTCGGCTTCGCTCGGCGCCACCGAGAAAGCTTCGGGCGGCGTGTTCCACAGCCCCTATCGGCTCGCGCGCGATCTCTGCCTGATGGCGGCGGCCGCGGCCGAGGTTGCGCCGATCGACACCGTCTATACCGACATCGACAATCTCGCCGGCCTCGACGCCGAGACGCGCGCGGCACGACGCGACGGTTTTTCAGCCAAGGCGCTGATCCATCCCAAGCATGTCGATGTCGTCAACGCGGCCTTCGAGCCGACGGAGGCCGAACGCATATGGGCGGAGAAGGTAATCGCGGCATTCGCGAGCAATCCCAATGCCGGCACGCTGCGGCTCGACGGCCAGATGATCGACAAGCCGCATCTTCGCGCCGCGAAGAAAATCCTGGGCCTACCCTAGATCGCCGTCACTTCGGCTGGCCGCGCGGGCGACCTTCAACCTGCCGAGGTGTCGGTTGAAGCCGCGCCTCAGTCGAAGCCCTGAACGGGCGGAGCCGAGGTCTGGGCCGGCACGGCAGGCGCGGCTTGAGCCGGCGGGGTCGGGTTGCCAGCAGCGCTCGTCTGGCCATTGGTGGCGGCCATCGCCTCGCGCGTGCGCGGTGGGACGCGGGTCGCGGCCGCGCGACGTGGCGGCTGCCGGTGTCTTGCCGACGGCGAACCTCTCAGGCCCCAGGACCGGGCGATCGAAGGTCCGGCGGTATAACCAACCAGCGCTCCGGCGACGGCGCCGACCGGACCCAGTACGACCGCACCGGATAGGGCGCCGAGCGCTGCATCGCCCGCGCGCTCCTGCGCAACTGCGCTCGCCGGCACGCAAGCCAGCATCGCAATAGCGGTGATCACAGCTTTGTTCATCGGAGCGCCTCCCTCGCGGCAGATCACTCCTGCTCAAATATGGCCGTACCAAGTTCGCTTGCCGGCCAACCAAGGGCAATCGATGGAACTCGGCGTTAGCAGCTCTTGCGCCGTCAACCGGGGCTCCACGCGGGCCACTCAGCGCAACTGCTAGACGATCCTGATCGACATGTCCGGCAGACCCTCGAGCTTGCACACGAGCACGTCGCCTTTCACCACCGGGCCGACATTCTCCGGCGTGCCGGAATAGATGATGTCGCCGGCCTTCAGCTCGAACGCTTCCGACAGTTTTGCGATCTGCTCGGCGACACTCCAGATCATCTTGCTGAGATCGGAGTTCTGCCGGACGGTGCCGTTGACTGCCAGCGAGATCGCACCCTTCTCGAAATGGCCAGTCTTGCTTGCCGGGTGAATCGGACCGAGCACGGCCGCATGATCAAAGCTCTTGCCGATCTCCCAGGGCTTCTTCTCCGCGGCCATGCTGTTCTGAAGATCGCGCCGGGTCATGTCGAGCCCGAGCGCATAGCCATAGACATGGTCGAGCGCCTTCTCGACCGGAATGTTGGTGCCGCCGGATTTCAGCGCCGCAACCAGCTCGACCTCGTGATGATAGTTCTTGGTCAGCGACGGATAGGGATGATCGGCGACCTCGCCGATCGCGACGTTCTGAATCGCGTCGGTCGGCTTCTGGAAGAAGAACGGCGGCTCGCGGTTCGGATCCGAGCCGCGCTCGATCGCGTGCGCCGCGTAATTGCGCCCGATGCAGTAGATGCGGCGCACCTGAAACACCTGGGTCTCACCGACGATCGGGATCGTCACCATCGGCACTGGAAAGATCGGCTTGGGTCCGCCCTGCGCGACGGCCGGTGCGACCCCAGTCATCGAAACGGCGGTAGCCGCCGCCGCGGTTGCGAGCAAATCACGTCGCGTGGGTGAGGTCATCTCGGGTGCTCCCTTTGCCTTTGCTTGGGCAGCGTCATGCGCGCCGATCCGGCTGATAGTCGATATTCGGTGTGCCAGCAACATGGATCGGCGCGGCTTGCTGGATACCGCGCCGTGCGAACCCGCTAACGGACGAAACGGTTGCCAGCGGCGGCACTGCTTGTTTCGGGCGCGGGGGCGACTCTCACGACGGCCGTCAGCGGGGCGCCATTGCGCAGCAGGACGAGTTTGACCTCCTCGCCGATGCGCGCAAGGCCGATCGTGTTGCGGAGCTGGGCGGCGGTGCGGATCGGGCGGTCGTCGGCCCTGGTGATGATATCGCCCTTGCGCAGGCCTGCCTGTTGCGCCGGCGAATCCGCCGCAATCTCCGCAATGACGGCACCTTCGTTGAATCCCTTGTTGACTGATGGATGCAGGTCCTTCAGCGAAATGCCGATCCGGCCGCGCTCGACGCGGCCCTTGGCGACGATCTGCTCCATCACCTTCCGCGCCATGTTGACCGGAATCGCAAAGCCGATGCCGACATTGCCGCCGGCCGGCGAGATGATGGCCGAGTTGATGCCCACCAGTTCTCCGCGCAGGCTGACCAGCGCCCCGCCGGAATTGCCCGGGTTGATCGCAGCATCGGTCTGGATGAAGTCCTCATAACCCTGCTTGCCGAGTCCGGTCCGGCCCAGCGCGCTGACGAGGCCGGACGTCACGGTCTGGCCGAGGCCGAATGGGTTGCCGATCGCAAGCACGAAATCGCCGACTTCGAGCGCGTCGCTGTCGCCGAAGGAAAGCGCCTTGAGCCCGGCCGGGTTCTGGATCTGGAGCACCGCAACGTCCGTCGGCGGATCGCGGCCGATAACCTTCGCGGAGAACTGCCGGCCATCCTTGGTGGTGATCTGAACGGCGGAGGTGCCTTCGACCACGTGATTGTTGGTGAGTACGTAGCCGCGTTGGGCATCGACGATGACCCCGGAGCCGGTCGCGTTGACTTCCTTCTCGATCTGCCGGGGGACGTCGAAGAACTCGCGGAAGAGAGGGTCGCGATAGAGCGGATTGTCCTCGCGCACGCGGCCATGCACGGAGATGTTGACCACGGCCGGCGTCACCTGACGCACCAGCGGCGCCAGGGTCGGTACCGAGCCGCCCGTCTTCAGGTCCGGAATTTGGCCAGCGGCGGGCTGCGATGCCGGGAGCGTCAGCAACAGCAACGCCAGCGAAAGCAAACGCACAGCATTCATCTTCGTCACCTGCCGCCTAGCCCAGGATTTGAATGAAAGAACTTTGTGGCCTCAGTCACGCGGCGCGGCGATGAGACCGTGCATGGCCAGATAAGGAACGGCGAAGGCCGCCGAGGCCTGACCGATCAGCACGAGCGTCAGAACAGTGTGCGTGAGCATCATGCGGCTTGCCTCTCGGCGGCGGCCCAGGGCCGCCGCAACCGCATCGGGACGCCGCCCCCGCGCGGCGGGTCGTCATTGTCATTGTCGCCGTCGAGCCGGCGCAACGCCGTCAGAATATCGGCGAGCCGTACGGTGTGGCTCATGCCTGGTATCTCGCGCAGAGCGGGACAGGATTCGACCGCGTACATGTCCGAGGCCCAGGACGACAGGATGATCCGCTTCTCCGGCGTGGAGAGCTCCTCGGCATTCAGGACGTCGGCAGGCGAGTCGTAATGGGCAGCGGGATGAAACAGCGGGTTGAGAGTGCCGGCATTGGTGTTCACGTTGGTCATCGGTCCTCCCCTCATGCTCCTTTCCAAGGGACGGGTTTGTTGACGATGGACGGCGGCGCCGACCGCCGCCGTCTGCGATTGATGCTAATGAGTGTTGATCGCGATGCGCTTGACGCCTTCGCGTGCTTTTTCCGACTTCGGCAGCGACACGGTCAGGACGCCATTCTTGAACGACGCCTCGGCCTTGTCCTCCTCGACGCCCTCCAGCGGGATCTGCCGCTCGAAAGCACCGTAATAGCGCTCGGTAAAGTATCTGCCTTCGCCGTTGCGCTCGGCTTTTTTCTCGCCGCGGAGCGTCAGGACGCCATTGGCGATCTCGACCTGGACGTCCTTCTCCTCCAGTCCGGGAAGTTCGGCCGAGACGGTCAGCGTCTTGTCGGTCTCGCTGAGCTCGACCTTCGGCCAGCCGAAACGGCCCTCCATCAGCGGCGACAGGCTGGTCCCGCCGAAGCCGCGGAAGACATCGTCGAACAGACGGTTCATCTCGCGATGAAGCGTCAGGAACGGATCGAAGTTATCGCGCGCAGGCGCGAGCTCCTGGTTCCTGGACCAGGGAATGAGATCACGAAAAGCCATGGTTCTCTCCTCCATGCCTCGGGGAGCGCGGCGCGCATCCTTGCGCCGCGTTCCGCCATTCGCCCGATCGAATGCTTAGGCTGCTTTCTTCTGCTCGATCTGCGATGCCGCAGGTGTGCCGCCGTTGATCGCGATCCGGCGCGGCTTCATGGCTTCCGGAACCTCACGGACGAGGTCGATGATCAGGAGCCCGTCCTGGAAGGAGGCCTGCTTCACTTGGACATAGTCGGCGAGGTTGAACACGCGGCGGAAAGGACGCGCGGCGATGCCCTGATACAGGTACTCGCGCGGAGCGCCCTCGGGCTTTCTGCCTTCGATCGTGAGCGCGTTCTGTTCGGCCGTCACCGTGATGTCGTTGGCGCCGAAGCCCGCCACGGCAAGGCTGATCCGGTAATGATCTTCGCCGGAACGCTCGATGTTGTAGGGGGGATAATTGTCCTCCGTCGCCTGGCGCAGCGTGCTGTCGACGAGGTCGGCCAGGTGGTCGAAGCCGATGGTGGAGCGCCACAGGGGCGCGAAGTCGAAACTGGTCCTCATAACCAAGTCCTCCAAAGAGCAAGATGGATACGAAGGAGCGCAAGGCGGGGATTTCAGACGGGTCCGAAAAGACCAGCCCGGCGCCCGTGCCGGACCCGATTCTGGCATCCGGCACACCGCTCTCGCGGCGAAAAACGACTTAGAAAAACCGATATCAATTTCAAGGGGGCTGCCACAAATTTTTTGTGCCCCCACCCTGGTTGATGCTCGGCTGACGCCCGCCCCTCCCTGCCCGAGACCACCGGCGGCGGGCGGCCCGGAAGCCCTCGGGATCGATCGCAGGGTAGAATAGAGATAAATTGCCGAACTAGGCAAAGACCAGGGTTGCCTCATGCATCCGGACCGGCAACGCATGACGAAGCACCGGGCCGCATACGACAGCCGGGGATCCCGAACGCACCCAACCGGTCACGCAGCGGGATGCGCGCTGACGATTGCGCTGCTCGTGGCCGCAACGATGTGCGCGGGGCGCGCCGGTGACGGGCCCCTCGTGGCGACGGAATTGAAGGCGATCGGAACGGTCGATATACGCTTTCAGTCCTACAACATCGAAATGGTGGAGGTGACCGGCGGACGGTTCTGGAAGCCCTATCCGCGAACGGCACGGGCCTTCGACCAGCGGGATCGTTACAGCGCAAGGCCGCCGATCGATCTGACCAATGCACGCCTGCGCCTGCTCGCCGCCGCCTTGTCCCCGGCCTATCTGCGCGTGAGCGGCACCTGGGCCAATGCGACGTTCTTGGCCGACGCGCCGGGAAAGCCGCCGCCGGGGTTCAACTCCGTACTCAGCCACGACCAGTGGCGCGGCGTCGTCGAGTTCGCGCGCGCGGTCGATGCCGAGATCGTCACCTCGTTTGCGATCAGTCCCGGCAGCCGCGATGCCGATGGCGTGTGGAAACCGGATCAGGCGCAGCAGCTCGTCGACACCACGCGCACGCTGGGCGGCCGCATCGCCGCCGCCGAATTCATGAATGAGCCGACGCTCGCAGCGACCAACGGCGCACCGGCCGGCTATGACGCGACCGCCTATGGCCGCGACTTCAAGATCTTCCGCGACTGGGTGCGGCGCGACGCGCCTGAGACGTTGATCCTCGGGCCAGGCTCGGTTGGCGACGCGCCATCGCCATCCGGGGCGGGCATCGCCACGCGCGATCTGCTCGCTGCATCCGGCGCCGGCGTCGATCGCTTCTCCTATCATCATTACAACACGATCTCGCCGCGCTGCGGCGGGCACGATGATCCGGCGCAGGCGCTCTCGGAGGGATGGCTGGCACGCACGGATGCGACACGCGCGACCTACCAGGCGCTGCGCGACACATTCGAGCCGGGCAAGCCGATCTGGCTGACTGAGACGGCTGATGCGGCTTGCGGCGGCAGCCGATGGGACCGGACCTTTCTCGACACGTTCCGCTATCTCGACCAGCTCGGACGCCTGGCGAAGGCCGGCGTCCAGGTGGTGATGCACAACACCCTCGCTGCCAGCGACTACGGTCTGCTCGACGAAGCCACGTTCCGGCCACGGCCGAGTTACTGGGCTGCGCTGCTCTGGCGCCGGTTGATGGGACCGATCGTGCTCGATGCAGACAGGGCCGCTTCACCAGATCTTCATCTCTACGCCCATTGCCATCCGACCATGGCAGGTGCGGTGTCGCTGCTCGCAATCAACACGTCGCGCCGCGCATCGCGCCCGCTGACGCTCTCGGACTCAGCCGAACAGTACGCACTGCATGCGGCGCGGTTGCAAGGCACGATTGTGCAGCTGAACGAGAAGACGCTCGCGCTGACTGCCGATGGCAGATTGCCCCGGCTTGAGGCGCACGCAACACCGGCAGGAGCAATCCGGCTCGCGCCGGCGACCATCACCTTCCTGGTGTTTCCGAACGCGGCAAATCCCGCCTGCTCGCCGCGACGATGAGGCGGCCGAGCCGGCCGCCATAGTGCCCGATGGTCGCGCCGCCGATCAGCCGCGCCGTGAAGCCGACCGCATAGGTCGAGAACACCGCGAGCGTGCCAACATGCGTCGTCGTCGAGTTCTCCGCTGGCGCAGAGACCCTGTCGCTGCCGTGCCCTGCCCGTCGATTCCGGTGCTCATCATGGCCAAATCGCGCTGGAATGAGCACCGATGCTCCAAACTCATGTCCTGCACGGACCCTGACTGCCAAATCCGGCCTCGCATTCGCCATTGACAAATTCATTCGCTATTATCTAACTTGCAGCCACAAGACCAGCCGCGCCAAGCGGCCAATAAGCGAGGGAACGACGATGAGAGGGCTTTTGGCTTACGCCATGCTCGCGGCCATGACGTCTGCTGCTACTGCACAAGTCTCGGACGACGCGGTCCGGATCGGCGTGCTGACGGACCTGTCGAGCTGGGGCCGCGACAACAGCGGACCTGGCTCGGTCGAAGCCGCCAAGATGGCGGTGGAGGAATTCGGGCCGACCGTGCTCGGCAAGCCGGTCGAGATCATCAGCGCCGACCACCAGATGAAGACCGACGTCGGCGTGCAGATCGTGCGCGGCTGGTTCGACAACGGCAAGGTCGACGCCGTCGTCGACATCCCCAATTCCGGCATCGCCATTGCCGTTCACAACATGGTGCGCGAACGCAACAAGATCGCTCTGCTCTCCGGCCCCGGCGCGAGCTCGCTGACCGACGAGCTGTGCAGCCCCAACACCGTGCATTTCACCTACGACACCTACGCGCTGTCGAAGGTGACGGCTTCCGCCGTGATCAAGGAAGGCGGCAAGTCCTGGTATTTCATCACCGCTGACTACGCCTTCGGCCAGCAGCTCGAGAAGGACGCAACCCGCTTCATCAACGAGATGGGCGGTAAGGTGCTCGGCGGCGTCAAGCACCCGACCAATACGGCCGACTTCTCCTCCTTCGCGCTCCAGGCCCAGAGCTCGAAGTCCGACGTGGTCGCGTTCGCCAATGCCGGCCAGGATACCGACAACGCCATCAAGCAGTCGGGCGAATTCGGGCTGGTGCAGGGCGGCCAGAAGCTGGTCGGCCTGTTGATGTTCGACACCGACGTGCACGCGATCGGCCTCAAGGCCGCGCAGGGCACCTATATGACCACGGCCTCATACTGGGCCATGGACGAGGCGACCCGGGCCTGGTCGAAGAAGTTCTACGAGCGCACCAAGGTGATGCCGACCATGATCCAGACCGGCGTCTACGGCTCGGTGTTGCATTATCTCAAAGCCATCAAAGCCGCCGGAACAGACGATTCCGCCAAGGTCATGGCCAAGATGCGCGAACTGCCGATCGAGGATACATTCGTCCATGGCGGACGCTTGCGCGAGGACGGTCGCGTCATCCGCGACATGTATCTCGCCAAGGTGAAGTCGCCCGAGCAGTCCAAAGAGCCGTGGGATTATCTGGACATCGTCAAGACCATGAAGGGCGAGGAAGCCTTCCGCCCGGTCTCCGAGTCCAAATGTCCGCTCCTGAAGAAGTGAGATCCAGATGACCGGCAGCGACCAAAGCACAATTGAGACTTACGAGTGCGATGTGCTCGTGGCCGGATCGGGCGCCTCCGGCATGTCGGCGGCAATCACCGCGCGTTATCGCGGCCTCGACGTGCTCATTGTCGAGAAGGAGCCGCGCTTCGGCGGCACCACCGCCCGCTCCGGCGGCTGGCTCTGGATTCCCGGCACCTCGCTCGCCAGGGCTTACGGCATCGAGGAGACGCCGGAGCAGGCCCGCACCTATCTTCGCCACGAAGCCGGCAACAATTACGACGCCGCGCGGGTCGATGCATTCCTCAGCGCCGGCCCCGAAGCGGTCGATTTCTTCACCACCAAGACCGCGCTGCGCTTTGACATGCCGCTGGTGTTTCCCGACTACCATGCCGAGGCGCCCGGCGGTGCGCAGGGCGGCCGCTCGATGGTAACGCGCCCATTCGACGGCCGCGAGCTCGGCGACCTCATCAAGACTCTCGGCATGCCCCTGCCCGAACTGACCGTGTTCGGCATGATGCTCGGCTCCGGCAAGGAGATCATCCACTTCATGCGCGTGACGAAGTCGCTGACCTCGGCGGCCTATGTCGCCAAGCGCCTGTCACGTCATCTGATGGACGTGCTGCACTACGGCCGCGGCATGACGCTCACCAACGGCAATGCGCTCGCAGGACGGCTGGCGAAATCTGCGCTCGACCTGAAGATTCCGATGTGGCTGTCCTCGCCGGTGCGCGAGCTCTCGGTCGAGAACGGTGCCGTGACCGGCGCAATCGTTTCGCGCGAGGGACGCGATGTGCGCGTCCGTGCGCGCCAGGGCGTCGTGCTCGCCTGCGGTGGCTTTCCGCACGATGTCGAGCGGCGCAGAAAGATGTTTCCACATGCGCCGACGGGCAATGAGCACTATTCGCCGGGACCGACCGGCAACATTGGTGACGGCCTACGTCTTGCGGAAAGTGCCGGCGGGCATGTCGAGGATCGCCTGCCGAACGCGGCCGCCTGGGTGCCGGTGTCGCTGACCACGCGCAAGGACGGCTCGAAGGGCGTGATGCCGCATTTCATCGACCGCGCCAAGCCCGGCGTGATCGCCGTGATGCGCGACGGCAAGCGCTTTACCAATGAGGGCAATTCCTATCACGACTTCGTCCAGGCCATGATCAAGGCCGCCAAGCCCGGCGAGGAGATCGCGGCGTTTCTGGTCTGCGATCACAAGACGCTACGCAAATACGGCCTCGGCTGCGTGCCGCCTTTCCCGATGCCGCTCGGCCATCACCTCAAGACCGGCTACCTCATGCGTGGCGACACGCTGGAAGCGCTCGCGGCGAAGGCCGGGATCGATGCCAAGGCGTTCACCGAGACCGTCAAGCAATTCAATGCGACCGCGCCACAGGGCCAGGATGCCGCCTTCGGCAAGGGCTCGAAGGCTTATAATCGCTACCAGGGCGATGCGCTGCACGGCCCGAATCCCTGCGTCGCGCCGATCGAGCACGGCCCGTTTTACGCCATCAAGATGGTGATCGGCGATCTCGGCACCTATGCCGGCATTGTCACCGACGAGAACGCGCGCGCGCTCGACGCCGAAGGTCGGGTGATTCCGGGGCTCTATGCCGCCGGCAACGACATGGCGAGCATCATGGGCGGCAACTATCCCGGCGCCGGCATCACGCTTGGGCCGGCGCTGACCTTCGGCTACATTGCCGGACGACACCTTGCCGACAGCGCCGCCAAGCGCAAGGCGGCGTAAGCGGACGCACGTCAGGAGGCGCATGAAGAGGGCAAGCCGCGGCATCCAGTCGATCGAGGTCGGCGGAGAACTGCTCCGCGCGCTCGCAAGGAGCGGCGAGCCGATGATGCTGCGCGATCTCGCCCGCGAAGCCGGCATGACGCCGGCCAAGGCGCATCCCTATCTCGCCAGCTTCTCGCGCATTGGATTGATCGAGCAGGACGAGACCACCGGCCGCTACGAGATCGGCGCGCTGGCGCTGGAGCTCGGCCTGATCAGCCTGCGCCGCCTCTCCGGTGTGCGCATCGCACGTCCCAGGATCGCGGCCCTCGCAAGCCAGATCGGCCACGCGGTCTCGCTCGCGGTCTGGGGCACGCACGGTCCCACCGTGGTGCAACTGGAAGAGCCGGCCCAGCCGGTCCACATCGTGATGCGGGCCGGCTCGGTGATGGCGCTGCTGGAGACCGCGACCGGCCGCGCCTTCGCGGCCTTCCTGCCGGAGAAGACGATCAGTGCCGCGCTGGAGAGCGGCCTCGACCGCCACGGCGTCGGCTACAATCCCAAGCGCGCGGTGAAAGGCGCGAAGGCCGCGGAGATGCTCACGGAGGTTCGCAAGCATGGCCTCGCCCGCGCGCTCGGCGATCCTCTGCCCGGCGTCAATGCGTTCGCAGCACCGGTCTTCGATCATTCCGGCCACGTCGCGCTCGTCATCACCGCGATGGGCCCGGAGGGCACCTTTGATGCGCGCTGGGACAGCCCGATCGGGCATGCGCTGCGCGACTGCGCCGGCGGCATCTCGAAGCGGCTCGGACACAGGATGACGGTTGCGGCGGAGTAAGAGGCAAACCGCCGCCTCACAACTGCTGTCATGCCCCGCGAAGGGGGGATGGATTCACCGGCCGGGCGATGACAGCGCATGTGGGACGACTTTCCAGCCCTACTTCTCCTTCACCGGCACCGTGTAGTTCAGGATCAGCCGGCCGCCATCCGGATAGATCGTCTGCCCGGTGATGTAGGAGGCATCGTCACTGGCCAGGAACGCCACGACCGAGGCGACCTCGCTCGGCTCGCCGCCGCGCCCGGCCGGCGTGCGCGATAGCACGGTCTTGCGCGCATCCTCGGACGTATAAATCGCCGAAGCCACCATGTCGGTCAGGATCGTGCCGGGCCCGACCGCGACGACGCGGATGTTGTGCGGGGCGAGCGCGACGGCGGCGACCGAGGTGAGCTGCTTCATGCCGCCCTTGGAGATGGCGTAGGTCGCGAGCGTCGGAATTGCCAGCAGCGCGTTCACCGAGGACATGTTGATGATGACCCCGCCGCCGCCCTGCGCGATCATCTGCTTCGCCGCCGCCTGCACGCCGAAGAACGCGCCTTTCAGATTGATGGCGATGACCTCGTCGAAATCCTGCTCTGAGATATCGAGAAGGTCCTGATTGCGGGCCACGCCGGCATTGTTGACCATGATGTCGAGCCGGCCGAATTCCTTGGCAGCAATTGCGACAAGATGATTCACGTCCGTGCGCGCGGCGACATTGGCGACCACGGTGCGCAAGGCATCCGGCCGTCCGAGCTCGGCCGCCGTGGCGGCCAAGCCGTCAGCATCGACATCCGAGATGACGACCTTGACGCCGTCGTCCAGGAATCTCTTCGCGCAAGCCTTGCCGATGCCGCGCGCCGTGCCGGTAATGGCGGCGACCTTGCCGGATAGCTTCATGGGTTCACTCCAGGACTTGTGACGATCTCAAGGACACGTTCACGCAAAGACGCGCGGGCGCAGTCCAGCATGAAACCAGGTGATCATGGAATAGATGTCATAGACCGGCAACCCGACCTCGGCCTGGAGCGCTGCGGCGTAAGGCGGCATGTTGGTGCATTCGAGCACGATGGCGCCGACCTCCGGATTCTTCGCGACGAGCTGCTTGCCGGCTTCGACCACGTCGCGCTCGGCTTGCGCCACGTCCATATCGTCCTTCTCGGCCTTGATCAGGACGCGAAAAAACTCCTTGCCGTTTTCGGTGCCGACCAGCGGCGTATCGAGCGGCACGCCGGCACCTTCGAGATGGGCGGGCGAGAGCGTCGAGGCCGACACCGTGACGAGACCGACGCGCTTGCCGGGTGGCAAGGTCGCCTGCACCCACGGCACCTGCATCAGCGACGAGGTCGCAACCGGCACGCCGACGGCGGCCGCGATTTCCTTCTGGAACAACGAGAGGAAGCCGCAATTGGTGGTGATGGCTTCGGCCCCGAGCAGCACCAGGTCTTTCGCGGCATCGACGAAATCGGGCAGCAGGCCGGCTGCGCCCTTCAGCACCACATTCTCCGGCGAAGCGCCACTCACCACGCGATAAAGCACGGGGAACGGCCAGGTCGTGCCGTTGCCCATGTCGCCGGGGATGCGCGGAAAGCGCGCTTCCAGCATCAAAATACCGAGCGGCGCGCCATAGATGGCCTTGCCGCCACGGGCAATGCGGGAGGACGAATCGGCTGGAGGATTCATGGTGCGATCTCAGAGGAAACGATCGGGTGCGAACTGCGCCAGCGGAATCTCAGGCTGCTTGCCGCTGAGGAGCTGCGCGACCAGACGGCCGGTACGCGCCGAGCCGACCAGGCCGATGTGGCCATGGCCGAACGCATAGACGATATCGCGTGAGGCCCGCGCATGGCCGATGCAGGGCCGTCCATCCGGCATGCTCGGACGATGACCGAACCAGGTCTTGACGCGCGAGGCTGGCATGTCCTTCGGCAGCTTGGGGAACATGCTGATGAGGTGGTTGCGCAGGATTTCGGCTCGCTTCCAGTTTGGCGCGGCTTCGAGGCCGGCGATCTCGACCGTGCCGGCAGCGCGCAGGCCCCTGTCGGTCCAGTTCACCACCATCTTGGCATCGGACGCCATCATCGAGCTGCGCGGCCCCGATTCCGGGTTCTCGATTATGACGTGATAGCCGCGTTCGGTCTCGAGCGGCAGCGGATCGCCGACCGACGCAGTAAGTTGCTTCGAGCGGGCGCCCGCCGCCACCACTGCGGCATCGCACGCGATCTCGCCGGTCTCGGTGACGACGGCGACGAGCTTGTCGCCGGAGAGTTTTAGCCCTGTCGCCTTGGCGCGCACGTGCTTCGCACCGCTGGCGAGCGCGTGATTGGCGAGTGCTGCGACATAGGCGCCGGGATTGCGGCAGCGGCCGGCCTCCTCCACCACCACGCCAAAGGTGTAGCGCGGATGCAGGTCCGGCTCGCGCTGGCGCATCTCGTCGGCGTTGAGCTCGAGCCATTCGACACCGACGCGCTTGCGCAGGCGCCAGCCGAGATCGCTGTCGAAATTGCCGCGCGACGGGAACACATGCATCACGCCGTTGCGCTCGATCAGTTCAGGCACGCCCGCTTCTTCCGCGAGCTTTTTGTGCAAGAGCGGTGCGTCCTTCAAGAGGTCGCGCAGCGCAAAGGCGGTCTTCTCGACCCGCGTCTCGGTCCAGCCCGAGAGCAGATATTTGATCAGCCAGGGCAGCGCTTTCGGCAGATAAGACCACCGGATCGCGAGCGGCCCGAGCGGATCCATCAGATAACCCGGTACCTTCTTCCAGACGCCCGGCTCGGCCGGCGGGATCACCGAATGCGAGGACAGCCAGCCGGCATTGCCATAGCTCGCCGCCTGCTCGCCACCGGGCTCGCCCGGGTCGATCAGCGTGACGCGATGGCCCTCGCGCAGCGCCTCGATGGCGCTGATCACGCCGATCGCGCCGGCACCGATGATTGCGACGTGGCGGCCGGTCGCCATCGCCTAAGCCTTCACCGCGGGCACAAAGTCCTTGCCGACCGAGATCGCGCGCGGATCGATGATGCAGTGGAGGATCGACGGCTTGCCCGAAGCGAGCGCGCGCTCGAACGCCGGTGCGAACTGCTCGGTGCGCTCGACGCGCTCGCCATGGCCGCCGAACGCTTTCGCGTACATCGCGAAATCAGGGTTCTTGAGCTGGGTGCCGACGACGCGGCCGGGATAATCCCGCTCCTGGTGCATGCGGATGGTGCCGTATTGCGAATTGTCGACGATGATGACGATCAGCGGTGCGTCATACTGCACGGCGGTCGCGAACTCTTGGCCGTTCATCAGGAAGCAGCCGTCGCCGGCAAAGGCGACGACGACGCGGTCCGGATATTGCCGTTTTGCCAGCACGCCCGCCGGCACGCCATAGCCCATCGAACCCGAGGTCGGCGCGAGCTGCGCGGCAAAGCTGTGGAAGCGGTGGTGGCGATGGATCCAGCCGGCATAATTGCCAGCGCCGTTGCAGACGATCGCGTCCTTGGGCAGGCGGTCGCGCAGCCAGGTCATGACCTGGCCGTACTGGAACGTGCCTGGCAGCTCGCGCGCCTTCTCGGTCCAGGCGAGATAATCGGCATGCGCCTTCGCCGCTTCGCCCTTCCAGGCCGCCGTTCCGGCGGGCTTCAGCGTCTCGACGGCCGCCGCGAACGCAGCGGGCGTCGCCTGGATCGCCAGCGCCGGCTGATAGACGCGGCCGAGCTCCTCGGAGCCCGGATGCACGTGGATCAGCTTCTGCTGCGGAACCGGAACGCCGAGCAGCGTGTAAGACGAGGACGGCATCTCCGACATGCGGCCGCCGATGAGCAGAATGACGTCGGCGCCCTCGATGCGCGCCTTCAGGCCCGGGCTCGGCCCGATGCCGAGATCGCCGGCGTAATGCGAATGGTCGGCGTCGATCAGCGAAGCCCGGCGGAACGAGGTCGCGACCGGCAGGTCGAAGCGCTCGGCAAAGCGGGCGATGCTCCTGGTCGCCTCATCCGTCCAGCGCGAGCCGCCGAGAATGACCAGCGGCGCCTTGGCGCCGGCGAGCATGTCGCCGAGCTTCTCGATATCGGCCGGCGCCGGCCAGCTCACCGCCGGCTCGATGCGCATGGCGTCGGCAACCGCTGCGGTCTCGATCAGCATGTTCTCCGGCAGCGCGATCACGACGGGACCAGGGCGGCCCTGCATGGCGACACGGAAGGCGCGCGCGACCAGCTCCGGAATGCGGTCGGGGCGATCGATCTCGACGGCCCATTTCGCCATGGTGCCGAACACGGCCTTGTAGTCCAGCTCCTGGAATGCCTCGCGCTCGCGCATACCGCTATCGACCTGGCCGACGAACAGGATCATCGGCGTCGAATCCTGCATCGCGATGTGGACGCCGTGGCTGGCATTGGTCGCGCCGGGCCCGCGCGTGACGAAGCAGATTCCGGGGCGGCCGGTGAGCTTACCATAGGCCTCCGCCATCATCGCAGCGCCGCCTTCGGCGCGGCAGATCACGACATCGATCGGGCTGTCGTGCAGCGCATCGAGGGCCGCCAGATAGCTCTCACCCGGCACGCAGGTGACGCGCTCGACGCCCTGGGCGACGAGCTGATCGATCAGGATCTGGCCCCCGGTGCGGGTGTTGCGAATGGTCATGACGGCTCCCTCAAGGCTTTGACGACGCGCCCAGCGCCTCGCCAATTGTGTGCGGAATTGGCGTAGGACAGGCCGGCAGGACGTGCAAGATCGAAAGGCTTCTCGCCGCCTGCGCAGGCGTCATGCCCGCCCTTGCCGTTTGCACGATCGGGCTTTGAGGCCCCGTCCGCGCCGGCGTCCGCCATGGGCCACACACCTGATGGCAAGCGTCGACGTCTTCGTCTACGATCCGGCCGAACCAACATGTGTGGAGACCGAATGCAAACCATCGGCCTAGTCGGGGGCATGAGCTGGGAGAGCACCGCGCTCTATTACAGGCT
The DNA here is from genome assembly GCF_023073935.1 of Bradyrhizobium sp. 147. NCBI lineage: Bacteria > Pseudomonadati > Pseudomonadota > Alphaproteobacteria > Hyphomicrobiales > Nitrobacteraceae > Bradyrhizobium > Bradyrhizobium sp. 147. The sequence continues at coordinate 45,393 of NZ_JADPKL010000061.1, read as the reverse complement.
CATCAATGAGCGGGTCCGCGACCGCATGGGCAAGCTGCATTCGGCGCCGCTGCTGCTGTATTCCTACGATTTTCAGCAGATCAAGGAGATGCAGTACGGCGGCCGCTGGAGCGAGGCCGCCGCCAGCCTGGCGGCAGTCGCGCGGCGTCTCGAAAGCGCCGGCGCGCGGGCGATCGTGCTGTGCACGAACACGATGCACAAACTGGCGCCCGAGATCAGCTCCAGCGTGACCGTTCCGTTGATTCACATTGGCGATGCGACGGCGCAGCGGATACGGGCGAAAGGATACCGCCGGGTCGGGCTGCTCGGCACCAAGTTCACGATGGAGCAAGACTTTTACATCGACCGGCTGCGCGCGCATGATCTCGACGTCCTGGTTCCTCCCCCTGAGGCGCGCGCCGATGTGAACCGGATCATTTACGATGAGCTGTGTCTTGGAACTGTCACCGCTCCCTCGCGCCGGCGCTATCAGGACGTGATGGCTGCGCTCGTCCGCGCCGGCGGGGAGTGCATCATCCTCGGCTGCACCGAGATCACGATGCTGGTCGGCAATGACGATACCTCGGTCGAGACGTTCGACACGACGGCCATTCATGCCGAGACGGCAGCCGACTTCGCGATCGGGTGAATTTGTATCAAATCCCGGCGACGGCAGCATGCCATCAGCAGGCGGTGCTGGGGTGCTCTCCTCTCTCCACGTCATTGCGAGCGCAGCGAAGCAGATCCAGAATCCCTCGGCGAAAAGACCCGGGATTGCTTCGCGGAGCCTGTCCTCGGGCCGTGCTTCGCGCGGACCCGTTGGCTCGCAATGATGGTGTGGATAAACGCCTCCCTAACGGATGAGAAGCGAGCCTCTACCGATGCTGGATCGCGCGGATTGCGCCGCGGAGTTCGGCCAGGCCGCGCAGGCGGCCGATCGCGGTGTAGCCCGGATTGGTGCGCTTGGTAGCGGCGAGGTCGTCGAGCATGCGATGGCCGTGATCGGGACGGAACACGATTCTCTTGTTGGGCGAACGCTGCGCGTTCTCCTTTAACAGCGCCTTGAGCACGGCGATCATGTCGACGTCGCCGTCGAGATGATCGGACTCGTAGAATGAAAGACCATCAGCCTCGCGCTTTGTTGCGCGCAGATGGGCAAAGGCAATGCGAGAGCCAAAGCGCTCCGCCATCGCAGGCAGATCGTTCTCAGGCTGAACGCCGAGCGATCCCGTGCACAGGCAGATGCCGTTCGCCTTGGACGGCACGGCGTCGAACAGCGCCTGGTAGTCCTCGGCCGTCGAGGCAACGCGCGGCAGGCCGAACAGCGGGCGCGGCGGATCATCCGGATGCAGCGTCAGCGATACACCGAGCTGCTCGGCGACCGGCGCGACACGGCCCAGGAATTCGGCAAGATGCCGCCGCAGGATCTTTGGCGTGATGTCGCGATACGTCTCGAGCCGATCGCAGAATTGCGGGATGGTCATGGGCTCGGTGGTCGAGCCCGGCAGCGCGCTGGCAATGACCATCACGAGATAGTCGATGTCGGCCTGGCTCATCTTCTCGAACAGCTGTTTCGCGCGGGCCTGCTGCTCCGGCGAATATTCCTGAAGCGCAGCAGGACGCTTGAGGATATGCAGCTCGAAGGCGGCAAAGCGGTCCTGGTCGAAGCGCATGGCGCGGGCGCCGTTCGGCAGCTCCCATTCCAGATCGGTGCGGCACCAGTCGACGACAGGCATGAAGTTGTAGCAGATGATCTTGATGTCTGAAGCGGCCACCGCTTCGAGACTCGCGATCCACGCCTCGATCGACTTGGTCGCCTTAGCACCGAGGCGCTTGACGTCGTCGGGGATCGGAATTGATTCCACCACCGACCAGGTCAGTTGCGAGCGGCCGGGCTGCCCGTTCTCAATGAAATTCTTGCGCTCCTCGACCGCCTTGCGCGTCCAGGCCTCGCCGATCGGCACCTGATGCAGCGCCGAGACAATGTCCGTCGCGCCGGCCTGCCTGACATCGTCGAGCGAGACCGGATCGTCCGGCCCGTACCAGCGCCATCCCTCCAGCATCATGCGTTGTCTCCGATCAATTCGCGGTCAGCACGACCTTGACACTCTGCGAGCGGTCGAGTGCCAGCCTGAGCGCATCGGGCGCGGTCGACAGCGGCCGCTCCGCGGTGACCAGCGACAGCACGTCGACGCTGCCGTCCGCAATCAGTTCCACCGCCGTCATGAACTCCAAGCCAAAACGGAACGAGCCGCGCAGGTCGATCTCCTTCGCCATCACCGCGTTCGACGGCGTCGGGATCTGCCCGCCCGGCAGATTGCCGATCTGCACCACGATGCCGCCGCGCCTGACGATGCCGATCGCGCTGGCAAGGCCGGCGGCCGTGCCCGAGACCTCGAACGCGACATCATAGGGACGCAAAGCCGCCTGCGCCTTCAGACCCTCCTCCCCGTCCGAGACGTTCTCGACGTGCGAGGCGCCGAGCCGGCTTGCGAAGGCGAGCGGCGCCGGCGCAATGTCGGCCACCGTGACATCAGTCATACCGGCGCGACGCGCGGCCAGCATGGTCAGAAGCCCGATCGGGCCGGCGCCGAAGATGATGCCGCGCTTGCCCTCGATGTGGCCGGCGCGCGCGACCGCGTGCAGGCAGACCGCGAGCGGTTCGGCCAGCGCTGCGGCCTGATAGGACACGTGATCCGGGATCTTCACGCACTGCGCCGGGACCGCATCGAAGTAATTGGCGAAGCCGCCCTGCATGTGCGGCGTCTTCGAGGCCGAGCCCATGAAGTAGATGTTCTCGCAGAGATTCGGCCGCCCCTCGCGGCAGGCGACGCAATGGCCGCACCAGCGCGACGGGTTGACGGCGACGCGGTCGCCGATCTTCAGGTTCGCCGCGGCGCCGCCGATCTCCACGATCTCGCCGGAGATCTCGTGGCCGAGCACCAGCGGCGACTTCACGACGAAATCACCGGTGCGGGCGTGGCGGAAATAGTGCATGTCCGAGCCGCAGATGCCGCCGGCGCCGAACCGGACGCGCACCATGCCGTCGCTGAGCTTGTCGAGCGGATGCTCGATCATGCGCAGGTCTTCGGGCCCGAACAGGGTTGCGGCAAGAGCAGTGGAAGTCATTTGGAAAGTCCCATGTATTTTGGCAGCCAGAGCGTCAGTTCGGGAATGTAGGTGATCGCGATCAGCGCGAGCATCAGCGGCACCAGCCAGGGCAGGATCGCCACCGTCGTACGCTCGACCGAGAGTTTTGCCACGCGGGCGAGCACGAACAGCACCATGCCGAGCGGCGGGTGCAGCAGTCCGATCATCAGGTTCAGCGTCATGATCAGGCCGAAATGGATGGGATCGATGCCGAGCTTGAGCACGATCGGCAGCAGGATCGGCACCAAAATGGTGATCGCCGCCGTGGTGTCGATGAAGCAGCCGACGAACAGGATCAGGACGTTGGCGAGCGCCAGGAACACCCATTTGTTGTGGGTGATGCTGAGCATCCAGTCCGACAACATCTGGGCCGCCTGCGACACCGTCAGCAGCCAGGCGAAGATCGAGGCTGCCGTGACGATGAACAGCACCGAGGCCGTGGTCTCGATAGTGTCGAAGGTCGCCTTGGCGACGGTCTGGAACGTCATGGTGCGATAGCGCACGAGGCCGAGGAACAGCGACCAGATCACCGCGGCGACGGCGGCTTCCGTGGGCGTGAACCAGCCGAGGGTCATGCCGCCGATCAGGATCACCGGGGCCATCAGCGCCATCACCGCGGAGAAGTCGAAATACCAGTCGATCACCAGCAGCGCGCCAAGCCCAATCACCACCGCCATGTTGGTCGACATGCCGGCGAGCGTCATCAGCCAGATCGCAAGCGGGAACGACAGCACGATGACGATCTCGAGCCCGGCCGAGCCGAGCTGCGGCCAGGAGAACGGCGTATCGCTGCCCCATTTGTTCTTGTGCGCGAAGTAGGTGACGGTGGCCATCATGAACAGGGTCAGGACGACGCCGGGAATGACGCCGCCGAGGAACAGCGCGCCGATCGAGACGTTCGCCATCATGCCGTAGATCACGAAGGGCAGCGACGGCGGGATGATGGGCCCGAGCGTCGCCGAGGCCGCGGTGACGCCGACCGAAAACTCGGTGGAGTAGCCGTGGTCCTTCATCGCCTTGATCTCGATGGTGCCGAGACCGGCGGCATCGGCGATCGCAGTGCCCGACATGCCGGAGAAGATCACCGAGCCGATGATGTTGACGTGGCCGAGGCCGCCGCGCATCCAGCCAACCAGCGCAACGGCGAATTTGTAGATGCGCCCCGTAACGCCGGCGATGTTCATGAGGTTGCCGGCCAGGATGAAGAACGGCACGGCGAGCAGCGGAAAGCTCTCGACGCCGGCGATCATGCGTTGCGCCAGCGTGACGTCGGGCGTCACGCCGCTGACCAGGATGTAGAGCAGCGACGACGCGGCCATGGCAATCGCCACGGGAACGCCGAGCAGCATCAGGACGAGAAAGCCCCCGAGCAACAGCAGCATGGTCCTATCCTTCCGATCCGTCATAGGCACCGGGACGTTCGAGGACCGAGTAGCCCTGTCGCCAGTTCTGCATTGCCACCTGCACCGAGCGTGCGAACATCAGCACGAAGCCGAGCAGCACAGCATAATATACGTAGTCCTTGGGAAGATTGATCGTGGTCATCTGCTCGTCGCCGATGATCTGGATGTAGACCCAGACCAGCTTGATGGCATAGCCGAAGAAGACGATCCGGATCAGGTCGATCACCGTCGACAGCGCGCGCGCCACGGGTTGCGGCAGATAGCGGTAGACCAGGTCGACCTGGATGTGGCGCGACAGCCGCACGCACATCGAGGAGCCGATGAAGACCACGCCGATCAAGCAGTAGGTCGCGATCTCTTCGGTCCAGGCGTAGCTGTCGTTGAGCACGTAACGGGTGAAGAACTGGAGGAAAACGGCAAGCGCCATCACCCAGAAGATCGCGAGCGCCAGCCAGTCCTCGAGCGCGTAGATGCCGAGATCGACCTTCGGCGTCGCCTCTTCCTCGAAGGTATGGGCGATCTCGTCCGCGGTGATCTGCCGGTGGATTTCGGCGGTCGACATGGGTTGCTCCTCAATGGACCTCAACGTCGTTCCGGGGCGACGCGTCAGCGTCGAACCCGGAACCTCGAGATTCCGGGTTCTCGCTCGCGAGCCCCGGAATGACAGCCACTGCTATTTGACTTCCTGGATTTTTTCCCAGTCGGCCTTGCGGTAACCAAAAGTCTCGAACGCAACGTTCTTCAGCACGGCGTCGCGGAACTCGTTCTTGTCGACTTCGGTCACGCTCAAGCCCTTCTCCTTGAAGAAGGCGACGAGCTTGGCCTCGTTCTGCTTGATCTCCTCGGTGGCCCTGGCGGCCGCCTCCTGCGCGACGTCGGTGAAGATCTTCTTGTCGTCGTCGCTGAGCTTCTTCCACAGCGCGCCCGCAATCACAGTGTTGAGGTGGTCGACGATGTGGCCGGTCAGCACGATGTGCTTCTGCACCTCGTAGAACTTCTTGGCCTCGATCGTGGTCAGCGGATTCTCCTGCGCCTCGACGGTGCCGTTCTGGAGCGCGAGATAGACTTCGGCGAACGCGATCGGCGCGGTGTTGGCGCCGCAGGCGCGCGGCATTGCGAGATAGGCCGGCACGTCGGGCACGCGCATCTTCAGGCCCTTCATATCGGCGCAGGTCTTGATCGGCTTGTTCGACGAGGTCTGGCGCACGCCGTAATAAGTCACCGCGACGATGTGATGGCCGCTCTTGTCCTCGTAGCCCTTGGCGAGCTCCTTGAAGATGTCGCTCTTGGTATAGGCGAGAAGATGGTCGGCGTTGCGGAAAGTGTAGGGATAGTAGGTCACGCCGATCGGCGGGAAGCTCTTGGCCGCAAAGCTGGAGCCGGAGATGATGATGTCGACCGAACCGAGCGAGAGCCCCTGGTTGATGTCGGCTTCCTTGCCGAGCTGTGAGGCCGGATAGACCTCGATCTGATAGCGGCCATTGGTGCGCTTGCCGATCTCCTGCGCGGCCCAAACCGATGCGGTGTGGAACGGCTCCGAGGTCTCGTAGACATGGGCCCATTTGAGCTTGGTCTGCGCCATGCCTGCATTGGTCGCAGCCAGCAGCGCGGCGGCGGAGAGCGCCGCGGCAATCGTCATCTTCTTCAACATCGACTTTTCCTCCATCGTTCAAGTCTGCTTCTTGTTCGCCCGCCCCAAAGCGGAAGCGAGCCGCCCAATCTCATCGCCGTCGTGCGCTGCTGCTCGCAGCCCGCTTCTTCGGCGCATGTTTCGGTTTTGACGGTTTTGCCGCGGCTCGCACCGTGCGGCTGGGTCCGGACGAGGATCCCACCGCGTTCTCGGCGCCAAAATTCTGCGCGAAGCGTTCCTGGGAGCGCGCCAGATGATTGCGCATGGCATCGCGCGCGGCCTGCGGATCATGCGCCGCGATTGCATCGCGCACCGCGCGATGTTCGTCGAGCGCCGTGCGCCACGTGCCCGGACTCTCGAAATAATGCGCAAGCTGGGCGAAATAGGGATTGAGGCGCTGATCGAACAGCTCGCCGACCACGCGCACCAGAACGGCATTGCCGAGGCTCCCGGCGATCGCGATGTGAAACGCGCGATCATGGACCATCGAGGCTTCGCCGGGATGCTCGACATTCTCCATCGCGACAAGAAACGCATCGATGCGGGCGATGTCGTCCTTGGTCGCCACGCGCGCGGCCTCTTCGGCGACGGCGCTTTCCAGGAATTCGCGGGCGCGCAGCAGCTCAAACGGGCCCTCGATGACGGATGCGGGTGCCGGTGCCGCAACGGCGGCGGGCTCGATCACGTAGATGCCGGACCCGACCCGGATGCGGAGACGGCCTTCGACCTCGAGCGCGATCAAAGCTTCGCGCACCGTCGGCCGCGATACCTTGAGCTGCTCGGCGAGCTCGCGCTCGGTCGGCAAGCGGCTGCCGACGGCGTACTCGCCGCTGTCGATCAGGCTTCGCAATTGATCGGCGACCTGGCGATAGAGCCGTCTCGCCTCCACAGCTTCCAGCGGCACGCTGGTCCTCCCGAACGGGTCGCGAGGCACCTCGTGTACCCGCGACCGGCCAATTTGGAAAATTGGTCTTACCAATTGACCGGAGCATTGACCGAGGACAGGCGCCATGTCAAGCAGCGGCAAAGCAAAGGGGAGACGTCCATGCGCCTTCGTTCAACGCGCCTTGGCCGCACCAATCTCGAGCGGCTGCCGCCCGGCATCCGCCGCCCGGCCTATGACCGTTCCCGCGTCACGCCGGGCGTCGTGCATCTGGGCTTGGGAGCGTTTCACCGTGCACACCAGGCCGTCGTCATCGACGACTGCCTTGCCGCAGGCAGCGCGTCCTGGGGTATCGTCGGCGCGAGCCTGCGCAGCCCGGACACGCGCGACGCCCTTGCCCCACAGGACCACCTCTACACAGTTGCCATACGATCGGCCGAAGGCACCGAGCACCGCGTCATCGGTGCTCTGCTCGACAGCGTCGTCGCTCGCGAGGATCCGGCACGGCTGGTCGGGCGCATGGTCGATCCCGCCATTCGCATCGTGTCCCTGACCGTCACCGAGAAGGGCTATTGCCACACGCCGCAAACCGGCGATCTCGACGAGCGGAATCCCGACATCGTGCACGATCTCAACAATTTCGACGCACCGCGCTCGGCTCCGGGCTTCATTGTTGCCGCGCTGGCGCGCCGGCGGGCGCAGGGCCTTCCACCTTTCACCGTGCTGTGCTGCGACAACCTCGCCGCCAACGGCCAAACCGTGCAGCGCATCGTGACGCAGTTCGCCGCGCTGCGCTCGAAGGAGCTCGGCAAGTGGATCGCGGATGCAGTCGCTTTCCCCTGCACGATGGTCGACCGCATCGTGCCGGAAACCACGGATGCCGACCGGGATGCGGTGTCATCCGCGCTGGGCTTTCACGACGCATGGCCGGTGATGACCGAGCCGTTCACGCAATGGGTGGTCGAGGACCGCTTCACCGCGGGCCGGCCCGATCTCGCCGCCGCAGGCGTCGAGCTCGTCAGCGACGTCAAGCCGTTCGAGCTGATGAAGCTGCGGCTGCTCAACGCCAGCCATTCGGCGCTGGCCTATCTCGGCTATCTCTCAGGCTACGAGACCATCGCCGACACCATGCAGGACCCGCATTTCGCCCGTCTCGCCGCGCAGGTGATGGAAGAGGCCGCGGTGACGCTGACAATGCCTTCAGGCACGGACCTCGCCGCCTATCGCGCCTCGCTGCTCAAGCGCTTCGCAAATCCTGCACTTCACCACCGCACCTGGCAGATTGCGATGGACGGCTCGCAAAAGCTCCCACAGCGCCTGCTCGGCGCGATGCAGGATCGCCTGCGCAAGGATTTGCCGATCGCAACCCATGCGCTCGCGGTGGCCGGCTGGATGCGCTATGTCACTGGCCTCGACGAGCAGGGCCGCGCAATTGACGTGCGCGATCCGCTCGCCGGCGAATTCGCCGCACTGGCGCGCGAGGCAGGTCCCATCGCCGAACGGCTCGCGCCCGCAATGCTCGGGGTCGCCAAGGTGTTCGGACCTTTTGGCGCAGAGCCGCGCCTGCGCGAGGCCGTGACTTCGGCGCTCGGCCGTCTCTACCAGGATGGCGCACGGCGGGCGGTGGCGGCGCACGTTTGGGCGTGACCACAACGCGCGCAGCATCTTGAATGCTGCACCGCGGTCAAAGCGGACGGAAGTCGCGCTTGATTTTTGCCTGCCATTGCCGCACCCGGGAGGCATGGCAAAAGACAGCAAGGTCATCGCTGCGAACGCGGCCTTCTACGCCGCCTTTTCGGCCGGCAATTTCAACGAAATGGAGCGGATGTGGGCGGATGATGACGCCATTTCCTGCATCCATTCCGGCTGGCCGGCCATTATCGGGCGGGCCACCGTGATCGGAAGCTGGCGCGACATCCTGCAGAATCCGCAGCGGCCGCAGATCGTCTGCGCCGAACCGCAGGCCATCGTCGACGGCGACAGCGCGCGCGTGCTCTGCATCGAGATCGTCGACGGCACCGCTTTGGCGGCGGCGAACCATTTCCGCCGCGTCGGCGACGGCTGGCGCCTGGTGCATCACCAATCAAGCCCGATCGCGCAGATTGTCGGGCAGGCGGAAGAGGATAGCCCGAGCCACCGCGTCCACTGAACACGATGATCACGCCGGCGTGATCTACTGTGCATGGGGTTGTTTTGCGAGTTTTTTGTTTAGCACCTCATCCAAGCCTCGACAGATCGTCCAGCACGGCCCGCGCAGCGCTGAAATCATCGTCCCGGAAGAACATGCTGCGCGTGATCAGAACCGGTATGCCGGCTCGTGAGGCCGCGATCAGGCCATTAGCGGAGTCTTCGATCGCCACACAATCGTGCGCCGTCAGCTTCAGCCGTGCCAGGATCTCGAGATAGACGTCCGGTGCAGGCTTCTTGTGCCGCACGTCGTCGCCGGCAACGATCGCGTCGAAAACCCTGGCCCAGCCCGGCCCCAGCGCCTGCGAGAGCAGTGCGTCGATATTGCCGTGAGAAGTGGTGGTCGCGATCGCGAGCCGCTGGCCGCGCGCCCTCGCCGCGGCGAGCAGCTCCGCCACGCCTGGCCGCAACGGACAGCAGCCGGTCTCGACCAGCTCGGCATAATGGGCGGTCTTGATGCGATGAAGCTCCGCGATGTCCTCGTCCGTCAATGGCTGGGCGATCCGCAGCCTTGCATGGTAGGCGCGCATGCGTTCCTTGCCCCCGGTCACCCGCAGCAGGTCCTTGTAGACGGCGCGGTCCCATTCCCAGCCGAGCCCGTGGCGCGAGAAGGCATGATTGAACGCCTGCCGGTGCAGTTCCTCCGTTTCGGCAAGCGTGCCGTCGACATCGAAGATGAGCGCGGCGGCGCGCCGGATCAGGTCGGCAGCATTGCATGCTACCGGCGTGGCGGATGCTTCTGCCTGCATGATCGATGATCTCTCCTAATGCGCGGGTGACCATCGCCCGCGGCCGCAGGTGAGACAAATTGCAATATCTTTTGCCCGCCCCAAAAATCTCTTATGAGCGGAGAGGCGCGCAGCGAGCGCGACGGGAACTCCGACCAGCACGGCAGAGGCATGCGGCTCTTCATCCTTGGCATCGGCTATAGCGCCAGGCACTTCGTCTGCAGGTTCGGCGGCGCCTTCTCGCACGTCGCCGGTACCGTGCGCGATCCCGGGCAGCGGGATGATCTCACCGACATCGAGGTGCAAGCCTTTTCCGGGAGTGATCTGGATCGCACCACGGTCGAACGCATCAGCGACGCCGACGTCCTTCTCATATCGATCCCGCCCGGCAGCTCCGGCGATCCCGCTGTCACCGGTCTTGCGGACGTAGTGGCGGCAGGTCGCCGCAACGTCGTCTATCTCTCGACCATCGGCGTGTATGGCGATCACTGCGGCGGATGGGTCGACGAGAGCACGCCGCCACAGGCGATGTTCGAACGCACGCGGATGCGGCTCGCGGCGGAGCAAGCCTGGACGGACGCAACAGGCGGCGCTGCCGCGATCCTCAGGCTTGCGGGCATCTATGGCCCCGGCCGCAATGCGCTCGTAACCCTGCGTGCGGGAACGGCCCGGCGCATCATCAAGCCGGGACAGGTCTTCAACCGCATCCACGTCGACGACATCGCGAGCGCCATCATGGCCGCTGTCCGTCACCCGAACGGCGGCACCTGGAACGTGTGCGACGACGAGCCCGCGCCGCCGCAGGACGTGATCGCCTACGCCGCGCAGCTGATGGGCGTTGCACCGCCGCCCGAAGAAGCGTTCGCGACAGCCGAGATGTCGGCGATGGCCCGCAGCTTCTATGCCAGCAGCGCCCGGGTCTCCAACGCGAAACTTAAGCGCGAGCTCGGCGTCACGCTTGCTCACCCGACCTACCGGCACGGCCTCGATGCGCTGTGGCGCGCCGGCGAAGGACGATAGGTTCCGGCATCTCCGGCGCGTCCCAGACATGTTCTGCCCGCGCTTGACTCCGCTCGGTCGCGGACGTGTGATCTCGGCATTCGCGAGCCACTGCATAACGAGCTCGCGCCTTTGGGAGGACGCAATGAACAAGACGATCGCCATGATCGCGGCGGCGGCTGCCGCCATCGCGTTCGGTACGGCCAGTGCAGCGCCGCTACCGGAAGCCAATCCCGACGATGTCGGCTTCTCCAAACAGGGCCTTGCACGCGTCGACAGTTTCTTCGCGCGCGAGATCGCCGCCAAACGCGTACCCGGCGCGGTCGTCGCGGTGGCGCGGGACGGCAAGCTCCTGCACTACAAAGCTTACGGCATGCTTGATCCAGACAAGGGCACGCCGATGCCTGTCGACGCGATCTTCGCGCTGGCCTCGATGACCAAGCCGATGGCAGCGGTCGCGGGCCTGACGCTGATGGAAAAAGGCCAGTTGCCGCTTCAGGCCAAGCTGTCCGACTACTATCCGGGCTTTGCCGACATGAAGGTCGGCGTGCATCAGGCAGACGGATCGCTCAAGCTCGAGCCGCAGGCCTCGCCGATCTTCATCCATGATCTCTACCGGCATACGTCCGGGCTGATGTATGGCGGCCGCCCCGACAGCTCCAGTCCGGTGGCGCGGCAATATCCCGATGGCATAGCGCCTGCGATCGAAGGCGACACCCAGGCCTTCATCGATCGCATCACAAAACTGCCGCTGGCGCATCAGCCCTCGACTGAGTTCGAATACGGTTTTTCGATCGACGTGCTTGGTGCTGTGGTCGAGAAGGTGAGCGAGCAGAAGCTCGGTGACTATCTCGCTGCCAACGTCTGGCAGCCGCTCGCCATGAGGGATGCGACCTTCCACCCGACGGACGCACAGCGCCCTCGCCTTGCCCGCCCGTTCGCCAATGATCCGCTGACCGGCAAGCCCCAGGCGATCAAGCTTTTGGACACGCCGACTAAATTCGACTGTGGCGGTGCCTGCGCGTTCGCGACGATCGGCGACTACGTCCGTTTCGGGCAGATGCTGCTCAATGGTGGCGAGCTCGATGGCCAGCGCATTCTCTCCCCCAAGACCGTGCATCACATGACGGCCAACCATCTCGGTCCCGAGATCAAGAACAACGTGGCGAACATCGAGCCGCATCGCGGCGGCTTCGGCTTTGGCCTTTCGGTTGCGGTCCGCACCAGCGAAGGCCTCTCGTCGGTCCCCGGCAATCCCGGCGAGTTCACCTGGAACGGCGCCTACGGGACGCAGTTCTTCTGCGATCCCAAGGAGCGTCTCGTCGTCGTCGTGGGAACGGCGGCGCCGGGCGAGCTCAGGAAGTATTATCGCGAACAGGTCCAGGACATCGTTTACGGCGCGATGGTGAAGTGAGATCGGCGCGCCGAAATCTAGATGGCGGCCGAACGGGCCGCCCTTTAGCATCTAACGTCAGCGCGGGACGCCGTACGTCTTGCGCTCATCGCGACACATGATCACCCCTCTCGGTTGAGCCGGGATATGGGGCGATAGAAGCTGCCCGCCGGGCGAGCGCCTCCGGATTTCGCTTTCCGCACCATCCGTCCATCGGTGCCCCGTTGTATGCATTATCCCAGTTGCCATCCCCACGCACTTCGCTTTACATGCCCGCAATTCCCCCTCCGGACGGCGGAGGGGACAAAACTGCACGACTGCCAAGGGACGAAATATGGCGCGTAACATCCTGATTCTCGGAGCTTCTTACGGATCCCTACTGGGCACGAAGCTCTTGATGGCTGGGCATAACGTGACCCTGGTGTGTCGCGCCAAGACCGCGGAGCTGATCAATCGGGACGGTACCGAAGTGCGCATCAAGTTGCGCGACGAGGCGGTGCACCGGGCGATCTTCTCGCGCGACTTGCCCGGCAAGCTCGACGCGGTGACGCCGGCCAATGTCGACCTCTCCCGCTACGACCTGGTCGGCCTCGCGATGCAGGAGCCGCAATACACCAACCACACCGTGCGCGTTCTCATGGTCAAGATCGCCGCGGCGAAGCTGCCGTGCCTGTCGATCATGAACATGCCGCCGCTACCCTATCTGAAGCGGATTCCGGCCCTCGCAGACATGGATCTCGAGGAGGCCTACACCAATGCGCAGGTGTGGGAGCGATTCGAGCCCGGGCTGGTGACGCTGTGCTCGCCCGACCCGCAGGCGTTCCGTCCGCCGGAAGAGGCGGCGAATGTGCTCCATGTCGGCCTGCCCACGAACTTCAAGGCATCGGTATTCGCAGACGAGAAGCACAACAAGCTGCTGCGCGAGCTCGAAGCCGACATCGACGCGGTGACACTCGACCGCCAGGACGTGCCGGTGAAGCTAAAGGTGTTCGACTCGTTGTTCGTGCCGCTGGCGAAATGGTCGATGCTTCTGACCGGCAATTACCGCTGCATCACGCCGAATGAGCCGCAGTCGATCCGCGACGCCGTGCATGGCGATCTCGCGCGCTCGCAGACGATCTACGATCATGTCGATGCCATCGCCCGCCGCCTCGGCGCCGACCCGCAGGACCAGGTGCCGTTCGCGAAATATGCCAAGGCCGCCGAAAGCCTCCTCAAGCCGTCGTCGGCCGCCCGCGCGGTCGCGAGCGGCGCGCCCTTCATCGAGCGCGTCGATTTGCTGGTGAAGCTGATCTCGCATCAGCTCGGTGTGCCCAATGCCGAGATCGACCGCACGGTCGACACCGTGGACCAGAAGCTCAACGAGAAGATCGTGCAGGGCGGATCCGGCGCGCAGTAGGGGCGCCGCTTCCAGCGACATCGGCGCTCACAGGCTGCAGAGCGATTGATCCAGATCAGGCCGGTCACCGCGACCAGCGCGACCGGCCGATCGTTGCACCAAACGTCACCCACGCTGCGCCCGCCGTGGCGATCTGAACCAGCATCACTGCAGGTTCGGCGTACGGCACTGTTCCCGGGGTGGGGCAAACTCAACGATAGTCGTCGCATCTCGATTGGTCACGCGGTCCGGTCGCCTTCACATCGCGCCGACGCGCAGGCCGCTGATATCACGACTGCGTGAGACGACGGCATGCCGCCCGTCATATCCCGGCGCTTCGCGAGCAAAGCGAGCCGATTCGACGCGAATGAGCTCTCCTTTACGTGCCGGACCTTCATTCGCGCAGACGTTGCATGCACGCGGGACAGGCTCGGCTTATTGCCCAGCCGACAGAGAGATGAGCAACATATCTTTTTAGGTCAAGTGTCTACGACCTGTTTGCCGGTCTGTTGTCCGGCCCAAACGCAATGCACGGCTGAGAGAACCAGAACAAGAACAACAACAATGGACCAGGCGATGCTGAGCGTCGTCCGCGCGGTCGAGGCAGGCGCGACGACGATGAAGGGCGTGATCGACGCAACCGGACTGTCCCGTCTCAAGATCGAGCGGGCGTTGACCGCACTGGAGAAGCAGAAGCTGCTGGTGCGCGACGGCCAGGGCTTTCGCGCGACCGGCCTGCCGAAGGCGGCCCGCCCTGCCCGGCAATGCGGATCGTGCAACGCCTGCTGCGATATCCTCGAAGTCGCCGGCGTCGACAAGCCGGTGAACCAGCTCTGCAAACATTGGCAGGCCGGCACCGGATGCACCATCTACGATCGCCGCCCGCAAATGTGCCGGTCGTTCGTCTGTGCCTGGCTGCAGGGCCATCTCGACGACGACTGGTTTCCGGCGAAGTCGGGCATCGTGGTGCATTTCAGCCAGGACGCCGTCAACGTCACGGTGGACGACGATTGTCCCGACCGGTGGCGCGAGGAGCCGTATTTCAGCAAGCTTGCCGAATGGTCGCTGAACGGCGTCAGGCGGATCGGAAACCGCGGCTACGCGACCCTCGTCGTGTCCGGCACCGAGCGGTTCCTGCTGCTCGGACGCACCATTGTTCCGGAGCCGACGCTGTTCGGCACCGCGTTCGTGCCGCTCACCGCCGACACCTTCCGGTTCTGGCGGGCGACGTCGCCCGAGCATTTGCAGCGGCTGCATGGGCGCATCGCCGAGATCGAACGGATCAGGCAGGAATTCGGCTCCTGCGCCATTCCCGAGAACGAGGACGACAATCCGCATCCGCCATATCGGCCCGCGCTTTTACGGTTGTCGCATCACGCCTGAACTCCGCCGTGGGCAACGCGGCCTGATTCGCGCGGTAGCGCTCGACGCGCCCCGGCCGGGTTGATAAGCCCCTGTCCGCGAATGACGGGACTTGAGTCGGGGACATGACGGTTGCGATCGAGATGGGGCAGACCACGGCAGGCGCCGCGGCGGCCATGGACCTCGAGGAGCTGCTGGCGACCCGGCTCCTGGTGCAAGGCAATTCGGGCTCCGGCAAATCACATCTGTTGCGGCGGCTCTTGGAACAGAGCGCGCCCTGGGTGCAGCAGGCCATCATCGATCCCGAGGGCGACTTCGTCACGCTGGCCGATCGCTTCGGCCATCTGGTGATCGAGGCCGAGGATCACACCGAGCGCGGCCTTCAGGTCGCCGGCGAGCGCGCGCGGTTGCATCGTGTCTCCACCGTGCTCAATCTCGAGGGGCTCGATGCCGAGAACCAGATGCGGCGCGCCGCGGCGTTCCTCGGCGGGCTGTTCGACGTCAATCGTGACCATTGGTACCCGATGCTGGTGGTTGTCGACGAGGCACAGCTGTTTGCGCCGGCGGTTGCGGGCGAGGTCTCGGACGAAGCGCGCAAACTGTCGCTCGGCGCGATGACCAATCTGATGTGCCGCGGCCGCAAGCGCGGGCTCGCCGGCATCATCGCGACCCAGCGGCTGGCGAAGCTTGCCAAGAACGTCGCGGCGGAAGCCTCCAACTTCCTGATGGGACGGACCTTCCTCGACATCGACATGGCGCGCGCCGCCGACCTGCTTGGCATGGAGCGGCGGCAGGCCGAAGCTTTTCGCGATCTCGAGCGTGGCCAGTTCATGGCGCTGGGACCTGCGCTATCGCGCCGTCCCCTGCGTTTGAACATCGGCCCGACCGCTACCTGCCCGCGCAATTCCACGCCGCGGCTGATGCCGCTGCCGGAAGCGATGCTGGAAGACGCGCGCGCCGTGATCCTGGCCGCGCCGCCGCCCGACGCCAGCCGGCCGCAGCGCCGGCCGGCGCCGGATCTGCTCGAGCAGCTCCGCGCCGCGAAAGCGGCAGCTACGCCGGAATCGCGCACGGAGCCGATCGAGCTGCCGGTCAGCGCTGAAGAGCTCGCTGAACGGCGCGAGCGCGTGGATCGTACCCTTCGTGCCGTGCTCGCCGACCCCGATGCCGGCTTCCGCGCCATCGGCGTGCTCTATCAGGAATTCGTGGTCCGCTGCCGCATCGAGGGGCTCGGTGCGGCAGTGCCTGATCTCAACGAATTCCGCCGCATGCTGACGCACGCGCGCGCCGGGCTCGGCACCGATTTGGCTGAGGACGACGCCTGGCAGGACGTGTCGCTGCGCGCCTCGATCCTGCCCGACGACATGCAGGGCGTGTTCATGATGATCGCGAGGGCGGCGAAGGAAGGCTGGCCGTGTCCCGGCGATGCCGCGATCGCGCGCGCCTATGGCTCGCATTCACTGCGCCGCGCGCAGCGCCTGCTCAGCTATATGGAGGAGCAAGGCCTGATCGTCTGCCAGCTCGACGGTGCCGGACGCCGGATCGTGACGCTGGTGGAGCTCGCCTGGGCGACGGCGCCGGGCGATCCCAATGGCGATGATATGCCAGCCGAGCCTTCGCCAAGCGCGGCCGCGCTCTAAGCCTGGATTCAGCGTCTCATCACCGACGCCGCCTCGGCCGCATCGAAGCCGCGCGCCGCATTGCTCCCGTTCTCCGCGAACATGCGGCGATAGAGCAAAGCGGAGACGAGCCAGGCGACCGCGAACAGCGCGATCACGACGAAGCCGACATTCGCCAGCGACTCGTTAAGACCATCGACCACCGCCCACACGCCGCCGGCCAAGCCGAGACGATCGCTGATCAGGCCAAGCGCTTCGATGCCGCCGATCAACAGTGCGATCGCGACCGAAGCCCCCGTGATCGTGAGATTGTACCAGAGCTTGCGCAAGGGATCGACGAAGGCCCAGCGATAGGCACTCACCATCAGCGCGGAGTCAGCAGTGTCGACCAGCGCCATGCCGGCGGCGAACAGCGCCGGGAAGACCAGGACATCGGCGAGCGAGGTACCACGCGCGGCTTCGCTGGCGGAAATGCTGAGCAGGCCGATCTCGGTCGCGGTATCGAAGCCGAGGCCGAACAGGAAGCCGAGCGGATACATGTGCCAGGGTTTCGTCACCAGGCGGAACATCGGGCCAAGCAGCCGCGCCAGGATGCCGCGATTGGCGAGCAACGCATCGAGGCCCGCGGCGTCGTGAACGCCCTGCTCGCGCGCCATGCGAAACGTCCGCCACAAGCCTGCGAAGATCGCGAGATTGATGGCCGCGATCATGAGCAGGAACAGCGCCGAGACCGACGTGCCAATCAGGCCGCGGATCTCCTTGAGCAGGCTGTCGCCGCCGAGGCTCACCACGCCGAGCGCGAGCAGCATGGTCGCGACCACCACGACGGTGGAATGGCCCAGCGCGAAATAGAGGCCGACGCTGCGCGGCGCGCCGCCCACCTGCATCAGCTTGCGCACGACGTTATCAATGGCGGCGATGTGGTCGGCATCGACGGCGTGGCGGAGCCCGAAGACCCAGGCCAGCAGCGCGGTCGCCATCACCGTCGGCCGGTCGCCGAACAGCGCGAAGGCCCAGGTCCACGCGGCGATGTTGGCGGCGATGAGCCCGCTGAACAGCAGCGCAGCTCCGGGCTCGACCGCCCGCAAAGACCATCTCGTCACGACAACCATTCCGTCCGTTGCACGCCCCGTCGCGCCACCGGTATGATCTTTTCACAAGATGATCACACTGACCAGTGCAATCCCCGAGGGACGACACGGTTCTGCAGCAGCGCATGCAGCCATCCTTCGAGACCCCCGCTCGCGCGGGCTCCAGGATGACGTCTTGTTTTGCGACCAAGCCCTGGGCCCTCATGGTGAGGAGCCCGCCATAGCGGCCGTCCCGAACCATGAGATCGGCTCGCTCTACGCCGCCTCGGAACCGCCTAGATAGGCGTCGCGGATGCGGGGATCGTCTTTCAGTGTCCGCGCCGGGCCGGAGAGCACGATCTTGCCGGTCTGGAGCACATAGGCTTCATGCGCGATCTCGAGCGCAAGGCTGGCATTCTGTTCGACCATGAACACCGAGACGCCGTCCTGGTTGATGGTACGGATCAGCTCGAGCACGCGATCGACATAGAGCGGCGACAGGCCCATCGTCGGCTCGTCCATCACGATCATGCGTGGACGGCTCATCAGCGCCCGCGCCATCGCCACCATCTGCTGCTCGCCGCCGGAGAGCGAGCCGGCGCGCTGCGACAACCGCTGGCCGAGCTTCGGGAACAGCGTGAGCATCCTGTCGAGATCCTGGGCCACGACATCGCGGTCGTTGCGCACGAAGGCGCCCATCAGGATGTTCTCGCGCACGCTCATGTCCGCGAACAGCCGCCGCGCCTCCGGCACCGAGGCGATGCCGCGACGGACGATCTGCGGCGTGGTCAGCCCGATGAGCGAGGCACCGTCGAACCTCACATCACCAGAGCGCGGCTTCACCAGGCCCAGAATGATCTTCATCGTCGTGGACTTGCCGCTGGCATTGCCGCCGAGCAGACAGACGATGTGACCGCGCGCGACCGATATCGAGAGGTCGAAGTGTACCTGGGCTTGGCCGTAGAAGGTGTTGACATCAGACAATGCCAGCAACGGCTCCATCGAGGAGTTCGTCATGCCGCGCTCTCCTGCTCCGCCTTTCCGGAGAGACCATGGCCGAGATAGGCCTCGATCACCTTGGGATCGCTCCGCACCTGTTCGCCCGGGCCTTCCGCGATCTTCTTGCCCCCGTCCATGACGATGACGCGGTCCGACAGGCGCATCACCATTTCCAGCTTGTGCTCGATCAGGAGGATGGTCAGCCCCTCCGCCTTGAGCTCGGCGACGAGGGCCTGCATCTCCGCAGTTTCAGTTGGGTTCATGCCGGCAGTCGGCTCGTCCAGCAGCAGCAGCCGCGGCTTCAGCGCCAGCGCGCGCGCGATCTCGATGCGGCGGCGGTTGGCGTAGGAGAGGCTATAGGCCGGCTGTTCGATCCGCGGCAGCAGCCGTTCGCCGAAGCGAGCGAGAATGGTCTTCACCTCTTCGCGCAGCCGCTCCTCCTCCGCTTTGACGCTGGAGGGCCGCAGCAGCGCAAGGCCCAGCTCCAGCAGCGGGCCGATCACCGGCACGGCCGGCTTCACCGCACGCAGCCGCGTATGCGCGCCGATCAAGACGTTGTCCATCACGCTGAGATTGCCGAAGACGCGACCGAGCTGGAACGTGCGCGCGATGCCCTGGCCGGCGAGCCGCTCCGGCGACAGGCCGGTGATGCCCTGCCCTGCGAAGCTGACATTACCGGCGTCGGGCCGATCGAGACCGGTCACGAGATTGAACAGCGTCGTCTTGCCGGCGCCGTTCGGGCCGATGATGCTGATCAGCTCGCCTCTGGCGAGATCGAGATCGATGGCATCGACTGCGGTGAGACCCCCGAAGCGACGCGTCAGGCCCCGCAGGGACAACATGGGCAGGTGCTGCTCCGCCATCAGATCGTCCCCAGCAGGCCCTGCGGCCTGAACCGCACGAGCAGCAGCAGCACGATGCCGTAGATCAGGATTCGATACTCCGCCGCGATCCGGAAGACCTCGGGCAGGCCGACCAGCGCCACCGATCCGAGAATTGCGCCGACGACATTGCCGAGGCCGCCGAGGATCACGACGGTTAGCGCCAGAATGGATTGCTGCGTGTTGAAGGTCTCGTGGTTGATGTAGGAATAGAGATGCGCGGCGATGCCGCCGCTGACGCCGGCAGCGAAGCCGCCGAAGA
Organism: Bradyrhizobium sp. 147; assembly: GCF_023073935.1. NCBI lineage: Bacteria > Pseudomonadati > Pseudomonadota > Alphaproteobacteria > Hyphomicrobiales > Nitrobacteraceae > Bradyrhizobium > Bradyrhizobium sp. 147. Next base: position 25,470 of record NZ_JADPKL010000061.1, on the reverse strand, counting down.
TGAAGGCGAGCGATTTGTAGCGGTTGAGGCTGAGGCCATAGGCGCGCGCGGCGATGTCGTCATCGCGGATGGCACGAAAACTGCGGCCGAGATGCGAGGTCAGCAGACGCCCCTGCAGCAGCGCCAGCACGACCATCACTGCAAGGCTGAACCAATAGACCGACGATGGGCTGATCAGGTCGTAGCCGAACAGCGATAGCGGCGGAATGCCGGAGATGCCGATTGGGCCGCGCGTGACGCTCTCCCAATTTAGGATCACCAGCGACACGATCTCGCCGATGGCGAGCGTTGCGATCGACACGTAGTGCCCGCGCAGGCGGAACGACGGCGAGATCAGGAGCGTACCGAGCGCAGCGCTCATCAGGCCGCCGCCGATGATGGCGAGACCGACCGGCACAGAGAAGGTCAGCGACAGAAGCGCGGCGGTGTAGGCGCCGATCGCCAGCAGCGCGGCATGGCCGAGCGAGACCTGGCCCACAGTCCCCGCAACCAGCGTCAGGCTGAGCGCGAGCATGCCGAGCAGCCAGGCATTGATCAGCGTCTGGAGCACGTAGAACGACACCGGCAACAGCGGCAGGATCGCGAACCCACCGACTGCAAGCACCAAGGCCCAGCGCGGAATGCGCACAGGACGGCTCGGCGCGATGAAGGTGCCGGTGAGCGGCTCCGGCGGCGCCTGCCGCGCACTCGCGAACAGCCCGTTCGGCCGCAGCACGAGCACGACGACCAACAACAGGAACGCGAACAGATTGCGATAGCTGGTACCGAACACGGCGACGCCGTAGCTCTCGACCAATCCCAGCAGCAGGCTACCGACCACCGCGCCTGGCACGTTGCCGGCGCCGCCGACGACTTCCGCGACCACGCCCTTGAGCGTGGCCTGAAGGCTCATCGCGGTGTCGATCTGATTGTAGTACATGCCGACCAGCATGCCGGAGACCCCGCCGAGCGCCGCTGCAATGCCGAATACGGCCTGATTGACGCGGTTGACGTCGACGCCCATCTGCATGGCGGCGTCACGGTCCTGCGCGGTAGCGCGCACCGCCCAGCCGAGCTTGGTGTAGCGCAGGAACACGAACAGCAGCAGCGCGCTGGTGACGCCAACGCCGGCGATGAGCAGATCAAGCGGCCCGATCGTGCCGTTACCGACCTGGAAGCGGACGTCCCGCAACTGGCTCGGAAGCGCACGCGGATTGGGCGAGAAGGTCAGCATCACCAGCTGATCGAGCACGAAGCTGATGCCGATCGTTGCCAACAGCGGCGCGATACGCACCGAGTTCTGCAGCGGACGGAGGCCGAACCGCTCGATGATCAACCCGACGATCGCGGCAGCGACCGCGACCACAATGATGGTGAGCGGCAGCGGAGTATGCAGCTGCACCACCGCGACCCAACCGATATAGGCGCCGACGAGATAGATCGAGCCTTGCGCAAAGTTGATCAGCCGGCTGACGCCGAAGATCAGCGCGAGCCCGACCGCAACGAGGGCGTAGACATTGCCGACGATCAGCCCGTTGATCGTGTAGTCGAGCCAGGAAGCCACGCAGCATTTCCAATCAGAGGAAGGGGACCGGAGCGATCGCTCCGGTCATCATTATCAGGCCCGTTTGCCGTCCCAGAGTGCGAACTTGCCGTTACGCACGACCAGCTCGGCATTCATGGCGCCCTTGACGCGGCGGCTCTCGACGTCGAACGTCGCCGAGCCGAAGATGACGCTGGAGACGTCTCTCACCTTGGCGAAAGCGTCGCGGATAGCGCGGCGATCGGTGCCGCCGATCCTGAGGACGGCGGCGGCCATGTTCATCGCGTCATAGGAATAGGCGTTGAAGGCGTCGGGCTCCTGCCCGTTGTACTTGGCCTTGAAGCCCGCGATGAATTTCTTCACCTCGGGCCGCGGGTCTTCCGGGAAATAGCGCGTGCCGAGGTGGACGTCCTCGACTGCCTCGCCGCCGAGCTCCAGGAATTTCGGCGAGTAGACCGAGCTCGCCGCGCAGATGGTCTGCTTCAGGCCGACCTGGCGCGCCTGACGCGCAATCAGCGCGCCGTCGGAATAATAGGAGATCAGGATCAGTCCGTCGGGATTGGCGTCGCGCACGCGCACCAGGGTGGAGCGGAAATCGCGCTCCTCCGCGATGTAGCCTTCGGTAACCGCGATTTCGGCGCCGTATTCCTTGGCCGCCTTGACGAAATGGTCGCGGCTGGTGCGGCCCCAATCGGTGTTGAGGTGCAGCACCGCCAGCTTCTTCAAGCCGAGTCGCTTCACGGCATAGGATGCCAGCAGCGGCTGCTCGTCGGCCTGGCTTACGGACGTGCTCCACATGAAGTCGCCGCCCTTGGTGAAATCGGGATGCGAGTTGGTGAAGCCGAACTGCACCAGGCCGCCGCGCTGATAGATCGGCGAGGCCGCCATCGAGGCCGGGCTCGAGAAATCGCCGAGCTCCATGACGATGCGGGGATCGGAGACGAACTTCTGCGCGATCGCCACCGACTGGCGCGGATCGCTCTGGCTGTCTTCGAACTGGTAGGCGAGCTTGCGGCCGTTGATGCCGCCGGCGGCGTGGATCTCGTCGAGCGCGAGATCAAAGCCCTGCCTCCACTGCGCGCCGTATTGGGCGTTGGGCCCCGTCAGGGGACCGCTGACGCCGAGCAGGATCGGCTCGGACGACTGGGCGAATGCGCTGCGCGAGATGGCGGCTCCCGCCATCATGGCGGCAAGCGAGCCCTTAACCAGGGACCGACGATCGATGTTGCTCATGCACGGCTCCATCCATTCAGGTGTTACGAACAAGCGGCAATTTATGTGCCAGTGACACTGCTTATCTAGTGGGCTCGCCAAGCGACAGCATCAGCCGGTTCGCCCAGTTGAAGAACGACGCGCCGTTGATGACATCGACGATCTCGGCATCGTCGAGACCGGCGTGGCGCAGCTCCTCAACGTTGTCGGGGCCGAACGCGATCGGCGTTGCGCTCAGCGCCACCGACGCCTTGACCACGGCGTTCCAGCGCTCGCCGAGGTCCGCCTTAACCCCTTCGTCGAGCAGGCGCTGCACGTCGTCGCGGCGCTTGGAATAGGTGCTGGCAAACCGCGCATGCACGGATGCGCAATAGATGCAGCCGTTGTAGCGCGACGTCGCAGCCGCCGCGAGCTCGCGCTCGGCGCGCGGCAGGCCGTCGGCGACGTTGTAGAAAATATCCTTGTCGGTCTTGGTGCGGGCTTCGAGCACCTCAGGGTCGCGCACCAGCAGGCGAAAATATTCCGACTTGGCGCGGGCGCGATCGACGAGGCCAGCGAAATGCCGCTCGGTCAGCTCGCCCTCGGGCAGCGGATCGATCCACGACACCCAGCCGAGCTCGTCCTGGGTGAAGACGACGGGTGGATTGACATTGTTTGCAGCGCTCATGTGCAGTCTCCTTACGCTCCCGCCGCGGTAGGCCCGAGCGAAGCGCCGAGTACGCGCAGGCCGGTGACGACGCGCACCTGGAACGACAGGAACGCAACGAGCTGAGAGAAGGTGACGATGCCGGTGTTCGACCAGCCGGCGACGAGCAGCGCCTTCATGTCGGCAGAGGCCGCATCGCGGGGACGGAACACCAACAGATGCGCATGCTCGAGCGCCGCAACGAGCCGGGCGCCAAGGACCGGCTTGCTTTCCGCGCTCACGCGGTAGATCAAGCCGGCCGTGTTCTCGACTGACAATGGTCCTGCTGGATACGCGCCATACGGGCCTGAGGTCTTGCCGCGTTCGATCTCGGCCTTGATCGCTTCGAGCAAAGGCGCGCCATCCGCATTCGCCGCAAGCTTCTCGCGATAGAACGCTGCGACGGGAGACTCGCCATGAAGTCCGGTCACGAAGGCCGCGACCGCGGCACGCTCGGTAAGCGAGAACGCGCTCGTATCGATCGGCTCGAACAGCGCGAGATAGCTCTTCTGCGCGTTCTCGCGCGCCTGAAGGCGACGTGCGCGGATGGCATCCAGAGCCGATCCCGGTTCGATGCCGGCGAGTGTGTCGATGATATCTTGCGTTCCCATCATCAGCCTTGCGAGGTAATTCCCGTTGATTCCGATCAGCCCGCCAAGGCCACAGCGGGCGCTGCTCGGGTCCAGCCCAGTGCCGGCGCGACCTTTTCCGCGACCAGCTCGATCGAGCGCAGGATATAGGGATGCGGCGCATCGACCGAATGCGCCTGGAACACCAGATCGGTCACCCGTTCCAGCGTGGCATCGTTGCGCAGCGAGGCGATGACGTCGTCGGCTGCGCCGACATGAGTGTCGAACGCGGTGATCATCTCCTCCAGAGTTTCGCCGGGCCTGGCGTGGCCGCCCTTGAGGAATTGCGGCAGCGCGCGCCGCAGCCCGATGTCGGCAAGGCGCATCGCCTCAGCCCGGTCATCGGCGACGAAGACGCTGCGCGAGGCCATGATGCGCGGCTCGCATCCTGGCGGCAGCGCTTCGAGATAGGCATCGATGATCGGATTCTGGATCTCGGCCAGCGTGGCCTTCGGCGCCTCCTTGGTCCGCGGCTGGGTGCGCGACAGCAATAGGCCATCGCCCGCCTTGCCTGCCCGGGCACCGCCCGCGACCGAGAATGTGGCCTGCCAGATGCGCTTGTCCAATTCCGGCCGTTGCGGATAGAGCCTGTCCCCGCCATCAAGAGGTTTGCCGACCAACGCCGCGCGGACGACCTCCAGATTGCGGGCAAAGATCTCGTTGCGCTGCGCACTGTCGAGACCGAAGGCGGCGAAGGCCGATGGGTTGCCGCCGGTGCCGACGCCGAGCTCGAAACGGCCATTGCAGAGGAGATCGAGCACCGCGGCATCCTCCGCCACCCGCACCGCATTCTCCAGCGGCAGCGTCACGATGCCGGTGCCGAGACGGATGCGCGAGGTCTGCGCGGCGACGTAGCCGAGAAAGGCGAAGGGCGACGGCAGGCCGCCTTCGCGCTCGTGAAAATGATGCTGGGCAATCCAGGCGGAATCGAGCCCCGCCTTTTCCGCGTGCACGATCTGCTCGGCCGCATGGCGATATCGCTCGGCCGGCGGAGCCTCATCGAGCAGCCGCGTGAAAAATCCCAGTCGTTTCAGGTTTGCAAAGCGTTTCATACGACCCCTGTCGGGCGAGGATGGCCACGAGCCGATGATGTCGGTTGCCGCAGCTCCAGACAAGCGGGCATTGCGCAGGGCTGCCCGCCGGGATCACCGCTGTGCTGGACCATGGCTGAGCAGGTTGCCTACCAGCTCGGCAGCACCGCGCCCTTGAACTTGGTCAGGACGAACTCCTTGACCTCCGGCGTGTGGTAGCTGTCGACGAGGGTCTTGACCCAGGGCTTGTCCTTGTCCGCGCTGCGGACGGCGATCAGGTTGACATAGGGCCCCTTCGGGTCCTCGCGCAGGATCGGATCCTTGACGGGATCGAGGCCCGCCTGAGTTGCATAATTGGTGTTGATCGCAGCGGCGTCGACGTCGTCGAGTGCGCGCGGCGCCTGCGCTGCATCGACCTCGATGAATTTCAGCTTCTTGGGATTCTCGGTGATATCGAGCACGGTCGGCTTGAAGCCGGTGCCCTCCTTCAGCTTGATCACGCCCTTGTCGCGCAGCAGCAGCAGCACGCGACCACCATTGGTTGGATCGTTCGGAATCGAGATCTTGCCGCCGTCGGGAATATCGGAGAAGGCCTTGTGCTTCTTCGAGTACACGCCGATCGGGAAGTTCACGGTGAGCGCGACGGCCTCGATCTTGTAGCCGCGGTCGGCCTTCTGGTTGTCGAGGTAGGGCTGATTCTGGAATGAATTGGCCTGGATCTCGCCGGCATCGAGCGCCGCGTTCGGCACGACATAGTCGGAGAACTCGATCAACTGGATGTCGAGGCCCTGCTTGGCGGCGATCGGCTTTACCGCTTCCAAGATCTGCGCGTGCGGTCCCGGCGTCACGCCGATCTTGACGGTCTCGGCGGCAGCCGCCGCCGACCAGGCCGCGAGCAAAGTCGAGAGGATCAGGGGCAGGCGAAACGACATCTTGGTCTCCATGGTCTTGCGGCAACGATTGGAACCGTATTCGCTTCTCCGCCGCGCGAAATCAATGAAATTGAAATCCATATTGGCCGGCCGTGGCGGGCGCACTTTCTCCATTCGGCACCAAACAGGAAACGAAATCACGGCGGCGACGGCACCTTCCACAGGCGGGAGGCGCGTCACGGCAAAGCGGCATCCGGCGAACGGTGGCGCTGCGCAAGGGCGAGAACGCCAAGATCCCAACGCCGCCTGACCGCGACGTGGTCGCCTCGTCTCCGCACCACTGCGACATCTTCGACTCCACCGCGCTCACCTCCTGAGCTAGACTGCGTCACGGCTGGTGACGACTTTTTTCTTGGGACGAGTGGGGAGCATCTGATGAACGAGAATGAAATCCGCAATCTGATCGCGGAGGTGAAGCAAGGCACGCTGTCGCGACGCTCGTTCATCCAAAGGGTAGCCACGATCGGAATCACAGCGCCGATCGCGAGCCAGATCCTGGTCTGGCACGATGTGGCGATGGCGGATGCCACGCTGCCGTACAAGCCGACCAAGGCGGGCGGCGGCGGCCCGCTCAAACTCCTGCTCTGGCAGGCTCCCACTTTGCTCAATCCGCATTTCGCGAGCGGCACCAAGGACCAGATCGCCTCGCGCGTCTTCTTTGAGCCGCTCGCCGGCTGGGACAAGGACGGCAATCTCATCCCCTGCCTTGCCGCCGAGGTTCCAACCAAGGCGAACGGCGGCCTCGCAGCGGATGGCATGAGCGTGATGTGGAAGCTCAAGCAGGGCGTCAAATGGCATGACGGCAAGCCTTTCACCGCTGACGACGTCGTCTTTACCTGGCAGTACGCCGCGGATCTCGCAACCGCCGCCTACACCACGGGCTCCTACAAGGACATCAAGGTCGAGAAGATCGACGACCACGCAGTCAAGGTGACCTTCAAGGCGCCGACGCCGTTCTGGGCCGACCCGTTCGTCGGCTCAGTCGGTCAGATCCTGCCAAAGCATCATTTCGGCGACTATGCCGGCGCCAAGTCGCGCGAAGCGCCCGGCAATCTGAGGCCGGTCGGCACAGGGCCCTACAAGTTCGTGGAGTTCAAGCCGGGCGACATGATCCGCGCCGAACGCAATCCCGACTATCACGTCAAGAACCAGCCGCATTTCGACACGCTCGAGGTCAAGGGCGGTGGCGACGCGGTGTCCGCGGCACGCGCGGTGCTGCAGACCGGCGAATACGACTATGCCTGGAACATGCAGGTGGAGGAGGAGGTGCTCAAGCGCATGGAGGCGAGCGGAAAAGGCAGGGTCGACGTCACCGTGTCCGGCAATGTCGAGTTCATCATCCTCAACACGACCGACCCGTGGACCGAGGTCGACGGCGAGCGCTCCAGCGTCAAGACCAAGCACCCGACGCTGTCCGATCCGGCCGTGCGCCGCGCGATCAACTTGCTGATCGACCGCGAGTCGATCCAGAAATTCATCTACGGTCGCGGCGGCATCGCGACCGCGAGCTTCGTCAACCAGCCTCCGCAGTTCAAGTCCAGCAAGCTCAAATACGAGTTCGACATCGACAAGGCGAACAAGATCTTGGACGAGGCCGGCTGGAAGAAGGGCGCGGACGGCATCCGCGAGAAGGACGGCAAGAAGCTCAAATACGTCTTCCAGACCTCGACCAACGCCCCGCGCCAGAAGACCCAGGCCATCATCAAGCAGGCCTGCCAGAAGGCCGGAATCGAGATCGAGCTCAAATCGGTCACCGCATCGGTGTTCTTTTCCTCCGACGTCGGCAACCCCGACACCTACTCGAAATTCTATGCCGACATGGAGATGTACAACACGACGCAGCCGCAGCCCGATCCGGAGCGGTTCTTGAACCAGTGCGTCTCCTGGGAGATCGCCAGCAAGGACAACAAATGGCTCGGCCGCAACAACTCGCGCTATTCCGATCCCGAGGCCGACAAGGCCTATAAGGCCGCGCAGAACGAGCTCGATCCGGTCAAGCGCGCCGCGCTGCTGATCAAGGTCGACGAGATCTTCTGTGAAGCCAACGTGTTCCTGCCGCTGCTCTCGCGCAACATCGTCAACGCCGGCGTCAACAACCTCATGGTCGACATCTCGGGGTGGGACACCATAACGTGGAATCTGGGGGCGTGGTATCGCAGCTGACGGGGCCCGGGTGAGCGCAAGCAACATCGTCGGCGCTCACTCACGTGTCCCGAACAAGCTGCAACGCTTTGAGCATTGTAGCGCAGAGCCGCGGCCGAGAAGACGGACAGTACGATGCGGCAAGATGGGCCCAGGCTCTGCCGCGCATCGCTGAAGTGGCTGCGTCCGGGGCACGAGAGGAGCGCAGCCATGCTCTCTCAACGTCGTCATTGCGATGATTGACGTCGCCGGTCAGATAAACGGCTTGCCGCCCGTGACGGCCAGGGTCGCCCCTGATGTGTAGCTCGAGAGCGGATCGGCGAGCATGACATAGGCGGTGGCGAGCTCGGCCGGCTGGCCGGCGCGCTGCATTGGAACCTGCTTGCCGAAGTTCTTGACCCTATCCTCCGGCATCGTCGAGGGAATGAGCGGCGTCCAGATCGGACCCGGGGCGACGGCGTTGACCCGAATGCCCTTCTCCGCCAGCATCTGGGCAAGTCCGCCGGTGAAATTCTGGATGGCTCCCTTGGTGGTGGCATAGGCGAGCAGGCTGGGGTTCGGCATGTCGGAGTTCACCGAGGCCGTGTTCACGATCGCGGCGCCCGGGCGCATATGCGGGACCGCGGCCTTGGTCAGATAGAACATCGCGTGGATGTTGGTCTCGAAGGTCCGCTGCCATTCCTCGTCGCTGATGTCGGCGATGTCCTTGAACGTGGCCTGATGAGCGGCATTGTTGACGAGGATGTCCAGGCCGCCGAGTTCCTCGATGGTCCGCCGAACGATCGTACGACAATGCTCGGGATTGCGGATGTCACCGGGTATCAGAACGGCTTTGCGTCCCTCCCGCTCCACCAGCGCCTTGACCTCGGCGGCATCCTCGTCCTCGTTCAAATAGGAGATGACGATGTCGGCACCTTCCCTCGCATAGGCGATCGCGACCGCGCGGCCGATGCCGCTGTCGCCCCCGGTGATGATCGCCTTCTTTCCAGCCAGACGACCGGCGCCCCTGTAACTCTCCTCGCCGTGATCCGGCCTGGGATTCATCGCTCGGGTCGAACCAGGCATGGGTTGCTGCTGCGCGGGAAATGGCGGCTTTGGATAATCGGTCATGCGACGGCTCCGGGAGTTTGCTCCGCTAACGGAGAGCGGTCTGAAGCGTTCCTCGCCGCTTGAGGTCTCGTCTCCGGTTCGCAGGCACGTTTTTTCGGTCTCGCAGTGCCTTTTGCGAGCTTTACTTCGTCGCTCCACCCTCTCAAAGCCAAGAGGGCCCAGGGCGGGCGACACATCGATCCCGAATTTCAATAAAGCGAAGTATCTATGTGGGAAGGGGGTTAACGGGCGGGCGGGGGTTTTGTCCGATGGGCGGCAGAGAAGCAGTCCCACCCGCAATTCGGCTTCACGATCGTCGTTGCCGACTTGTATTGGATACGAGGCGTGATGGATTTTGCTGGGCTCTACCCATCCGACCTGCCCCGAGCTCTCGCGCATCTTCGCGAAACCCGACATCATCCTTCCACTGTGTGCTTCAAGTCACAGCAGAATCACCCGCGTCCGCCTACAAAGACCAGGCATGGCCGCAAACAAGGTAACGGCGGTACGCACGAGCTGGGAGGCGATCAACAGCTGCGGACTTCTGAAGCCGCCAGGGTGAAGAACCCGGCGGCTTTTTTCTATCGCAAGGAGACGAGCGGCCGGAGCCAAGCGCCTTGCTGCCAATGTCGGTATCCAGCGCCAGCACCGATCGTCGCTATGACGGTCCCGAGCCCTTCCTGTGTTCGCGTTCTTCTTCGATCTGCCGCTCCGCTTCGAGCCAGAAGTCCAGTTCGCGGTTGGCCGGACGGCCGGCCTGCTCCCAGAGCTCGTAGGCGCGTGCCCGCACCTTGCCGCGCCGCATCATGCGGAGGAGCTTTTGCGTCAGCTCGTCGGCAAAGCTCCGGAATCGCCCGACAGTGGTTTCGTCTTTGGCGAGCGCCGCGGCTCGCGTTGCGAGCTCAATCTGGTGCTCGATCTTTTGCTGCTCGTCCACGGTGGCCACCACGCCCTGCGAATCGGTCTGCGGCGCAGCCCGTGCTGCTCAGAGCCTCAATTCATTTTTGAAAGCTCCGTTCCGCGCAGCCTCAGACGCAGCCAAAATCAGCACTTCGAGCTGAGGGGACCTGTCGCTGTTTTAGTGCCACGTCGTGTCCGCTTCCACGATCACCACTCTTATCTCGGGATCTTCGGCCGTGTTGCAGGTGCACGGCATCCCCTCACCGCACCGGCAGCCGCCCAGCTTGTCACTCCAGGCCCGGAGCGGATGGTTTGAGCAGACCCATCCCAGACCGAAGCAGAATGGGCATTTCTTGCGGGTCACAGCGTATCCGGCGTCCGCGTGGTGTTCGACTTATCCTCGTTGCGCAGCTCCTGCTCGGCAGCCTGCCAAAACTCGTCCTCACGGCCTTCGGGCTTGCCAGCTTGCTCCCACAGTCGGTGCGCGCGCTCTCTGATGTCCTGCTCGGTCGGCTCAGGCATGGGCATCTCCTGCTGTGAAGCACGGCCCCATCCTTGGGGGGTATGGGGGCTTGGAGGCGGGGCCGTGCAGACCAGCAATCGGCGGCGACGCTGGTCCGCGGATTCAAGCCGCGATCATGCGCAAGAGTTCCTTTCCTCGCGCGAGCTTCGCTGCGCGATGCGGCCGCTGCCGGAGATCGATGCGCTTTGAAGGTCATTGGTCGCGGCAGCGGGATCCGCCGCGCCATCCCAAAACCGGAAAATCAGCAGTAATTCGAGAAACTTGCCTGAATTGCGGTCAGCATTACGCGGGCGCGACCCAAATTCGGGTGCATCTTTCGGGAATATGCCCCAAGCCTTGGCCGCGACGCATGCGAGGACAAGGACATCATTGCTCTCCTGAGCCTTCCGGACTTTGCGCGTTGTTGCATCAGCCGGCTCAATGTCGGACGTCCCGAGGCCAACAAGCACCTCCGGCGCCTGATTGCAGGCAAGCTCCGCGGCAAGCAAACCAAAAAAAGCCCCGGCGGTTTCCCGCCGGGGCTCTCTGTCAGGTCGTTAGACCGAACTTACCAGTTGCGCTGAGCGCGGAGGAGCAGGGTAACGGTGTCCTGATCCTTCAGCTCGTAGAACGCGGTCGGCTTTGCGGTCGTACCGGAGGGGGTAAGGCCAACCACGCCAGAATACTTCTGGTCGAGGTGGGTCCAGGTGAGGTCAGCCGAGAACGTCAGGTTCTTGACCGGAGTCCACCGGGTGATCACACCGACCTGGCCGATGGCGAAGTCGGGGTTACAACCGGTCACACCCGCGAGGCCACCGAACACGCCGCCAGCGCCACCAACGCCGCAGATCGCGGTCTTGGCAAGCGAGCCGAACTGCGCCTGAGCGTAAGCACCGTAGATTGCGGTGTTCCAGTAGGGATCCCAGTTGTGAGTGTAAGCGCCGCGGAAGCCCCAGGTCTTAACGGTCTCCTGCTGGCTACCAGTGACGAACACGGTGTCCGGAGCACTGGCAAAGCCGATGCTCTGGTAGGCGATGCCCGAGCTGCCGAACATCGAGTAGCTGCTGCCCGCCAGATTCTGGAAGTTGTAGCGGGTCGCGCCGTCGGTGTAGACGCCCGAAATGTTGATCACGTCACCCGCACCGGTCGGGATGTTCTTGATCGACAGAGCGAGCTGAACCGCCCAACCCCATTTGTCGTCGGGGTGGCCAGTTGGCTCGGTCGCGCCGTAATAGGCAACGTGGTTGTCATGCGCGGCCACCGACGCCTGGAAGAGACCCCAGGCCTGGTCGACACGCACCATACCGACGAGGTTCGGCGAACGCGTACCGCCGATGGCGTTGGTGCCATACGCGCCACCAATGATGCCGCCCGCCGTCGCGCCGGTCATGTTGAGGTTGCCGGCATCATAGTAGGCCGCCCTATCTTCCGCCGAGAACGATGCCGTCACGCCCTGACCGAAGTCAGCGGTGTAGGTGAACTGGTTGACACCAGTGACCGTGCCGCTGCCGCCGACGAGACCGTCATAGTTGTTGCCGGGATAGTTGGTCCAGGGCGCGTCGAACTGCGACACGGCCTTACCCATGGTGAAGCCGGCGAACTGGATGAAGGCGTAGTACACGCCGAGCGAACCGCCCGAGGTACCGCCGTCGGTCGGGTTGATCGTCGAACCAACCAGCGCCGGGGTCGCACCAGAGGTGTTGAGGCCCAGCGTGCTGCTGTAGACGGTCGCGCCGGTCGCACTGCCGCTGCCAGCATAGTTACCCGTCGTCCACGAGAAGACGCCATCGAAGAAGGTGCGGACAACGCCGTACTCGGTCGCGGTGCGCGTGTCGATGTTCAGATCTTCACGAGCGCGCATCGTGTAGTAGTTCGTCAGACGGTTGCGCGAACCGTTGTTCGAGCTGAACTGACCATTATAGACCGAGTTGGTGTTCAGCGCGACTTCAGCGCGCAGGTAACCACCCAGCTTGATGCAGGTGTCAGTGCCCGGAATGTAGTAGAATCCGGCACCATACAGGGAGCAGATCTTCACGTATTCGACCGCTTTGGCCTTCACGGGGAGATCGGCTGCCTGCGCTCCGCCAACGGCGATCAGACCCGCCGCTGAACCGAGCAAAAGGCTCTTAACCAACTTCATGTTAAACCTCCAAGTTTGCTCTATAGGGAAGGTTCCGGATCCGCTGGGTGACGACACCCTAAGGTTGGTTCCCTTGTCCCTTAACTCACCGCTTAGTCGCTTCGCGCCTTCGGACACACCCGCTGAACGCGAGGGACTTAAGCGAACCACCTAGAACGGGACGACCTCGGGATGCCCCCCTCCGTCGCGGGTTGGATAAGAGCCTAAGAGCCTTGATCAATCAACGAAAGACGTCACCGTTTTGCCCTCAAGTGGATCGTTTTCGCGCCGATGTTGCACAAATATCACGCGGCCGTGAGGCGATGGTATCGGAGCAACGCTTTGATTTTGAGTGTGAATTCTGGCTTTGGCAGAGCACGTTTACGCGGAAGCTCCAAGGGGCTGTCATGACGCCACGACGGGTCGATTGAGGCGGTGCATCGGCATCTGTGCACAGGACTTCGCTTCAAACGACGTGGGTATTACGGAGATTCTCGTCCGTTGTTCATGCATTGCGTCGCCCCGATTCTCGCTCGAACAGGCCATCCGCTCGGGAACGGCGCCCCCTTTGGGGGAACCGCTGCGTCCCTCAGCTCGGTCGCACGATGAAGGTGCTGAGCGGATCGAGATGCGGCTCGCTCAGTTGCCTCAAGGCAGGTCGAAGAGGGCTACGCCGATGTTTCGGCACAGTTTGCGCCAGGATGCGCTGGCGAGATCGCTGATATTGCTTAGACCGCTGGATCGCCACGCACCGTCTGCCAACACCAAAGGATCAGCAAGCTCCCACGATCCCCATTTGCCAGATGTAGTGCCTCGCAGCGACAAGCCGGGCGTGTGCGACCCGGATCTGAGCGCTCGTTTTGCGCTAGCTTGACATTGATGAGCGACCGTTCCGGATCTATCAATGAGACATCCCTCGCGTCGAAATGTCGATCGACCAAGTCTTGGGAAATCAAATGTGTACGCTGGATTTGGTAGCGGGGGTCCGCTACATCGCTAAACCCACTATTTCGGAGGTCCTGTTTTCTTACCGGCGAGCAGCCTAACTCGGGCCGTCGGGACTTGGTAGTCCGCCAAAAGGCCGCCGATTCTTTACCTCCCCGCGCCCCATAGTCTTCCTGACGTGGCTCATTGTGCCGGGTGTCATCTACGCGTGGCGCCGGGGCCACAGGCAGCTTGCTTGTCAGGCCAGCCTTTTGATGTTTGCTGCACTCACAATTGATGCACTCGGCGCTCGTCGCTGTCTAAAGGTTGAGTACTTCGTATTCACTGATCCCTTGATCATCATCGCCGGAATGCTGCTGATGGCCCGGATCGACTTTGTGCGCTCCCATCGGGCAACGTTCCCAGTAGGCGCGACGCTGATTGCCTTGCACATCGTTGTAAGCAAGGCCGAACCTATAAAAATGCTCATCACGCAGCGGGCCGGAAAGCATTTGTGAGTGGCACCAGGAATACTTGCCAACCTCCGCCTGCCCTGGTGTGCTTCCCTATCGAGTTCGAGGCCCACCAGCACGTAAAGACTGATCGTATTCGTCTCAACTCGGACCGGTGCCGGAAACGGACGGTGCACCTCTCCAGGCCAGTCTTGCCTTTCAAAGTCAAGCGGGGCCGGTTCCATGCAGACAACAGCACCTCCCGCCGATGCCGCTTTGCGTGGATTGAAAGCCGCGCAATACGTCCGCATGTCAACGGATGCCCAGAAATACTCGATCGAGAACCAAATGGCGGCGATAGCCGCGCACGCCGCGCGGCGGCACATCAAAATTGTCCGCACTTATGCCGATGCCGGCCGCAGTGGGCTTCGCATCCAGGGACGCGCCGGGCTCCAGGATCTTATTCGGGACGTCCAGCTTGGCCGCGCCGACTACGATTGCGTGCTGGTGTATGACATCACACGATGGGGACGGTTTCAGGACGTGGATGAAAGCGCCTATTATGAGTTTATTTGCAAACGCGCGGGCGTCCGTGTCCACTACTGCGCCGATGAGTTCGAGAACGACGGGAGCTTGGCCTCCATTGTTCTCAAGAACATCAAGCGGGTCGCGGCTGCCGACTACAGCAAGCAGCTGTCAAAGAAAGTCTTCCTCGGACAGTGTCAGGTCGTAAGCCTCGGCTACTGGCGCGGCGGTCCGGCCGGCTATGGGTTGCGCCGCATGCTGCTTGACGAGCATGGTAAGCCTAAAGGGGTCCTGGAGTACGGGGAACACAAGAGCCTAAAAGCTCAGCGCACCGTGCTAGTGCCTGGTCCCGCGCCGGAGCAGAAGGTCGTGCGCCGCATCTTCAAGGCGTTCGTCGACCGGAAAAAGAGCCGAACGCAGATCGCGATCGACTTGAATGCGAACAGCATTCCCAACGCACGCGGCAAGCCGTGGACCTCGCTGACCATCAGCAACACCCTCAAGAACGAGGCCTATGCCGGGCATCTGGTTTATAACCGTCGCTCTCAGAAGCTCGGCGAAAAGCAGGTGGCCAACCCGCCTGAGATGTGGGTTCGCGGGGACAATGCCTTCAAGCCTCTCATTGCGCCACGTCTCTTCGCTAAGGCGCAGCGTCGACTTGCGCAGGTCGAGCATGGACGCGTCCTGTCCAACGCACAGATGCTCGAGCGCCTACGCACCCTGTTCCGCCGGAAGCGCCGCTTGTCGCTGAAATTGATGATGACCACAAAGAGTATCCCCCACAATAAGACCTACGCTCAACGTTTCGGATCGCTGGCGGAGGCATTCAGGCTGGTCGGCTTCGAACCCAATCCCCGCTATTGCTTTCGCGAGACCGCGGCAAAGGTGGACCGACTGATCGCCTCCATCGCCCGCGACATCATCGGCGAGGTGGAAAAACGCCGGCGCAGCATCACTTTTCTTCAAGAGCTCCGCCTGCTGACTATAAGCAGCAATGTGACTGTATCGGTCACCTTGGCGCGGGCGGTATCTGACGGAGAACAATATTCCGGACCTACTCCTCGATGGGAGGTACTAAGGCTCAAGTACAAGAAATCTGATCTCGTCCTGATCGTTAGACTTGATGCCGCCAATGAGCGGATCCAGGATTTCTTCCTGCTCCCCACAGCTAATCTGCCCAAGACAAGAGACGGACGCGTGCGAATTTCGACGCGGGTCTTTGGTCAAAGTAGGTGCCCCACATTTGCGACTGTCATCAGCGCCCTGCATCAGCGGCTGGATGGACCTCAGTGCGGCTTTGAGTTGCATGAACGCGAGGTCAGCCGCCGGTCAGCCATTCAAAACCGTGCTTCCACAACAACGCTAAGCCAGCAGAAGAGACCACGGACGCGAACGCGGCCCAAAACGCGGAGCGACTGCGCGCAGCACTGATCGACCGCAAGTACAGGAATGCCCCTAGTAGTGTGCCATAGTTCCTCCTGAAGTCTCCATTGAGCTTTGCAATCTTTGACAGCTCGGAAGTTGTCTCGATTTCATCGGCCATATGCGCTGACCCTCGTTACTGAACCAGCGCCTTATGAACCACTGTTTTGCCCGACGGATCAACCGAAAATTTCGGTATTTCAAAAATATTCTCAGGCCGGCTCTTTGGTCGTTGACCAACCTTTTGGCGTCATGCCAGGCGACGCCGCTAGGCCTAGCGGCTTGCCTCCCAGCCCGTTCGCCGGAATCTATGTCGCATGGGCACCAAGTCGCGCGAAGTCAACTGGGGCGGCCGGATCATGGGCGCGAAGATCCATGCGCAGGGTGCCCGCAAGCGTGCCCAGGAGGCCGAACGTGAGGCAGATCGTGCGGAGGCCGCAGCCTGGTCTGTGCGCATGGAGGGCTACGGCGGACCTGCCCAGCCCTCCCCAACGGTCGGTCAGTGCCTCAACGGCGGCCTTGGTTGGCTGGAGGTCGAGTGCGTCCGCTGCAAAGACGCGCGCGAGCCTGCCTCTCGACGCCATCCGCCGGCCTAAAGATACGCCGCTCTCGAAGCTGGAAGCTTCGCTGAAGTGCCGATCGTGCCGCACACCGCGATACGCGCCGCCCGCGCGCATGATCAAGTTGATCGAGGCGCGTCAAATCACGCCTTACAAGTGCGTGCATCCAACTGAAGAACGTTAGGTCGAGTTGCAAATCGGGTTAGGTGGAACCATCTGCAATCTATATTCGATCACAACCAACCAAGCCGCCATCAGCGCGCTGTTTCGCGTGATCAATCAACATGGCGGTAATTTAGCGCCGATGCTAGGCGTATTCCCGGACTACAAGGCACCCATCGTCCGGACCGGGCGCGTCGTCGATGTGAAGCAAGTCGGGCGCGGGCATCGCGTGCCACAGCGCTGCAGTGACCGACCGGTCCTTGCGCCAAAGGCGATGCCCGACATCAGCATTGGTCCGCGAGAATCCTCAACTCAGGAGCCACGAGAGGGCGCCACATGATGATGAAACCAGCCTCGTCGGTGGCGAGGAAAACCCCTGCGCGCGATCTCCTCCGGTTCGCGAGGCGCTTGACGGGAATCTGCGGCAGGATGTTTTTGTCCAACACTTCGCCTGCACCATCTCGGCGTCTGCGGAGTCCGAAGTTGCTTCACCAAATGTCTGCGGACACACACGATCCTGGCAATGCCTAAGATCCTGCTACTCGCTATTTAACCTGCTCTTCCCCCTTCTTGCTCACGTGCCAAATGTGGATGTGATAATGGGGCTTATCGAGTCCAGGATGACCGGAATTGAAGTAGGCGGTTACGTGGTCCCCCTTTCCGGCGAGGCCTTCAAGATCGAATCGTTTTCGATTCTCAAGGTCCTCGATAGGGAGCATGTAGATCGTGCTGCTCAATCTGCCGTTGCGGTCGAAAGCACGGTATGGTCCGTTCGGGAGCGTGTTGGGCTGAACGTAAAGCGCGCCGATACCGGGGAAGAAGGGCGGAAAATCTACGAGCGAGCTCACCTGCTTATATCCTATGCGCTCGCTCTTCCGTCTGTCGCTGATGTGCACCGCCACTCGTTTAGGCTTGCGCCTGTGCATGTAGATCGTGCTGCTCAATCTGCCCCTAAGGTCGAAAGCACGGTCGCTTATGTGCACCGCCAATCGATTCGGCGGACTGGGCGTGAGCGTCTCGGTTTTGCGTGCTGTCTGCGCGTTCGCCGCCAGAGGCACGGCGAGGATGGCCAGGGCCAGAAAGCCTATGGCACATACACACTTCATCATTGTTATGCCCCTACCATTGCTGCTCGAAGGCCACCCTGTACGGATATGAGATCGGTCAGCGGCCTCTCCGCTCCCGCCACCAGCGCAGGAAACCCTGAAACAAGCGTTCGCGCTCGGTGGCGGAAGGAACAATGCCCGACTGATCCAAATACCGCTCAAACTCCGCCCGCGAGTCGGCATCGGGTGTTGCCAAGGGGTGCTGCTTCAGCCAGCGTTCCGCGGGAGCGAAGCGGCTCCACCCGGGCCACACCGCCGCAAGATTGATCTGTTTCCATTTCGGGTGCCGCGCTGGACCCTCAAACTCCGAAATGCGCGAGAAGAACGCGTAAACGAACGTCTCCAAGCGTTGGTATCGCTCGCTTGTCCGAGGCGAGTTGGAAGCAATGAGGACCGAACCAACCGCAAGCGTCTCGATGCGCCCGTCAGAAGCGATCAGGTTCGGATAATCCTGGTGGGTGAAAGTCCCCGGCAGATAATCCTCTTCCAAGGATGAAGTGTATGGCACCGGAACGAGATGGAAGCCGTCCTCGCGCCCGTATCGTTCGAGCCAACGGGCGGGTTTGCCCGTGATGAACAAGGTGGCCGCAATGTCGCCGCTCCGCATGCCTTCCGCAGCTGCATTCTGATCAACATTAATTTCTGTCACTTTCACGCCCAGTCGACCGAGGATGTCCCGCGCCAAGACTTCCGTACCGCCATCCTCCTCCCCAAGGTTGACGCGTGTTCCAGCGAGGTCAGCAACAGTGCGGATCTCTGGGCGCGCAAGGATGTGGAGTTCTTCGTGGAAGAGGGGGGCGATGTAGACCAAGCTCTTCGAGATATCACCCAACTCCTTGCTGGCGCGCAGGCGCTCGAGCAGAATTGTGGGCGTAATGCCCATGTCGGCGCCCGGTAGGGTTAGCACGTCACGAACGTTCTGAATGCCGCCCTTGCCGACCATCGGCAGAATCCGCAGTGCGACCTCCCCTCTCGGACCAGTCTCCTGTCCGGTCGCGAGAACCGTCGAGATCTCATGAGCGATTGCAAAGTCAGTCGCGTTTGGGCGACCCGTCACGATCCCAACCGTATTTGAGTTAGGGGAGCGCTTGGCTTGTGCCAGGCGAGGCATGGCCTGCATTGGATAGGGCTGTATCTGTGGTTCAGCTTCAGGCTCACTCGTTCGCGCGATCGATGGCATAGCCTGATGAAACACGCAGGCCAATAGCAAGAAAACAACGATCGCCATTCGCACAGGCAGAAGCTTGTGATGCGATCTACAAGCTTTCTGGCGGTCCTCGACAATGGCAATGAAGATGCCTCTTGATCCTATTTTCATCGTACGGTCTCCGCCTAGCCCTGTCGCGTCGCATGTGCCTTTAGATCGGCCAAGCTGCCTTAGACCAATCGGGCCTGCACGTCGCGCCTCCCCGATATTTCATGACGCTTATCGTTGCCTCGATCTGCGCTCGCGCCTGTGTGATTCCACCCTCGATCAGGCAAGGTCAAAATTTGGACGCCCATACGTGGTCCGACACTCTAACGTGGGCTCATCAGCCGAATAATACCTCTTTCGAGGTATTTGCCCGACCTTCCGTGTCATGGCCGGCACGTACCTTGTGTGATGCGCCTCGTTCCCCACGCTCAAGCTCTTTCTCAAGCGCGGAAGTCATATTGGATTGAGCCGACGACGATCTGGGGTTTGAGGAATAGCTGACTCGCTGATTCCCATCGCGATCTTCGCCTCCGGCGCCATTGTGGACGGCTCCGGGTTGGCAAGGAGAATCTTCACTTTGCGGCGTTGGTCGGTGCGGCCATGTGTTCGGCCTGTTTGCGCGGTTCACGTGACCGCTGGCCATACTGCCCTCCGCGGATCAGGTCCCGATCAAAAGCACGCATTCAACGATGCCGTGGCCCGTGTGGGTTGTCCTGATCGCCGGATCGACCGGTGCTGCATTAAGTGCTGTTCGCCCTTCCAACCGTTAAGTCACACCGGCATGTCCGGCGTGATCTCGTTTTACGCCATGAGAGCGGCGGGTTCCTTGTAGCGTTCGTTCCTCGCCATTATCGCCCAGGCTATCCTGGCGAGTTTGTTGGCGAGCGCGATGGCGGCGACCTTGGTTGCTCGCCGCGCCAGCAATGCGGAGAGCCAGGGTCGATGCCCCGTTCCATGGATGTTGGCATAGCGTATCACGGCGAGTGCGCCTGCCGTGAACAGGCTGCGCAAATAGCGATCGCCCTGCTTGCTGATACTGCCAAGCTTGTCCTTGCCTCCGCTCGAGTTCTGCTTCAGCACGAGTCCAACCCAGGCCGAGAAGTCCCGACCTGATCGGAAGGCCTTGGCATCAGCAACGCTCGCGACCAGCGCCGTTGCCAGCGCCGGACCGACACCAGGAATCGCGTCCAGCCGTTTGCTCGTCGCGCTTGATCTGTGCCAGGCGATGATGCGTCTGTCGAACTCCAGGAGTTTGGCCTTCAGTGCCCGCAACTGACTGCCGAGAGCCTCAAGACACGCGCGGGCCACCTCCGGGAGCCGGCGGTCAGCTGTATCGGCGACGACTTCCAGCAGTTGCTCGACACCTCGGCGACCGACCGGGGCGACAATCCCGAACTCGGCAAGATAGGCCCGGATTGAATTGATCACGGCAGTCTGCTGGCGGATAAAGAGATGGCGCGCGCGATGCAGCATCAGACAGCTCTGTTGCTCGACCGTGTTGGTCGGCACGAACCGCATGTTGGGTCTCGTGACCGCCTGCAAATCGCCTCTGCGTCCGTGGTGTCGTTCTTCTGCCGCTTGACGTAGCGCTTCACGTACGCCGGAGGCATCAACCGCACGGTATGCCCCAACGCCTGCAGTCGCGGGACCAATAGTGGGATGACGCGCAAGCCTCGATCCCCACCAGGCATGGCGGCCAACATCTCAAAAAACGACAGCATGAGACGGCGCTTGAGTTGGCGCCGGATCACCACCTGGCCGGCTGCATCGACGCCATGCACTTGAAGACGGACTTCGAGATATCCAGACCGATCGTCGAAATTGACTGCATAGGCTGCTCCTCCGAATCGTGGGAGCCTCAAACGGCGCCCGATCCTTGGCACTCTCGTGCCCGTGGAGGAGCCGTCCACAGCATCAAAAGCGGACGTCATAATCAAGGAATGCGACTTGGCTACTTACTTACGGCTGTTAAATCTGTGGCCTGATTGCCCGACTTCTCCTCTTGTTTCATGGCGCGAGCGCGCGCGTTCGGATTGCGGCGTTCCCATCCCGAGTGCAGGCTATAACGCACGTTGGTGGGGCTAGAGTCCCGATTACCGAACGACGTAAATCGAAGGACATAAAGCCAACGCTGAATTGCAGGCGCCTGTTTCTGGCGAGAGTATTGCGGGGGCAAACGCGCGAGAGCAGTTCGCTTCCAAGCAAAGCAAGGAGAACGTCATGCAAGACAGACGGACGCTGAGAGAACTCAGTGAGAAAGAACTAGAGCAGGTCTGTGGTGGAAAATTAACAACTGCGAACCCGGGCGGGCAGCCCCACGGTGCATCGCAGATGACCACTACTTCAGGGAATGGTAATGCCCCTCCGGGCCAAAATAAAGACCTGCCCCCGGGACTCCAGTAGTCGGCGGG
Organism: Bradyrhizobium sp. 147; assembly: GCF_023073935.1. Classification (NCBI taxonomy): domain Bacteria; kingdom Pseudomonadati; phylum Pseudomonadota; class Alphaproteobacteria; order Hyphomicrobiales; family Nitrobacteraceae; genus Bradyrhizobium; species Bradyrhizobium sp. 147. The sequence continues at coordinate 3,950 of NZ_JADPKL010000061.1, read as the reverse complement.
ATCGAACGCCGATCAAGAATTCGTCCAATACAGATCCAAGGAGAATGTCATGGATACTCCGTTGAAAAAGATGGACGATTTGAGAGAGATCGCCGAAACCGAGTTGGATTTTGTCCACGGTGGCGCACCGCCGGCCCAGGGAAGCGGCAAGAATGAGGGTGACCACAAGGTAGACGTCTTCGCAGGGAATCCGCACGACCGCCCCGGCGCGAACGCCAAGTAAACACCGTAGTTTTGATCGCGAGGGTAGCCGTGCGTCCTGCGAGGAGGCACGGCCCCGGCGTCCACAATATAGGTCGCACCATGACGGCAGAATCGCGTTTCGGCAGCCGAGCTGCGCCAGACCCGAGCCGTCGATAGCGAGGTTCCTTGCAGTGCAAGTCCGCCCGCAATTGGAGGCGGCGGTGCTGACGTGGACGCGCCAGGAACGACGGATCCCGTTCTCCTATGATGATATGTTCGCAAGCGGCTCGCCTGCGGTTTCCGGCAGCAGAGGGGAGGCGCTGACCGGCGGAGTTGACAGGCCGCCTCGCTGACGACCTCGCCGCCGTGTCCATCCGTGAGCCGATTGCGCCCAGGGGCTTGCGCCGAAGCGGCTGCTCCGCGCCAGGCTTGCGCCGTACGGTCGAGCCTGTTCCGTCAGAAGCCATCCAATTTCAGCAGCATCGGCGCCAATGGGGTGACGTCGCGCTGCTGCAGCCATCGTCTACAAAATGCTGACTAAACGAAGCTCTCGGCCCTGACTTGAAGTGACTGCGAGACCGCAGCTAATCCTGCAAGCAGAGCGATCCCAATCACACGTCCAAACATGCAGTGCCCCTGTTCAGTCGGACGGTCGACACCTGAACGACAATTGCCAGTTGCATGCCAAAGATAGATCAACCTCCTTTATATTGAAGCGCGCCAATCTTAAAGAAAGCGCTGAGAGGTCCGCATCGGGCCCAAAAGCTGCTATCGGCTTGGGTCGGGCGTCGAGTCCGTTTGGGGCAGGCGCCGACAGTTCGTGTGTGTGTGTGTGTGTGTGTGTGTGTGTCCCGCTTTACCCCTCGAAAACAGACACGGACTTCGGCAAATCCGGCCGTCAACGCTGCGCGTTGGCGAACACATTTTTACTACGCCGGCCGCTCGGAGTGCGCGCAATGCGGCTCCGAGCAGCGCCCAGGTTCCGGCGTTGGCGTCGGGGTCTTCGTGCTGACGCCACGCACTCTGGACGGCAGCGACCACCCGCCGGACATAGACGTACTGTCCGAAGGACCGGCCGCCACGAAAGGCGGCTCGGAACAGATCCGGGCCGATCTCGCCACGCTTGAATGATCCCGTCCGGCCACCTAGCCAATCGCTGTCAAGCGCCAGCACGAACCCCAGCGCATTGTCGGCGACCTGCTCCACGCCGAGATCAACGAGAAGCAAGCCAGGTCGATCAAAGACCAGCTCGCCAAGGACATCGCCGACTTCCGTTCGACGGCACGCCGATCAACCAGACGCTCGTCAATGATCTCGCCGGCGGCGGCTTCATCGCACGGCAGCGCAACGTCGTTCTGGTCGGCGGCACCGGCACCGGTAAAACCCACCTCGCCATCGCCATCGCCAGAAGCTGCATCCGATCTGGTGCCCGAGGCCGCTTCTACAACGTCGTCGATCTCGTCAATCGCGTTGAGAGCGAGACCCACAACGGAAGGCAAGGACGGCTCGCCGAGCATCTGGCCCGGATCGACTTCATCGTGCTGGATGAACTCGGTTATTTGCCCTCCTCTCAGTCCGGGGAGCTTCTCTTCCAACTCGTCAGCCGGCTCTATGAGCGCGCCTCCGTCATCGTGACCACCAATCTCGCCTTCGGCGAATGGCCGAGTGTGTTCGGCGATTCCAAGATGACCACCGCGCTGCTCGACCGATTGAGCCTATCACTGCGACATTGTCGAGACCGGCAACGATAGCTGGCGGTTCAAGAGCGTCGAGCAGAAGAATGGTGCGGTCGTCCGCCGCCTCATGCTCTATGGCCGGTTCGATGGCGTCGAGACGGCGCGTATGATGGGCCGCCTCTATGCGGCCGCACGGGCTCTATGTCAACTTCTTCCAGCCGTCGTTCAAGCTGAAGGAGAAGCGTAGCGAAGGGGCTAAAGTGAACGACCGTGCATTGGCGCATCCCAAGGTGACCGCGGCCGTGAAGAAACGGCTCCGCGATCAGTATCGCTCGCTTGATCTGGTCGCACTGTTGGCGGAGATTCGCGCAACCCAAGAGGAGCTAAGCAATCGCGTCGATCATCGTGCCGGACAGGCGCGCGGCCTGCAACCCGCTCACACTAGCGCCCTGCCAGCGACCGCGGCGACGTTCGCGAAGCCGCTCGGCAAGACGGTAACGGTCGGCGAGCCGCATGGAACGCACTGGCGAACTCGTCGGCCCTATAAGACCAGAGTTCGCATGCCATCCAAGCTCGACCCGCATCTTGCTGCGATCGAAGCCTGGCTCGCAGAGCAGCCGCAGCTCACGGCTCTCGCAATTGTCGGCCGGCTGAGCGAGAAATACCCCGAGGAGTTCGGAAAGAGACAGCATTCGATTGTGCAACGTCTGCTGAGGGTGCTCAGACGGACGGCTGCCGAACGGTTGGTCGCCCAAGGCCCGCTCGGCGACGCCATGACCGCTGCCCCATTGCCCGGGGTTGCGGACGGCTCGGGCTATGTAGGGCCGACCCGCCCACAGCCCCTCTCGTCGAGCAAGCTGGGAAAACCATCTGGCGCGGCCGATCAATCGATATCCGACCGTCATTGGCAATGGTGCCATTAGGCTAACACTCGCGGATGCGGCAATACGAGCGGCCAAATTTCCAAACGATGACGTAATTGCGGTCAGCGCTCGTGGCGGGCAAGCTCCGTTATCGTCGAGCCCTCGCAATCAAATGATTCGAAGGAGCTCCCATGAAGCAGTACGTCGGGCTGGACGTCTCCCGAAGAGAAACCGCTGTGTGCATTGTCAACGAGACTGGTCAAGTAATCTTCGAAGGAAAAGCGAAGTCTAATCCTGGAGCCTTGACTGACCTGCTTCGCAAACATGCGCCTCATGCCGAGTGTGTCGGCTTTGAGACCGGGGCGATGGCGAGTTGGTTATGGCATGAACTCCGCAGGGGTGAGCTTCCGGCGGTCTGCATCGACGCTCGGCATGCGCACGCAGCTTTGTCGGTCCGTATGAACAAGAGCGATCAAAATGATGCACGAGGCCTTGCCGAACTGGTGCGGGTTGGATGGTATCGAGAGGTCAAAGTCAAAAGCGAGGAAAGCCAGAAGATCCGAGCGATCTTCGTCGCCAGATCTCGGCTCGTGTCCATGCGCCGAGACATCGAGAACCAGGTCCGCAGCTTGATCAAGGAATGTGGACTACTATTCCCTCGCGCGATCGGCCAACAGTTCGGCGACCAGGTCAGCGAACTCTTGGGCGTTGATCATTTACTTCTCAGCGTGATATCGCCGCTGCTCTCGATCCATGAGAACGTCTGTCAACAACAGGGTAAGTTCGACAACGAGGTCCGCCGGTTGGCAAAACTGGACGAGACGACGCGTCGCCTGATGACGGTCCCAGGTGTCGGCGTCGTGACGGCCCTAACGTTCCGCCACACGATCGATGACCCCTCGCGCTTCCGATCGGCTTCGACAGTCGGCGCCTACCTCGGCCTTATGCCGCGACGCAGCCAATCCGGCGAAACTGACACCAACGGAAAGATATCTCGATGGGGCGACCGGCTTCTCCGAACTTACTTGTTCGAGGCCGCCACTGTTCTTCTTTATCGAACCCAAAAGTGGTCTTCCCTCAACGCCTCGGGCATGAAGCTCGCCAAGCGGATTGGCATGAAGAAGGCAAATGTGTTTCGGCATGGAATAAGGACCCCGTTTTCGGGGTGATCGGCATCCAATCGGGACCCCGGGATAAGGGTCCACAGTGGCTTCCATCGAGTCATGGA